>NZ_CP169555.1:2807406-3119340 GCF_041951745.1 Aeromicrobium sp. CTD01-1L150
CCTGCTCGGTACCCACCGTGACCTCGAAGCAGCAGATGCCCCGTGAGACCAGCGCCATCATCTCCCACGGCACGTCGATGCCTGACGGCTCGCCGATGACGATCGCGTCCGCCTCCACCAGGCCCTGCTCCACCAGGGCCTTGGCGCCGGCGTCCGAGCCCTGCTCCTCATCGGCCGTCAGCACCAGGCTGACCCGGCCCGACGGCTCACCCTCGGCGTACCGCCGCAACGCCACGAGCATGGCGGCCACCGCTCCCTTCATGTCGGTGGCTCCGAGCCCGTAGGCCACACCCTCGTCGACGGTGAGCTCGAACGGATCGGTGTTCCACTGCGCTCGAGCCTCACCCACCGGCTTGGTGTCCAGGTGCCCGCTCAGCGCCAGGTGCGGTCCAGGGCCGGCATCCAGCTCGACCACGAGGTTCGGCCGCCCGGCCACTGGCTCGAGCCGGCGCACCGAGAACCCCGCCGGACCGGCGAGCTCATGCTCGATCGTCGTGGCGATGACAGCCTCTCCCGGGCCCGGGTTCTGGGAGTCGATCGCGACCAGCCGGCGGGTCAGCTCGAGGACGTCGTCCATCGTTCACAAGACCTTGCTCAGGAACGCCTGGGTGCGCTCGTGCTGCGGCGAGTCGAAGATCTCGGTGGGCGTCCCCTGCTCCACGATCAGGCCGTGGTCGATGAAGATGACACGGTCCGCGACCTCCCGGGCGAACCCCATCTCGTGGGTCACGACGACCATCGTCATGCTCTCCTCGGCCAGCGCCTTCATGACCCCGAGGACCTCGCCGACCGTCTCCGGGTCCAGAGCCGAGGTCGGCTCGTCGAAGAGCATCACCTGCGGCTGCATGGCGAGGGCCCGGGCGATGGCGACCCGCTGGTTCTGCCCGCCGGAGAGCTTCTTGGGGTACACGTCGGCCTTGTCGGTCAGTCCCACCTTCTCCAGCAGCGCCATGGCACGCTCCCTGGCGGCCGCCGCGTCCATCTTGAGCACCTTGGTCGGGGCCAGGGTGATGTTGTCCATCACGCTCAGGTGGGGGAAGACGTTGAACTGCTGGAAGACCATCCCGACGTCCTGCCGGACGACGTTCAGCTTGGTGCTCGGATCTGTGAGCTCGTGCCCGTTGATCGAGACCGTCCCGGCCGTGATCGATTCCAGCAGGTTCAGGCACCGCAGGAAGGTGCTCTTGCCGGAGCCGGACGGTCCGACGACGCACACCACCTCGTACTCCTGGACGGTGCAGTCCACGCCCCGCAGCACCTCGAGGTCGCCGAAGCTCTTGCGCAGCCCTTGGACCGTGATGATGGGGTTCATGCGAGTCTCCGTTCGTACCAACGACCGACCATCGAGATCGGGTAGCAGATGACAAAGTAGAGCGCCGCCACGATCAGGAACGTCAGGATCGGCTCCTGGTTGATGGTGCTCGTGATGCGTCCGGCCCGGGTCAGCTCGACGTAGCCGATGACCGAGGTGAGCGACGTGGCCTTCACCAGCGCCACCAGGAAGCCGATGCCCGGTGGGACGGCGATCCGCAGTGCCTGCGGCAGGACCACGTACCTCAGCTTGAGCGCATAGCCCATGCCCAGGGCCTCGGCGGCCTCCGACTGTCCCGTCGGGACGGCCAGGAGGCTTCCACGGACGATCTCGGCGATGTACGCCCCCGCGTAGACCGACAGGCCGGCGATGGCAGCGACGGCTCGTGAGACCGACGCCATCGGGAACAGCAACGGCAGGACGAAGTACACGAAGAACAGGATGATCAACACCGGCTGGCCACGGATGAAGCTGATGTAGACCAGGCTGAGGACCCGCGCGACGCGGCTGGGCGACGTGCGGGCCAGACCCAGGGCAAGGCCGATCACCGTCCCGAGGAAGCCCGACGTCGCTACCAGGAACACCGTGAGCAGCGCTCCGTTGAGCAACGGAGGGAGGTTCTCTGCTCCGAAGTCGTCCAGCATCAGAACTCACCTACCATCGGAACATCACCTTCTCGATCGTGCGCGAGCCATAGGCGATCAGCGCCGACGTGCCCCAGTACAGGACAGCGCCGTAGGTGAACACCTCCAGGGTTCGCAAGGTGTCGGAGTTGATGTTGAGCAGCACTGCGGTGAGCTCCTCCAGCGAGATCACCGACGCCACCGAGGAGTACAGGAACAAGATGATGAGCTGGTTGGTCAACGACGGGATGATCCCTCGCAGCCCCGGCACGAGCACCACGTGCCGGAACTGGTGCCACCGCGACAGCGCAAGTGCTGCACCCGCCTCGCGGAGCCCGGCCGGCACCGAGGCGAAGCCGGCGCGGAAGATCTCCGCGGTGTAGGCGGCGTTGTTCAGCGTGAGCCCGATCAGCGCTGACCACAAGGGACTCACGCTGAAGCCGAGCTGGCCGATCCCGAAGTAGATGAGGTACAGCTGCACCAGCAGCGGAGTGTTGCGGACGAGCTCGATGTAGGCGGATGCGGGCACCCGCAGGAACCGCGACGAGCTGACCTTGGCCGCCGACAGCCCGACACCCAGGACGCATCCGACGGCGAACGAGGCCAGGGTCACCCACACGCTCAGCCACAACGCCTCCAGCATCAGCGGCAGGTAGGGCAGGATGTCCCCGTAGTAGAACGTCATGGTCCCGTGGCTCGGCCTCAGCCGATGACGTCGGGGAGGTCCTCGCCGAACCACTCCTGGTACAGCTCGGCGTTGGTCCCGGAGGCGTTGAGGTTCCGGATGAAGTTGTTGAGGTAGTTGATCCACCGCTGGTCACCCGGCAAGGCACCCATCGAGATCAGCGAGGGCTTCAGCGGCGGCTCGTCGAGTGCTTCCAGCCCATCGTTGCGCTCGGCCTCCTGGGTGACGGTGGCCCGGCCCTCGATGGCGGCGTCGACCTGGTTGGCCTTCAGGGCGCCGACCGCGTCGGCGATCGACTCGAACCGCACGATCTCGGTGTCGGGGAAGTCCTCGGTCATGATCGTGTCGTTGGTGCTGCCCCGCGCCACCGACACGGACTTGCCGGCCAGGTCCTCATAGCCCTCGATCGGCTCGTCGGCGCTGTACAGCACGCTGGCGCCGTCAGCGATGTACGGGATCGTGAAGCCAACGGCCTTGGCTCGCTCGTCGGTGGCGGTCCAGGAGGAGATGTTGACGTCGGCGCGGTCGGCGCTGAGCAGCGGAAGCCGGCTGGCGCCGTCGGTGCTGACCAGGTCGAGCTCCACGTCCAGCGCCTCCGCGAGCGCCTTGGCGACGTCGACCTCGTAGCCCTCGAACTCACCGGAGGCGTTCTGGACGCTGAACGGTGGAAAGTCGGGCAGGACGGCCACACGGATCTCGCCGCGGTCGATCACCTTGTCGAGCGTGCTCTCCCCGCCACCGTCTGAGCCGCCGGCGCCGTCAGACGTGCAGCCTGCGGCCAGCAGTGCTCCGGCGAGCACCGTGATGAACGTGGACCTGAGTCGTCGGGTCATGGGTCTATGCCTCCGTACCGCTCCGCATGATGGTCGACGTCGTCCGGGCTGGTCCCGGGACGCCATGGCAGCGGGCGCGAATGTCGTCCATGCCTTCAGCGTGACCCAGACCACGCCCGCGCTGAAGCCTTTTCGCTAGAGCGGAAAAGCTCGGTCAGGGCTCGGATCTCAGTGTGGGCGGTCTCGCAGGATGCGACCGACGGCGACGACGTCGTCCTCGTCGTTGTGCTCATGGAATCCGAGCCGCACTCGACCCAGCCGCGTCGCACACCTGAGGCCGTGGGCGGCCAACCGATCGACGAGCGCGTCGGCCTGCTCGTGCTCGAACGTCACGACCGGGCTCGGCAGGTCGGTGAGCTGTGGCGTCAGGCCGCACGACTCGAGCTCGTCCCGCAGCTGCGCGGCCAGTGCCAGGACGTGGGCCTGCCTGCGCGCCGCAGACCCCGTGAGCAGATGCTCCAGAGCAGGCTCGGCTCCGACCCACGCCAGCCAGACCGGCGACTGGTCCAATCCTTGCCCGCCACGTCGCGGCAGCAGCGGCGGACCGTAGCTTCCGCGCTCGCCAGCATCGGCCATGCCGTAGGCGCTCGGGGCGAGGAGGGCATGCGCAAGTTGATCGTCGCCGACGGCATAGGCGGCGCCCCGCGGACCCCGCAGACCCTTGTAGCCGGCGCAGGCGAACAGGAGCAGGGACTCGATGGCCACGTCGGGGACCACCAGGCCCGCGGCCTGTGTTCCGTCGACGACCAGGTGGGCGTCCATGGCGTCACAGGCGGCCTGCAGTCTCGTCAAGGACGGTCGCCCTCCGTCGTGGGAGGAGACGGCCGAGACCACCACCGCGGAGGTGCCTTCATCCACGGCCGCGGTGAAGGTCTCGGCGACGTACGGGCCATCGACCCAGCGCAGCCGGTCCTGCTCGACCTGGGCCAATACCGGCAACAGGAGGGAGCGGAACTCACGGCGGTGCACCACCACCGTGCCCGACTCCCTGGCGATCACGGTCGCGGCCGCCGAGACGGCGGGAACGATCGACGGCAGAAGGCCGACGCGTTCCGGCTGGACCCCGCTCAGCCGCGCGAAGGAACGCCGGCAGGCCTGGGAGGACCGTTCCCACACCACGTGGTCGGCCCGGCCCGACCCCCACTCCTGCAGGGCCGCCTGCATCGCGGCGAGCGTCTCGGGGATCGGCAGGCCCATGCTGGGCGTGTCCAGGTAGCCGCGACGGGAGTCGATCGGGTGCGACGACTGTACGGGCGACACGCCGTCAGCGTATCGACGGTTCACCGTTGGACGCGCGCGTTACCGCCGGAGGCGAGCTTGAGCACCTCTGCGCGCGTGGCGACGGACGTGTCGCCCGGCGTCGTCATGGCGAGGGCGCCGTGCGCCGCTCCGTACTCGACGGCGGTCTGCAGGTCCTCGCCCGCCATCAGCCCGTACACCAGACCGGAGGCGAAGGAGTCTCCACCGCCGACGCGATCGAGGATCTCCAGGTCCTCACGATGTCGGGCGAGGACGCATCCGGTGGGTGCTGACCAGGCAATCGCTCCCCAGTCGTTGCGACTGGCTGACCGGACCGAGCGCAGGGTCGTGGCGACGACCCTGAGATTGCCGTAGGTCCCGACCACCTCGTCGATCATCGCCGCGAACCGATCGGTGTCGAGATCGATGAGGTCGTCGTCCACGCCCTCCACCTCGAACCCCAGCGCGGCGGTGAAGTCCTCCTCGTTGCCGATCATGACGTCGACGTGCGACGCGACCTCGCGGTTGACCCCACGGGCGCGCTCCTGTCCACCGACGGACCTCCACAGGCTCGGACGGTAGTTGAGGTCGTAGGAGACGACGGTGCCGTGCTCGCGCGCCGCGGTGACGGCCGCCAGCAGGTTGTCCGCGGCAGTATCGCTCAGCCCGGCGAAGATGCCACCGGTGTGCAGCCACCTGACGCCCAGGGTGCCGAAGACATGGTCCCAGTCGACGTCGCTCGCGGACAGCTGCGCCGTGGCCGTGTTCCCCCGGTCCGAGACCCCGACGGCGCCCCGCACGCCGTGCCCGCGTTCGGTGAAGTTCAACCCGTTGCGGACGGAACGCCCGATGCCGTCGTCCTCGCGCCAGTGGACCAACGAGGTGTCGACACCTCCGGCCAGGATCAGCTCTTCCACCAGGTGGCCCACGGGGTTGTCGACGAGAGCGGTCACGACACCGGCACGCAGGCCGAAGACCTTGCGGAGCCCACGGGCGACGTTGTACTCGCCACCGCCCTCCCACGTGTGCAGCGTCCGAGCGTTGCGGATCCTGCCCTCCCCGGGGTCCAGGCGCAGCATGACCTCACCGAGGGCGAGCACGTCGTACCGGCACGCCTCGGCGGGGCGGATATCCACGGTCATGTCAGGTCTCCTTCGGGACGGAGGCGGCCAGCTGGACCGCCTCGGACGCGAGCCTCTGCAGACGATCGACGCTGCGGGACTCGATCAGGTCGGGTGGAACCATCCAGCTGCCGCCGACGGCCGGGACGCAGCGCAATGACAGGTAGTCGGTCACGTTGTGCGGGCCGACCCCACCGGTGGGAACGAACTGCACGCCGGGGAACGGCCCCGCGAGGGCCGTGATGGCCGCGACACCACCGCTGGTCGCGGACGGGAAGAACTTCAGCAGATCGAGCCCCAGCTCGAGGCAGGCCTGGACCTCGGTCGCGGTGACTGCGCCGGCGATGACGGGAACGCCATGCTCGCGGCAACGGTCGACCACGGCGCGGCTCAGCCCGGGCGACACGACGAACCGTGCCCCGGCCATCACCGCTTCATCGACCTGGGCGGGCGTGAGGACCGTGCCGGCCCCGACGAGGATGGAACCGGGGCCGGCGGCCGGTACGCCATCGGCGATGGCCCTGATCGAGTCGGCCGCCGCCGCGGTGCGGAACGTCACCTCGGCCACGGGCAGGCCGCCGGCGCTCAACGCCCGGGCCAGCGGGACCGCCGAGGTGACGTCCTCCATCACGACGACGGGCACCACCCGGGTGCTCGTGAGGGTGTCGAAGACGTCAGGCATGGCAGCAGCGTGAGGGGTCTCACGTTCATGTGAAAGGCTTTTCGATGCAGCGGAAAAGCGCTGACCGTGTGCGGAGGAGTGATCACGATGTCCGAAGAGACCCGACCGGCCCCTCAGCAATCGGCCCTGATCAAGGGTCTGCGGGTGCTGGAGATCGTCGCGACCCACGACCGACTGTCCGACATCGCTGCCACTGCGGGCCTGTCCAACAGCACCGTGCACCGGATCCTCTCCGACCTCGTGGCGCACGGCTGGGTGCATCAGGACGAGGACCGGCGTTATCACCCGGGCCCGCGGCCCAGCGGTCTTGCCAGCCTGCTGGAACGTCCGGACGACTACCTCCAGCACGTGATCCCGCACTTGCGGACCCTGCGTGACCAGACGGGCTACACGGTGCACTTCGCGGTACGCCGGGGCAAGCAGCTGACCTACACGGTGAAGGTCGACGGCGCCGGGTCCGCCCGGATGCGCTCCTACGTCGGGATGGAGCTGCCGTTGCACAGCACGGCGATCGGCAAGGCCGTCCTGTCGACGATGAACTCCCACCAGGTCGTCGAGACCCTCGCCGGCACCCCGGTGCGTCGTCTGACCGAACGGACCGTGGTGACCAGGCCGCAGCTGTTCGACCAGCTGGCCGTCGCGAGCGAGCGTGGCTGGGCACTCGACGATGGCGAGAACGAGCTCCACACGCGGTGCGTCGGCGTCGCGATCCCCCAAGGCGGTGACCAGGCCGTGGGTGGTCTGAGCATGTCCGGCCTGGGCCGCGAGCTCGGGCCCGACCAGATCGCGGCCCTGGCGCCCGCGGTGGTGGCCACCGGCCAAGCGGTCAGCCAGACCCTCGCTGCCCTGCCCCGACCGACGCCGGCCACTGCCGGCTGAGCGCAGCTACCAGGCCGGTGGGGCGGGTGGGGCTCGAACCCACGACCCAGGGATTATGAGTCCCCTGCTCTGACCGGCTGAGCTACCGCCCCGGGTGGCGCCACCCTACCGACGCCCAGGAGCGATGCTGCGTGCGGTGCCAGGCGAGCCGACTCCCGCCGGCACTCGAGAACACGGACCAGCACCGGACCTGCTGGGACCGCTTGTGCTCTGTCGTGGCGCCGGCCCAAGGCCGGGCGTAGCCTGATGACCATGACTTCTCAGGCTCCCGAGCCGTTGGCGCCGGTCGCCGAGGACTGGCAGCGTGCGCTCGTGGTGGTCGCCCACCCCGACGACGTCGAGTTCGGCGCCGCGGCAGCCGTCGCGCGGTGGACTGATCAAGGCAAGAGCGTCGTCTACTGCATGGTCACCAGCGGCGAGGCCGGCATCGACGGGATGCACCCGGACGAGGCTCGCGACGTCCGCATCGCCGAGCAGATCGAGTCCGCACGCATCGTCGGCGTCGACACCGTGGAGTTCCTCGGCCTGCCCGACGGAACCGTCGAGTTCGGGGTCCCCCTGCGGCGTGCCATTGCCGAACAGATCCGCCTCCACCGACCAGACATCGTCATCACCAACAACTTCCGGGAGACCTGGGGCGGCTCGGCACCCAACCAGGCCGATCACATCGCGGTGGGACGCGCCGCCCTCCATGCGGCCCAGGACGCCGGCAACCGGTGGATCTACCCGGAGCAGCTGGTGGGGGACGCAGCGCCGACGCCGTGGGGCGACGTGCAGCAGGTCTGGGCGGCCGCCTCCCCCGACGGCGCCCACGGCGTCGACATCACAGGCACCTTCGAGCGCGGCGTCGCATCGCTGGAGGCCCACCACGCCTACATCGACGGACTCGGCTGGGAGAACTTCGATGCCGGCGAGTTCCTGGAGGGCATGTCCCGCCACGCCGGCAGCAGACTGGGCGTCACGCACGCCACGACGTTCGAGGTGTTCACGCTCGCCTTCGGCGAGTGAGACTCCGGTGACAGATGTCATGACGGACTCGTGACATCGCACCATGGGGCACACCGGCCCCTCATCGACACGATGGCGGCATGAGTGAAACCACCATCCCCGCCATCGAGCTGCAGGGCGTCGTCAAGCGGTTCACCGCAGCCGGCTCCCCGCCGGTCACCGCAGTCGACGGCCTGGACCTGCAGGTCAGTCCCGGCGAGGTCGTCGCGTTCCTCGGTCCCAACGGGGCCGGCAAGACCACGACCCTGGACATGGTCCTGGGCCTGACCTCTCCGACCTCCGGATCGGTCAAGGTCTACGACCAGCCGCCACGTCGAGCGGTCGGAGCAGGACGAGTCTCCGCCGTCCTGCAGACCGGTGGTCTGCTGCGGGACCTGTCGGTGAAGGAGACGGTCCGGATGATCGCCTCGACGTTCGAGACGCACGCCGGTGTCGACGCCGTGATCGAGCGCGCCGACCTGACCGCGATCGCCTCCCGCAAGGTGGCCAAGTGCTCCGGCGGGGAGCAGCAGCGACTGCGGTACGCCCTCGCACTCCTGCCGGACCCGGATCTCATCATCCTCGACGAGCCGACGGCCGGCATGGACGTCGGCTCACGCCAGGCGTTCTGGGAGACCATGCACGCCGACGCCGACGCGGGGCGGACCGTCGTCTTCGCGACGCACTACCTGGAGGAGGCCGACGCCTTCGCCCGTCGCATCGTCATGGTGGCCGCAGGCACGGTGGTCGCCGACGGCAGCACGCACGAGATCCGGTCACACGCGAGCGGACGCACGGTCTCCGCCGACGTGGACGACGTCGCGGCGGTGCGGTCCCAGCTCGAGGCACTGCCCGAGGTGCTCGGTACCGAGGCCACTGGCAGCCGCATCACCGTGCAGTCGTCGGACTCCGATGCCGTCGCTCGCGCCCTGCTCGCCGACCTCGGTGGCCGGGACCTGGAGATCAGCTCCGGCTCGCTGGAGGCCGCGTTCCTGCAGATCACCGGATCTCCCGAGACCGCCGCAACGCCGACCACGGCATCGACTACTGGGGGGAACCGATGAACACCACCTACGCCCGTCTGGAGCTCCTGCGCACGACGCGGGACTTCGTCAGCATGTTCTTCGTCGCCATCCTGCCGGCGTTCTTCTTCATCATCTTCGGCGCTGCGCAGGACTTCGGCGACGAACGCTTCGGCAACGGCAACGTCACCATGTACATCATGGTCTCGATGGCCGCCTACGGCGCCGTCACCGCCACCACGGGCATCGGAGGCATGGCCGCCGTGGAGCGGATGCAGGGCTGGGGACGCCAGCTGGGCCTCACCCCGATGGGCGACGGCCACTACATCGCGATCAAGGCACTCGTCTCCGTGGCCATCGCCACCGTGCCCGTCGCCCTGATCTACGCCCTGGGCTACTTCACCGGCGCCGACGGAACCTGGCAGGCATGGCTCCTGAGCGCGATCGTCGTGGTCGCGGGGGCGACACTGTTCGCCCTGTGGGGCCTGGCCTTCGGGCTGGCCTTCCGTTCAGAGGCGGCCGTCAGCGCAGCGAGCGGCTCGATCGTCATCCTCGCGTTCCTGGGCAACATCTTCTTCCCCCTGTCCGGCACGCTGCTCACCTTTGCCAAGCTCACGCCGCTGTACGGCTACGCCGGCCTCGCCCGGTACCCCATCACCGAGGGCGAGCTCGCCAACCAGGGCACGGGCCCGACCGAGCACGACGCCCTGTGGGTGCCCCTGCTCAATGTGGGAGTCTGGACCCTCATCCTGGCCGTGATCGCGGTGTGGCTCGTGCGCCGCAGCCGGGGTCGACAGTGATCTCTGCGATCAACCCGACGATCAACGCAGTCCGGGAGGTGCCCGTGAGCGAGACACCCTTCGACGACGTTGATCCGCAGCAGGCGCCCGGACGGTCCGGGCGGGACGTTCCCGAAGGAGATCCCTGGGAGCGGTACGGCTGGATCATGGGAGCCATCTGGCTGGTGTTCCTCGCGTTCCCGATCGTCTCTTCCGTGCAGGCGGAGACCACGTGGGGGTGGCGGGTCGCCTCGGTCACGTCGATCGTGCTGTTCGCCGCGGTCTACGTCCAGTCCTTCATGCGGCTCGACACCTTCGAGACATGGAAGCAGGTTCATCGCTTCGGCATGCGTCGGCTGGCGATCCTCCTGGTGCTCTGTGCCGTCCCGGCCGTGGTCATCGAGGCCGCCGCCCTGGGGATGCTGCCCTTCATCGCCGCGTTCGCGATGTTCGGCCTGCGGCTCCCGGTCGCCCTCGCTGTCGGCGGCGCGACGCTGCTCGCCGCGGTGCTCGTCCCCGCGGCGATCGGCATGTACGGCGAGCTGTGGTTCTTCGGCCTCATCGTCGGTCTCGTCCTGGTCACCACCGGCCTGGTCCGTGTCCTGGACGAACGTGGTGCCGAGCACCGCGAGCTGTCCCGCCAGATGGACATCGTCTCGGAGCGGGAGCGGGTGGCTCGCGACGTCCACGACGTCCTCGGGCACAGCCTCACCGTCGTCACCGTGAAGTCCGAGCTGGCGCGCAGACTCATCGACGACGACCCCGAGCGCGCCAAGATCGAGCTGGACGACATCCACTCCCTCTCCCGGACGGCCCTCGCCGAGGTGCGGGCCACCGTCGCCGGGCTGAGGGTGGCCCGCATCGAGGACGAGCTCAAGGCCGCGTCGGTGGCTCTGTGCGGCGCGGGCATCGACGCCGACCTTCCTGACGATCACTCCGTCGTCGACCCACGACACCGGATCATCGTGGCGTGGGTGCTGCGCGAGGCCGTCACCAACGTCGTGCGACACAGCCGCGCAGGACGTTGCGAGGTTCGGCTCCAGTCGGCCGGCATCGTCGTCCAGGACGACGGCATCGGGCCCGGCGACCATGCGGACGGCAACGGACTGCGTGGCCTGCGCGAACGCGTCCAGGCATCCGGCGGCACCCTGCTCGTCGAGGAGCGCCCTGAGGGGTCTGGAACACGCCTGGAGGTGAGCTTGTGAGCACGAGCATCCGTCTGCTGCTGGCCGACGACCAGGCCCTCGTCCGTGGAGCCCTCGCAGCGCTGCTGCGGCTCGAGAAGGACCTGGACGTGGTGGCCGAGGTGGGTCGCGGCGACGAGGTGGTGGCTGCCGCACGCGAGCACGCGGTCGACGTGTGCCTGCTGGACATCGAGATGCCGGGGGCGGACGGCATCGAGGTGGCCGGCGCACTGGCATCCCAGGTCCCCGGTTGCCGGTCCCTCATGGTCACGACGTTCGGGCGGCCTGGATACCTGCGTCGTGCCCTGGAGGCCGGGGCGAGTGGGTTCGTCGTCAAGGACACCCCCGCCACGGAGCTGGCCGAGGCGGTACGCCGCGTGCATGCCGGGCTGCGGGTGGTCGATCCCGCGCTGGCGGCGGAGTCCATCGCCGGCGGCAGCAACCCGCTCACCGAACGCGAGCGCGACGTCCTGCGCGAGGCGTTCGACGGTGCGACGGTGGCCGACATCGCCTCACGTGTCCACCTCTCCACCGGGACGGTGCGCAACTACCTCTCCGCCGCCATCGGCAAGACCGGTACCAGCACGCGGGTGGAGGCGGCCAGGGTGGCCCGCAGCAACGGCTGGATCTGACGCGTTCGCCGGGCGTCGTCATGAGGCACCACGAGTTGCCCGCCGGACATGACGGATGTCACCTCCGATCCATGACATCCACCCATCTCGTACGGACGCCCAGGTGGCCGACGATGGCACCATGGCCGACCACAGCAAGCACGACGAGACCGGGGCAACCGTGACCGCTGACGCACCTGTCCAGCTGAGCGGACCCACGTCACTGCGCGAGAGGGCGCCCGCGCCGGACCTGGCTCGCGGCTTCATGCTGCTGCTGATCGCCCTCGCCAACACCCCCTTCTACCTCTACGGACGCGCCCACTCCGACGCGGGCTTCCACCCGCTGGACGGTTCGACGGCGGACCGCATCGTGCAGACGCTGATGATCACGGGCGTCGACATGCGGGTCTACCCGATGTTCGCGTTCCTCTTCGGCTACGGACTGATGATGATCCACCGACGCCAGGTGGAGCGCGGCGTGCCGGAGCGGGAGGCTTTCCGCCTGCTCCAACGGCGCAACCTGTGGCTGCTCGCGTTCGGGGCCGTGCACGCCCTGCTCCTGTGGGGCGGCGACGTCCTGGGCGCCTACGGCCTGTGCGGCCTGCTGCTCGTGGCCCTGTTCATCCGTCGCGCCGACCGCACCCTGCTGATCTGGGCCGCCGGAGCCACAGTCGTCCTGCTCGCGTTCGTCGCCCTGACGGTGCTCGGCGCCGCAGCCGTGCTCGCCGAGGGCGAGGCGGGCGACATCGGCGGAGGGATGCCGGAGTTCATGTACGCCAGCGCGTCGGAGGAGAACGTGCTGGCCGCTGCCGGGTACCGGATGATGATGTGGCCGTTCCTGGCGATTGTCTTCCAGGGGCCGATCGGCATGGTCGTCCCGGTCTCGATCCTGCTGGGCTTCTGGGCGGCACGCCGCCGCGTCCTGGAGCGTCCCGGCGACCACCTGCGGCTGCTGCGGGTGACCGCCGTGGTCGGGATCGCGATCGGCTGGGCGGCCGGTCTGCCGCACGCCCTCGCCCACATCGGCGTGATCGACGGCCTGGAGGATGTCATGTGGGCGTTCTCCCCCATCCAGATGGTCACCGGCCTGGCCTGTGGCGTCGGGTACGTCGCACTGTTCGGCCTGATCGGGCACCGTCTCAGGGGCCGCGCCCTCGGCTCGGCCGGCACCGCCGTCAGCGCGGTGGGCAAGCGATCGCTGTCGTGCTACCTCGCCCAGTCGGTGCTGTGCGCACCGGTGCTCGCCGGCTGGGGCTTCGGCCTCGGCGCGCACCTCGGCAGCGCGACGATGGCGCTCTACGCCGTCGGGGTGTGGCTGACCACCGTGGTCATCGCGACGATGCTGGACAGGGCCGGCCGCCCAGGGCCCGCCGACTCCCTCCTGCGACGCCTGAGCTACCGCTCGGCCTCCAGTGCCCGGCGATGACCGCCAGCGTCTGCGCGAGCGAGACCGGCGCGGACGAGGTCCGGGAGCCGTGCGAGCAGCACCCCTGACGGCATTCCCCGACCCTCCTTCGGCGCCCGCTGGATGAGTTCCGACGGGGTGACCTGTGCTCGGCTCAGAACGGGCGACGTCCAGTCCTGACGGTCTGGACGAGCGCGGAGCCAGGTGACCTCACCGGCGACCTGCGACGGATTTGACCGTCCGGCAGCGCTCGGTATGCGACGGCCGGTGCCATCACGTTGGTAGCCTGCAGCGGCGCGCCGTCACCGTGGGTGGCGGTGTACGCCCTACAGCATCCCTGAACACCTGAGCAGCGGAGGACAGCATGACTGTGGTCGTACCCGTGCGATATGAGACCTCGCCGACGGTCCGACTCCTCGACGTCGTGGCCAAGGCAGTCTTGGTCGTGCTCCTGCTGATGGCGGTACTCGACCCCGTGGGCAGCAACCTGCAGGACAAGGCGGCCGAGGCTCGCGCCATCGGCTACCCACTGCTGGCGTTCACCGTGCCCGTGATCTGGTGGCTGTTCTGGAAGGATCGGGCGTCCTTCCCCTGGGTGCCCGACCTGATGGTGACGATCACCTGTTTCACCGACATCCTGGGAAACCGGATGGATCTCTACGACCGGATCTCGTGGTTCGACAACTGGATGCACTTCCAGAACACCGGACTGCTCGCTGCCGCCTTCGTCCTGCTCACTCTGCACCACGCCGCCACCCGGGCACGGGTCATCGAGCGGGCACTCGCCGTCGGAGCGACGGGGGCGATCGCCTGGGAGATTGCCGAGTACTTCGCCTTCATCTCCGGACACAGCGAACGCCAGTTCGCCTACGTCGACACGCTCAGCGACCTGGGCTGGGGCGTCGCTGGGTCCTTCGTCGCCGCACTGGTGATCCACGGGCTGTGGCGGCGCGGCCAGCTCCGCGAGACCGCCCCACAGCTGAGGCCGATCGCCGAGGTGGGTTGAGACCTCGGCGCCTCCTATCTGGCGCCACTCACTTCGGGATCTGTGACCACTGCCATCCGAGGCAACAGTGCGGGACCTAAGGGGGCAGAGTGTTCAGTTCGAAGTAGCCACTCGCACCCGTCGTATCCGACCTGCTCCGTGAGCGAGTGCCTGTAGTTGTCCAGGCTGGTGCCCCGACCCCTTGGCAAAGGGTGGGCACCCCTGGCCATGGGGTGACACCCTTGAGCACCGTTGCTTGCGCCTATCTATGGCCTGCGGTAGACCCACTTCTTCCCAGTCCACCAACGCTCGCCGGGACCACCATCAGGATCGGGATACCAGCCCGCCACGGTCGGCCTTCCGGTGATCATGCCGTTCTGGTACTGGATGGCATTGTTCTGCTCGCGGAGAAGCTGGGCGTTCTGCTTGCCCGACTTGCGAGTGGCTTGCTTGGTGAGGCGAGCTGAGCGGGCGACACGTTCCTTGTCAGACAGGAAGTCGATGCCGCCGAAGGTGCAGGTGCTGAGGAACTTCCGTGTCATGCCCATCGGCGAACCGTAGCGGCCAGTGAGCGTGTTCACACTGAGAACACAAGAAAGCCCCGCCGACCTTCTCGGTCGGCAGGGGCTCTCAGGCTCTATCGCGTCAGCGCCTCAAGACAAATGCCGAGCATCTCGGCTTCGGCTTCACCAAGCTCTGTGGGTGTCGGCTCTCGTCGATCACAGGCGCCGAGGCACACAAGCCGAGTACCTGGCGACCATCGTCGGTGGTGCTGTGAACGACTGGCATGTCCCACTCGTCCCCAAGAGGCTCCCATTCAATGGCGAGCGCACCCGAGGGCGTCACGCCTCACCGGTACCGTGCTCGCGCCAAGTACCGGGACGTCGATAACAAGCTCCGAGACGTTGAGTGCTACGCCAAGACGAAGAAACGCGCCGAGGCCGACCTCGAGAGGGCGCTCAAGGATCACCAGGCAGCAGGCCGCGAAGACGGCGCGGACGGTGCTCTCATCCATCCTTGGTGAGGCCGTTCGCTTGCACGTGCTGGAGCACAACGCAGCGAGGGAAGTACGCCCGCCTCGCCCGGACCGACAGGCAGACCGCGTGACCGAACGCGCCGAGAGGATCGGCACAGATGGACGGGATAGAAGTGGAATGGGGACCAGTCCGAAGTTTGGATGGCCCCATTTTCGCTGTCATTCCAACGACAAAGCTCCCCCGACTGGATTCGAACCAGTAACCCTTCGTTCCAGTGGACGTGCAGAGCATGAGGACCCGTGAGGAACTGTGAGTCCCCAATCCCCCGCATTCCAACGATTACAAGGAGAGATGAGGGATCTGTTCATCGAACGAGGATGAATGCGGAGAGGCAAAGTGTGGGCCAAAGTGGTGACCAGATGGCCAGAGGTATTGAATCGCCGGACGAACCCAGAACGCCGCTCCCTGCTCATTGCGCGCCGAATAGTCCATCGAGCAGTTCTGATGAGTCGGGGGCAAGTGCCGGCTTGGCGACGTAGTGCGCCTGTGTGGTGGACGAGTGGGCGTGACCTAGCTGTGCCTGTGCTTGCTCGACACCGAACTCTCGATCCAGGATGGTCGCCACCGCCTTGCGGAACGATCGGAAAGTCACGGCCGGATCCACGTCCTGCGCTTCGCGGAACCGACGAAAGGCCCCGTGCACATTGTTCGTGGAGGGCCAAGTGGCATTGCGCGTCGGAAACACCGCGTCCAGGGGGTTCTCGCCCTGGTTGACCTTGCGACGCATCAGGGAGTCCACCAGGAAGTTGGGGATCAGTAGAGTGCGGTAGCCGCTCGCCGACTTCGGCTTGGGTTTGCGGTACGCGGTCTGCGCCTTGGTGGAGATGATGGTGCCGCGGATCGTGACCGTGCGCGCGTCCAGGTCTACGTCCTCCCACCGCAGTGCGAGAGCTTCACCAATGCGGCACCCGGTGCCGACGCAGACGTCCACGACATCGGGGAGGAGCCGTTGCGGACGCGGGCCGGACTTGTGGTTTCGCTCTAGGTCGTCGGCGTAGACACGGACCTTCTCGCGCAAGACTCGCAAGTCGTCCTCCGTGAGCGCTTCGACTTCCTTCTTCTCTGGTCGCCGGATGCCTCGAACAGAACGAACTGGATTGTGGGTGATGGCGTCGTGGGCGAGGCCGACGTCCAAGATCATCCCGAGGACCGTGCGCTGGATCTTTGCCTTAGACGGATGTGTCTCTGCGATTCCTCGCAGGTAGTTGCGGCACCTCGCCACCGTCATTTCTCCGACTGGTGCCTCACCGAGTTCCGATACGACTCGTTTGGCTTCGCGGGTGTAAGTGTGCTTCGTCGACTCCGAGAAGTCGCCGACCTCGACGTTCTCCAGCCACTCCTCCGCCAGGGCGGCGATGCTGGTCTGGGCAGTGACCGCCACGACCTCAGTGTCTGACTCTGGGGGAGGCTCAACGCGATCCTTAAGATGCTCTTCGAGGTTGGCCACGGCTTGCTTGCGTGTATCTCCTCGACGTTGGGCCTGTCGGCGAACGCCGTCGAGGTCGCAGACCCACGTGCGAGCGCGCCACCCACCGCGTCCGCGCTCATGCTTTGACGCTGAGATCTCGCCCCACTCGCCAGGTTCAAGCTTGATCTGGGGCATCAGACCGCTTCGCGGTGCTCATCCAGCCACCGCTGGACGTCTTCTGCGTCCCAGCGGAGCCGGCGTCCTACCTTGATCGCCGGCGGCGCCTGGTTACGGTCGCGCATCGAATAGACGGTCTTGACCGAAACGCCGAGCCAGTCGGCGACCTCGTCAATCGAGAGCAGCGTCCTCGACGCCGCCTCACTCGTCTTCGTCGCGCCTGTCATGTCCTCATTATTCGTCTGCATGGTCTCTCTGTGCCGGCGGGTCCAAACCAGTCCTCACTTTTCCTGCCCAGCGTCCGCGCTAGGGCCCTCAACGTTTGCCTGGCCGGACAGTTTCATACCTGAAGAGTCGCCTCCACGGCCGCCACCCTCGACGCCCTCACCACAGCGCGAGGTTGCCCGAACTTGTCGTCAACGCCGCCTCGATGCGCTCCGCGTCCCAGCCGTCGATGACCGCGGCCCGGAGCGTCCGTGAGCGCGCGGCACGCTCAGCCCTCCCCTGTCGCCCCATCCTTCTGCCGCCCATTCCTGCACGACCCCGGGTGACCATACGGCGCAAGTTGTCAGCCTGAGTGCCACCGGACAGGTGATCTCGTTGATCACCGGCTGCTCGGACGCAGATCGGGTTGTCGCACACCATGTGCTCCACCACCGGCACGCCGCTCAGATCGGCGCCGGTGGCCAGGGCGTACGCGACTCGGTGTGGACGGAGCACTCGCTCGCGGCCGGCACGCTGGGTCCAGAAGCGGCCGTAGGCGTCATCAGCAATCGCTCCGACCCAAATCCAGCAGTCCCTTTGACCTGGGCCCTTCACGACATGGGACCAGAAGCGGACCAACTCAGTCGCGGTGAGAACCGTCATGCCGAACGCCGCTCCTACGGGTCGTTCCAGATGCCGCCCCGTAATCTCTTCAAGGCTTCAGGATTGGTCGAGCGTGGTGGTGCACCCGAGACTGCCACCGGGTGCAGACAGTTTCCCTTGCCCCGCGTACCTACCGGGTATGGATCACGTCGCAACGCCCCGTCAGCCCAACGGTCTCCCGTCCGGAGGTCAGTGGGCCTCGCAAGCCCACGCCGATGACGACGTCACCCTCGCCGAAGAAGGCGACCGGTGGTGCGTCTGGTGCGAAGAAGGCGACCTGACGTGTGAGGCCTGCTTCAACGGCAAGGACATCTGCATCGAGTGCTGCCCCTGCTGTGACTGATCAGGGGCTATGGCCGTCCGCGGCAGCGAGCTCCGCGTTCACCGCAAGCAGAGCCAGGGCACGAGCCCGGTCGTCGTAGCGGCCCACCAGCTCGTCGCGGTACTGGTGCATCGCCTCGACGTCGTCGTGCCCCGCGGCGGGATGGCTGGAGGAGAACTCGGCGTAGGACACCATCGCCAACCGGCTGGGGAGCTCACGGAAGTCGGTGACCCGGCCACCGTCGATCACCATTTCGTTGTCACGGTTCTCGTCGAACGCGTCGATCTCGTCGATGTCACGCTGGATCCCCGCGAGGGACTCGGCCAGCTCTGCCCGCCGGTCGGCCGACAGATGGGGAAGGGCTTGGTCGAGGTCGCGCCGGCCCGCTTCTGAGTGCATGTCGATCGATCGCACGCGATCGACCAGAGATCGAGCGAGGCGCGCTCTGCTCTTGCGCTCGGTCTCGGCGAGGAACGACTGGTGGATCGCTTCGCGCTCCTGCGGGTCAGGCGTGCCGTCCAGCCGGCGCTGGAGTGCGACGAGAAAGTCGTCGCTCCAGAGGCCGTCGGGGATCTCGTCGGCGAAACGGCGGCCCGCTCGTGGAGTCGGCTCGGTCAGGTCGAGCTCGTCGTCGGCGTGTGGCTGGATGCCGAACCGGCCGTCGTGTTGCCGGGCTGCTTCGCGGGCTGTGTGGGCGCTCATACCTGTCAGGTACGCGGGGCCGGGAATCCCTCTGTGCAGAGTCGACTCGGCGCCGCCTACCTAGAAGTCATGGACGACGTTCCGACTGGATTCGACGCACTCGGCGTGATCGCCGCGGCAACGTGGCATGCAGGTCAGCAGGCCGCCACGCCAATCCTCGTCGTCGCCGTGCTTGCTCTGGTTGCAGCCTGGTGTCACCGCCAGACCACAGGCGCGCCGGACAATCGCAAGCTGGAGGCGGCTGCAGCGGCACCCGTCATGGCCGGGCCCTGGCCGAGAGAGACCGACAGGTCAGGTCCCGGGGTGGTCTCCGACTACGGAATTGATGTACCGACCGCGCGGCCCGACATCTTCGCCCCCACCGAGGTGCGATGTTCGCACGGGACGGAGGTCGTGCTCGTGGCAGAGCGACCCCGTCAGCTCGGACATCCTGAGGATGCGCCGACCCGGTTTACCGTGTGCGTCTTCCGCTTCGACGCCGACCGCAACCTCACCTGGAGCAAGGCAGGGGCGACAGACCTCTTCGGGCACCTGGATGAACCGGCCACCGCGTCCCGTATGGCTCGTGAGGCTCAGCAGTATGTCGAGATGCATCGGTGACCTCGACTCCTGGGCGAAGGACTATCCGAGGTTGCTTCGCACCTTGGCCAGGTCGATTCTCGTCAGATCACCGCGGTCGCCCGGCAGTGGTTCGGCGAACCGCTGCCACTCATCGGAGTCGTCCCGAAGGTCTGAGGCCATCTGGCGGATGTCCTCGAGTGACTCGTGGTCTGAGGTGTCGAAGTCAGCGACCACCTCGCCGCGGTCGTTGGTCAATGAACGCGCTTCCTTGTGTGGACCTTGGTCGCTGTCCTCGACCATCAGGTAGCGGGCGCGAGGATCCACGGTGCGTGCTGAGTCCGCGATGATGGTCAGGGCTTGGCGGTCGAGCTGCGCCGTGGTGGCGAAGTACGTCCTCATCGTCCGCTCGCGGCGTTGGAAAGGGTCTTCGGCATCGAGCGCGCGGAGGGCGGCGAGCTGGCGATCGAACGTCCGCACGTCGGCTCGGGTCTCCGCCAGAGCTTCGTCGTACTCGTTCTCGGAGTCGAAGCCGACCGGTCCGTGTTGCTCGAGCGAGTCGAGCCTGGCTGATGCGTCGTCGAGGGCGCCGGTGAAGGCGTGGATCAGGAAGGGTCGTTCGCTCTCGGTGACCCCCTCGAGGCACGCGCGCAAGGCAAGGACTGGCTGTGCCGGGGTATCCAGGGAGTCGAGCTCGTCGTCGGCGTGGGCCTGTGTTCCGAACTTGCCGTCGCCGAGACGGGCGGTTTCGCGGGCGGTCTCCGCTGCGGTGGTGGTCATGCTTGCTAGGTACGCGGGGCGGCGTGAAGGACTGCTGTCACCTGCGCTCCCGAATAAGGCCAGCGAGATGTCGGCGTCGTGGCCGAGCCTGGTGCACATGAGCAGGACGTACACCACCTTCTGGCGCCGGCACCTCGTCGGCTCATTGGCGTGCGCTCTGACGGATCAGCGACCCAACCGCATCGGCGCCATGAAGCCGGGAGACCGTTCCAGCGAAGCAGTCATGTAGACACACTCGACTCGTGCCTCATGGCCGCCTGCTGGGACACCCGCCCGCAGGCGGTTTCTCTTTGCCCGGTCGAGCGAACTCGACGCGATGCCGCGTACAGAGACAGAAGCACCGCAACTGAACAGAGGGGCGTAGCTTAACTGGCTAGAGCGTCGGTCTCCAAAACCGAAGGATGCAGGTTCGACTCCTGCCGTCTCTGCGAATCGTGGATGGTCCCACGGGCACCGGACCCATGGTCGGTCGAAGGACTAGCCGGAATGGCACCGGGCTAACGCTCACAAGGCCGTGGGGTCCCACTCCCGACCTACCGACGGCTGGACAGAGCCAGCCACAGCCGATGGTGATCACCAGCGGCGGTACGACACGGCAGAGAGACGTACGGGGTACCCAAACGGGCGACTCTCATCCGGATGGTCCGGCGTGACCGTGATCGATGCAGACACGCCGAGCACGGCGGCCTCGACAGAGCTGATCTCGTACGCGACCCCGAACGGGTGGTTTCCAATGCTGCGAACACCACGCTCGGTGAGCAGTGCGTCGAGTTCCTCCTGCACACAGAAGTAGTCGGGGGCGTCGTGGTTCGCAATGGAACCCACTCGCTCACCGTTCTCCCCGATCGCCCCGACCGGCTCCAGGAACTCCGCGATGGACCAACCGGCGTACGGTCCAGAATCGACGACGAAGTCAGTGGCGAGGTAGAAGTTGTCTCCTTGACGTCGAGGATGCAGCCAAGCCCGCACGGTGGTCGCTTCGTAGATCCCAGCGGGCGGAGGAGGAGGGTCTTGGCCAAGCCGGCTGCAGATTTCGCGGACCTCAACCGGGGTGAGGAAGTGAGTCCCTTCCCACGTGATGCCTCGAAGGGCCGACTCGAACTCATTGCACTCGGGGTGAGCCGGACCGAGGTAGTCACGCGGGCCGCGCGTGTGGTCATGCGCCAGATGCCAAGGTGCGCCAGGTGAGATGTGCCGCGACTCGGACACGCAGATCGTCTCCATGCACTGGCCGCCGTGAGCGCGAAGCGCCGGCTCGTACTTCGCCCTCTCCATCTGGTGCGGCTCACCGTAGAGCTGCTCGGAAGTGAACCCGTGGAATACCGGGTAAGGCGGGATCTCCGGCTCTTCCCCGCCGTCACCATCCCGTGTATCGAACCATGCAAGCACTGCGATGACGGGAAACGCGATGATCATCGAGACCCAGTAGGCCAGCGTGAGAAGTATCGGGGATCCGATGAAGAGGAAGCCAAGCCCGAACACAATCCCGCCATCGGTCTCGTAACCGATGATCGGCATCCTCCCGCCCACGAAGGCGATCCAGGTGCACCAAAGGATCCACACCACCGACGCACCACCTGTGAGGAGACCGATCCCGTTAGCGATCAACTCGCCCGCGCCAGTCTTGCCCTTGTTCATGAGCGGAATCATGGCACCGGCCGGCCCGGGACCGGGCAGAATCAGGAAAAGTGCACCCTCACCTTTGTGGGCGGGAGGTGACGGCGAACCCATCGGCCGCCGCGAGTACACGAGCAGGTGTGCAGGGTTCATCGAAGTACAACGTGTGAACGGCGACTTGAGTAGCATTCCTGCCATGGAGTCACGCCGGGCGATGCAGTCGGAAAGGGTTGGCGTTGTCAAGGCTGACTGAACTTCTGAGACAAGCACGCAAGGCCGACCCTCAGCTCGGCGCCGACCTCGAAGCGGAGATCAGCGCACTCACCAAGCGTCGCACCTTCGGCCTCGTCTTCGAACAACACCAACCTGAAGCTGTCGAGCTGCCAGGCAGAGCAGTGCGCCGGGGTGACAAGGTGCGCGTGCTGCCGTCCCGCGGAACATCACACGCCGCAGACCAGCGGCTCTGGCGGGTGACACGCATCGAGCGCGCCGACGGGCAGCGGAGGGCCCATCTCACAGAACTGGGTGCCGAGGAGTCGGAGACCCAGTTTGCGCTGGCCGACGACCTCGTGGTGGTGGCGGAGTTCAACGACCGCATCTACCCCGGTCTGATCGAAACAGGGCGGGTCGAACGAGGCGGTCCTGACAAGCCCTTCCACACGGTCATCAACGCGGAGAACTACCACGCACTGGAGATGCTGACCTACACCCACCGGCACTCTGTCGACGCTATCTACATCGACCCCCGTACAACACCGGCGCGAAGGACTGGAAGTACAACAACAACTACGTCGAAGGCGACGACGACTACCGCCACTCAAAATGGCTGGCGTTCATGGAACGACGACTGATGATCGCACGGGAACTGCTAAACCCTGATGACTCAGTCCTCATCGTCACGATTGATGAGCATGAGGTGCACCGGCTCCGACTACTGCTTGAACAGACCTTTCCGGAGGCCTATATCCAGATGATCACGATCGTGATCAACCCCAAGGGGGTGGCGCAAGGGCGCTTCGCGCGTGTCGAGGAGTACGCGCTGTACTGCTTCTTCGGCGACGCGGGGGTCCACGCGACTGAAGACGACTTGCTTTCGGATGGCGGTACCCAGCGGAACATTCGATTCTGGAAGGGCTTGCTGCGTGCAGGCACCAACGCCAGCCCTTCAGATGGTCTTGGCATGGCCTACCCGATCTTCGTTGACCCCGAGTTGGGGCGCGTCGTAAGCCTTGGACGGACACTTCGAGAACGGATCTCTTCCGGAGAAGTGAAGGGTGACCCCAACAGGTGGTTGCCCGGCAACCGAGAGGCATCTGAAACGCCCGATGGACTGGTCGCAGTCTGGCCGCTCCGCCGTGACGGAACCCTCGGAGTTTGGCAGGCGATACCAGAAACACTGCTTTCACTTCTCCAGAGGGGCCTTGTGAAGTCCGTCCTTAGACCAGAGGGCTGGGCGATCAGCTATGTCCCCAACGGCGTCAGATCAAAGATTGACCGTGGTGAAGTGGCAATCTCTGGCTATGACGAGCAATCAGGGACCGCCCTTCTCGTCATGCAACGCGATCTAGCCCGAGCGAAAACGGTCTGGAAGCGTGCGCGTCACGATGCAGGCTGGCATGGCTCGGTCGTCCTTCGAAAACTGCTAAACGCCCGTGTCTCGTGCTTATCCGCTTGAGTGCAGTAACCTGATTTCGTGTCCGCGCAGTGGCCAGTGGGAGGCGTCGACTACCCCCGCACGTATCAGGAGTTCGGGTCCTGGTTCGGCAATGATGCGGACTGCCGTGAGTATCTGGCCACTCTGCGGTGGCCGACGGGGTTTGAGTGCCCGCGGTGTGGTCACGAGCAGTGCTGGATCACCGGTCGCGGACTGCGGATGTGCCGCGCGTGCGCGGTGAAGACCTCGGTCACTGCCGGCACGATCTTCCACCGCTCCCACACGCCGTTGTCGACCTGGTTCGCCGCGATCTGGATGATCACCTCGCAGAAGAACGGTGTCTCGGCGCAGGGTTTGCAGGATGCTCTGGGGTTCGGCTCCTATGAGACTGCCTGGGCCTGGCTGCACAAGCTGCGACGCGCGATGGTCAGGCCTGGGCGTGACTTGCTGGGAGGCACGGATCGCCAGGGGCGACCAGTCGGCGTCGAGCTGGATCAGAGCTTCCTCGGCGGCAGAACTCCCTGGAAACCAGGCAGCGGCAGCGCCAAGGTGCCCATCACGATCGCCGTCGAACGCACCGCGGCGGGTCGTCTAGGTAGGGCTCGCCTCGAGGTCGCCAGCCGACCCGGGAGCAAGGACATGGTCGATTTCGCGCGCGAGGTGATCACCCCAGGCACGATGATCCACACCGACGGAGCCGCTGCTTTCCTCAGCCTTCCCAGGCTGGGATACGGACACCAGGTGAGCCCGAGCACTCAGAACAGTCTTCGCGTTGAGAACATCGACGCGGTCACTCCCGGACCCCACCTCGTCTCCTCGCTGCTGAAGCGATGGACAGCCGGCACCCTGCATCACAACCTCAGTCGCCGACATCTGCCCTACTACCTCGATGAGTTCACGTTCCGCTTCAATCGGCGCAACTCCAGAGCCCGCGGCATGCTCTTCTACCGACTCCTGCAGCAGGCCGTCGAGACCGATCCCCACCCCCTGAAAGACCTCACGGGAGGCTGAGAATCATCTACTGCACTCAAGCGGATAAGCACGCCGTGTCTTTGATTTCCCAAAGTCGCTCTATGCGACACGCGACGCGTTGGAGCCTGTTTTGGTGCACAAGAAGGATGCAGTGGTTCTCGACTTCTTCTCCGGATCCGGAACGACGGCCCATGCGGTTGCAATGCTCAACCGTGCAGACGGGGGCCGTCGTCGCTCGATCTCAGTCACAAACAATGAGCTTTCCGCCGCCGAGCAACCCCGTCTCCGTGAGGTTGGACTTCGTCCTGGGGATGAAGAGTGGGAAGCGAATGGCATATTCCACAACGTCACCAAACCTCGAATCCATGCGGCGTTCACCGGTCTCCGCCCCGACGGGCACCCAGTGGAACTGGAGTACGAGGACGGCAGTCACGCATCAGATGGATTCGCGGAGAACGCCAGATTCTTCACGCTGACGTACGAGGCCCCGCTGACGGTGCGTCACCACCGAGCATTCGAGCGGGTCGCGCCAATGTTGTGGCTTCGAGCAGGGTCCCGTGGCCGGATCATCCGCGACCTGGGCAAATCCGGCTGGGACGTTGCCGAGACCTACGCGGTGCTCGAGAACTTGGACCAAGCCGACGAGTTCACGGCTGCCCTGGCACAGAGTGAGGGAGTCAGGCTTGCGTTCATCGTCACTGACGACGACAGCGCCTTCCAGATGGTGTGTCGAGACCTTCCCAGCGACGTCGTCCCGGTCCGTCTCTACGAGTCCTACCTTCAGAACTTCGAGATCAACACGGGGCGGAGCCAGTAGATGCGTTACACGCTGAAGGACTACCAGGCAGAAGCCGTCCGTGACGTCCTGCGGAATCTCGAGCGCGCCCGCGACTCATACCACCGCTACGGCGCGCTCTCGCAGTTCTCCCTCACGGCCACCACCGGTGCAGGAAAGACCGTCATGGCTGCAGCAGTCATCGAAGCGCTCTTCTTCGGCAACGACGAGTTCGACGTGGCCCCTGACCCAGGTGCAGTCGTGTTGTGGTTCTCCGACGACCCGGCACTCAACGAACAGTCGCGAGCACGCATCCAGGCGGCTGCAAGCGAGCTGGACTCACGACTGCGCGTCGTCCCCACCACCTTCTCCGACCCTTCGTTCCGACCAGGCAACGTCTACTTCCTCAACACCCAGAAGCTGAGCAAGAACTCCCGCCTGGTCAAGGGCGCCCCCGGATCCACCCTGGGGACCACCCTGCCCGGACTGGAGCCCCGTCCCGACGAGGTGCAGTCATCGATCTACGACACGATCACGAACACACTCGCCAACGAGGACCTCACCCTCTATCTCGTCCTGGACGAGGCTCACCGTGGCATGGGCACGCGCGCAAGTGACCGCAGCACCATCGTGCAGCGGCTAATCAACGGCAACGGCACGGTGCCTCCCATGCCGACGGTCTTCGGCATCTCGGCCACCGTCGAACGCTTCGAGATGGCAATGAAGGATGCCAGAGGACGTGACGCGCTCCCATCAGTACAAGTCGATTCCTCGCTCGTCCAAGCCTCAGGTCTGCTGAAGGACGACATCACACTTTCGATCCCTGCCGAAGACGGTGCGTTCGAGACCGTGCTTCTGACCAAGGCCGTCGAGAAGGTCAAGGCATCCTCAGCTGCCTGGCATGAGTACGCGCTGGAGCAGGGCGATACCGAGATCGTTCACCCGTTGCTCGTCGTGCAGGTCGGGGACAAGCCGTCGCAGGAGACGCTCGCACGCACTCTCGACACGATTTATGCCGCCTGGCCCGCGCTGGGACAAGATGCTGTGGCAAACGTCTTCGGTGAATACAGAGGCACCACGCACCCGGACATCACCATCGGCCAGCAGGTCGTTCCCTACATCAAGCCTCAACGGGTCCAGGACGCATCGCACGTGCGCGTGCTCCTGGCCAAGAGTGCGATATCCACCGGGTGGGACTGTCCACGAGCCGAAGTCCTCGTCTCCTTCCGGCCCGCCAAGGATCGAACCCACATCACACAGCTGCTCGGACGGATGATCCGCACACCCTTGGCGCGACGCATCCCCGGCAACGAGCTCTTGAACTCAGTCGACTGCCTCCTGCCCCTGTTTGACCGGAAGACCGCAACCGGCGTCGCCGAGCTGTTGATGAAGGGCGCCACGAGCAAAGATGCAGACCAAGGCGAGGACGCAGGTGGCGGACTGGGCCGCCGCGTCCTCTTCGACCCGATCCCTCTCCACCCCAACCCTGAAATCGAGCCCACCGTGTGGGAGCGTCTGGCGAGCGTCCCTTCAGTGACGATCCCGAAGAAGAACGTCAAACCCATCCGCCGGCTCACAGCACTGGCGGCGGCAATGTCCAAGGACCAGCTCGTGGAGAACGCCGTCGACAAGGCCTCCCAGCATCTTCACGCTGCCCTAGATGGCCGAGCGGTGCAGTACAAGGAGAAAGTCGCCAAAGCCCGCGAAGACGTCATCACCATGGAAGGTGAAGAGGTGCGCGGGCGGATTGGAGGAGGACTCTCCTACACGTCCTTCTCAGTCAGTGCTGACCCGCGAGCCATTGAGGACTACTACCGTTCTGCTTCCCGTGTGCTCAGCCCAGCATTGTGCTCCTCCTACGTGGATCACCTCGTCGGACCCGAAGGTGACGAAGACGATCTGGTCGAAGCGCACATCACCGTTGCCTCGCTGGGTCGGGTGCCGGAGATCGGCCAGGCCGTAGAAGAAGAAGCTGATGCGCTCGCGCGACAGTGGCTGTCCCAGACACGCGTCGCGCGCAAGGGGATCGCCGACGAGCGGCAAGCCGAGTACGATGCGCTCGAGGCGATGTCCACGACACCGGAACCGATCAACCTCACAGCTCCGAAAACAGCGCAGAGCGACACCAAGGTGCGCCACCCAGACGGCACCGAGGAAGAACTGCCCACACGCACGATGCACCTCATGGCCGCAGCCGACGGTACGGTCCCGATCAACCTCAACGAGTGGGAGCGCAAGGTTCTCGATTCCGAGGCTGGTCAACCTGGGTTCAAGGGCTGGTACCGCAACCCCGATCGCGCCGCGAAAGAGTCGCTGGCGGTCGCGTACAAGGACGAGGTGGGTGCCTGGAAGGCACTCCGGCCTGACTTCATCTTCTTTGGAACCGCGCACGACGGACAGGTGGTTGTCGACCTGGTGGACCCGCATGGCCACCACCTCTCCGATGCCTTGCCGAAACTGCGTGGGCTCGCCGACTTCGCTGAACGGTTCGCACGCGACTTCCGCCGTATCGAGTCCGTGGCTGAGACCGGCGGGTCGCTGCGTGTCCTTGACATCACCAAGCCGCACGTCCGCCAGTCCATCCGCGAGGCGCGTAGCGCTAAGGCCCTGTATGAGTCGGATCTCGCCGGCGACTACTGATCCGTTACAGGGCGCAGGATGTCGGGCGCGGCTGCCAGGATCGGCGGATGGAGACCGCGGCCATAGTTCGACTCCTCGACGACGCGCACGAGTCCCTGCGCGCGGTGAACCATTCACGACTGGGCGGCGATCCAGTCCCGGCTCCTGAGGCCTACGAGATTCTCGGAACGATCTGGCAAGTACCGGCATCTGCCAGGACCCTCCTGGACCGGCTCACGCGGGCGATCGAGCGATCCACTGCGGCGTTCGACCTTGAGGAGGTGGGCGGGTCTGACCCGGTCGCATCCATAGCTACAGCTAGCGAGCAACTGCGAGTCGCCTCAGGGTCCTTGGAACAGGCTGTCCAAGCGATCAATCGAGCCCAGGACGCTATAGCAGGACAACGCACAGTGCCGTCGTCGCCAGAATCGTGACCCCTCCCCCGCTCCTCTAGCTCAGGTGGACAGAGCGCCGGCATCCGGAGCCGGAGGTCCCGGGTTCGAGCCCTGCGAGGAGCACCGACAGGCGCCAGTGGGTGTGTCCGCGCGACGGGCACGAGGGACGTCTCGCACACCTCGTGCGGGACGCCGCCTGGACACCGTCGCGGAACAGTGCCGAGCCCCGGTCGTCTAGCGGCCCAGGACACCTGCCTTTCAAGCAGGGAAGCGCCGGTTCGAATCCGGTCCGGGGTACCTAGCCAGGTGCAGCTCAGCGGCAGAGCAGCTCCCGTATCGACCAGCATCACCCTTCCGGGGCAACAGCAGGGCGGTCCCGCCTGCGCTGCACAACGGGCCACTCGCCGCGCAAGCACATGGGGAGATGCGCCGCCTTGGTAGTGCGGAGGCATCCGGTTCGACTCCCTGGCGAGGCACCAAGTCAGATCCGGCGAACCGAGATCATCCTCCACCCGTCCGGGATCTTGGCCTCAGCCGCACTGTAAGCATCGTCGTACGTTTCGCCGGACACGACAACCGTGTCCATCGCGAGGTCGTAGCCGCCACGATGGTCCGGCGGGGTTTGCTGCATATGGGTCTCGATCGTCACTGGCATCGCCGAGGAGTGTACGGGCGACCACCGACACTCCCGACGCATCCGAAGCACCATGCGGATGTGCGGCCGACTTGTAATCGGCAGGTCGCCGATTCGATCCCGGCCGGGCACACCATCTCTGGTCTCGCTCTGTCCGGAACGGCCACACGACCGGAAGCGATAGGAGAGGCAGATGAGCGCCGATCTAGTGCTGAACGCCAGCTACGAGCCGCTGCACCGTGTCTCTATGGAGCACGCCATCCGGATGCTGGTTCGCATGGTTGCTGTGGTCGAGGAGGTCCGCGAGGGACAGACCTTCGGGCCGTGGCCGCGTCCGAAGGGGCTGCGCCTGGTCCGGTACTTGGTGATGCGCTGGAGGTACCGCCATACACCGACTTGCACGAAAGAGGCGGTCAAGGCGCGCGATCGAATGTGCGCATACTGCTTGGATCCGGCAGAGACGATCGATCACCTGATTCCCCGTTCCCGCGGCGGACTGGTCACGTGGACGAACACCGTCGCCGCCTGCCGTGGCTGCAACCACCGCAAGGGCAATCGGACGCCGGCCGAGGCGGGCATGCGCCTGTTGATCACGCCGGTGGCGCCGAGCTGAACCAGTTGAGCAGTATTTGTCGGAACTCCGTTCGCTGGTCAACGGAGCAGTCTACTGCGGATCCGATGCCTGATCTGATCGGTGACGTACCTGTTCGCCTTGGCTGCGACGCTGGCGGCCTCGCGGTCCGGTTCGCCGAAGTCATACAGCTCGGTCACGCCGTAGACGATGCTCTCGTGGTTGCCGTGGCGGTCGAATGTCTGGTCATAGACGGCGTAGTCGGTGTGGGTTGGCCGCTCGGACGCGGGTGGCCAAGGTTTGGCGACCATGTACACGACGCCAGTGGAACCGCAGTTGCGGTCCATCAGGGTCGCCTCGAATGCCCTGGCATCTACCCTCGAGGCGCTGACGAGATCGACTTTCTGGCCACCGGGGAGCCGGACTCTTCCGTTTCCGAGGTAGCCGTGGGTGTCGATCGCGATCCATGGTCCTCGTTGGCGGTACAAGTGCTCGCGACTGTGCGCGTCGAATGCCTTCTCGACGCGCACAGCGACGTCCGCCAGCGCGGGATCATCCGCTGTCCTCTTCCAGCGACCGTTGAGGTGGACGTCGACGCCGCTGACCTCCACACCCCGTTCATCCTGGCCCAGCTCCAAGCGAATACAGGTGGCCTCCGGTTGTCTCAGTCCGAGATCTCTGCGCAGGTCGATGATGCTTCGGCGTACGACCCTGTCGGTCAGGGCCTCTCGTTCGGCGACGAGGTCCGACAGGACCTCATCGTCGGAGAGGGACTCGAGTTCGTCTGAGACACGGTTGCTCGGTGCGTACTGTCCGCCGGCTGGGGTGCCCTTCGCTTGGCGCGCGGGGATGTGAGTGCTCATGTCAGCTAGGTACGCGGGGCCCAACTCAGTCGGATCTGCCTCCTAGGCTTGCGCGTATGGGCCCAGGTGCGTTGTCGTCGCGGATCGACCGGGCTCTACGGTCGACGACAGCGGTCGTGACGGTCGTGGTGGCGCTGTGCTCGGCCGCGTTGTCCTACTCCGGGCTGTATCGGCTCTCGATCGACGCAGGCGTCGATCCGACGCTGGCGCTGCTCGTGCCTTTGTGCATCGACGGGCTCATCGTCGTGGGCGCCATGACCACGCTGCACGCGACGATCTGCGAGCAGAACACGGCTTACGGGTGGATGATGACCGGTATCGGCGTGGTGCTGAGCGTCTACGGCAACGCCGCTAGCGTCACCACCGGGACCGGATGGGAGCTGTGGCAGGCCCGCACGGTGCACGCGATCGCCCCGATCAGCCTGGCGCTGTGTATCGAGGGCTTCATGATGATCGTGCGTCGACGCGCCGGTGACCTGATTGCCGAGGAGAAGGAGCGACTGCGTCGGGAGGCATCTGCGGCCCGGCGAAGCGCCCCCAATGGCAAGGCTCGTAGGAACGGCAAGACGAAGAGCGAGCCACTGTCGGAGGCAGTCCTCGCCGAGGCACGACGGATGCAGGAGCAAGGCAAGTCGTTCGGTCAGATCGCCGCCGAGCTCCCGCAGCGATCACGGACCGGTTGGCACCGCATCCTCACCAGTTGACACCTCCTGTGCACAAACCCGGGCACGCCTGGTCTGCATCGACGATGATGCCCATGGACACCGGCGAATCGGATCAGGGCAGGAGAGTCGTGGACACGAGCAGAGCGCCCCTCGGCGAACGGGCTTGGCAGGGAATACTCGACCATGTCGTCGCCGTAGGCGATGGGGCCGAGGCGCACTACCTGGAGATCAAGAGCGCCCTCGACTTCACCTACAAGCCAGACCTGGCGAAGGTAGTGAAGTTCCTGCTCGGCGCGGCCAATCGGCAGCCCACGACGGCGGGGAAGCACTTCGGTGGCCACGCCGTGCTTGTCGTCGGCGCTGCGAAGGGTGGGGCCACCGGCATCCCTCGGGGCACCGAGCAGCACGAGCTTGAGAACAAGCTCCGCCCCTACCTGGGATCGGGAGCACGGCAGTTCGAGTTCGGCCGGCTCCCCGTCGACGACAACGAGGTCCTATTCATCCTCGCGCCACCGCCGGAAGACGGCGACCCGATCTACACCTGCCGGAAGGATCTTCAAGTCGAAGCTGGCAGTCCGAAGGACCGCGACGTTCTCGAGGACGGTGCGATCTACGTCCGCGCGTCCGCCAGCACCCGCAAGGCCAAGTCCGGGGAGATCGATGCTCTCGTTGAACGGGCACGCGGCGGCACGAAGCCACCGATCGAACTCGAGATCGAGGTGCTCGGGCACGTCAGCTGCCTGCGACACATCGACGAGACGCTGGACTACCTCTACCGGCAGGCCGAGGACAACTTCCTGGGGATGATGCTGGAGGAAGGCCGGTCGACTTCTACAACGTCGTTCATGCTGCCCAGGCCGCTGGGTCAGCCAACGTATTCAGCGACTCGCGAGGAACTTCTCAATAACTGGCGAAACAAGAAGGCAGAGTACGTTGCGCGCGGCCGCGAGCACTTCCTGGGAGCCGCGCTCGCCGGAGCCGGAATCGCCGTCATCAGCCACGACCGGCAGATCCCCAAGCCACACCTGGCGGTCACCTTCCACAACTGCGAGGTCGTCGACCACGTGGACGTGGACGCCGCCGACTACGTCGAAGTCGTGGAGCCCATCACCCCTCGCTACACCGGCATCATCGGCGACATGGCGCTGCGGAGCTTCCAGCCTGCCCGTCCCGACGACCCGGTGAGCTGGGCACCTCGCGGAGACGACGTCGAGGTCACCCTGACACCTGACTCGTTTCGCCCGAACAGGCCATGGACGAGCGACCTCGACGACTACGTCATCCTGGCTCGAGACGTCGAAGCCACATTCGTCGAGGTCACCTGGGCACTGACCGAGGAGGGCAGCGACGACACCACGACGGGCGAGTTCCGGGTGCCGACGACCGACCGCGGTGACGCTGCCGCGCTGTTCAACCGCATCTTCCTCGACAACGACTGAAGTGCGTCTGGCCTCAGGCGCCCTTGCTGCGGCGTGCGTCGAGCTCGGAGACGTTGCTCAGCTCCTCCATGTCGTCCTCGGTGCCAGCCGTGCGGTCAGCGAACAGGTCGTCGAGCTCGACCGGCGTGCCGGAGTAACGCCGACGATCGACCATCACCTGGCAAGTCGTCATCAACGTCTCCCCGCCGTCCTTCGTGCGGCGCTTCACGAGGGCGGATCCAAGGCCCTCGGACCACACCGACATCCAGGACGACTCCGACGTCTGCCCGGGCCGGATCGAGGCCGGGAAGTTGGACTGCGCGACCTGGAACGCCGTGTCCTGATCGAACAGGATGATCGGGACCTTCTCGCCGGCGTACTCGCGGTGCATGAAGAAGCCGATCTTGTACCGGCCTCGAGGTCGCATCTTGTCGTCGCTGCCGAGTTCCCAGCCCAGGTCGAACGCCAGCCGCCGGTCGTCGAGCTCGTTGCCTTCGCCCATCGACGGCGGGCTGCCGGGCTCGTGGGCGTTCTCCACGTACGCCTGGCCGGAGGTCAGGCAGCCTCGCAGTGAGGAGACCAGGGCCCGGCCGGGCTTGGAGCCGCGGTTGGAGGCCATCATCTGCTCGGCGATCGTGATCAGCATGTTCTGGCCGGCCGATGGGTTGTCTCCCCAAAACTCGACCCCGAGCTCCTTCAGGTCCTCGATGATCCCGAGGTCGCTGCACATCTGCCCGAACAGGTCGATGGTCAGTGTGAGGTGGCTGGCGGTCGACGCGACGCGGTCGGAGGCTTCGCCGTCGAGTTGGATGAGCTGGGCAATCGAGGTCTTCTGGGTCGCGAGGCGACGGTCGAGCTGGGTGATCATGTCGTCCCAGCCGAGCTTGCGGCTGTAGTCGCGGACCCACTTCACGAATGCTCGCGTGACCCGCGAGGGGGCGCCGTCGACTCGACAAAGGTCGTTGATGGCGTTGGTGGGCTTGCGGTCCTTGGACAGGAACTGTCCGGACTGGACGGAGACGTTGATGGCCCGGGTCTGTGCTGAGTGCAGCGCGAGCCGGTTCTCGCTGGTGATGACCAGGACGCGGGCGTGCACGGGCCAGGAGGTGCGTTCGCCCTCCATGGAGGCGCCGGCGCGGCGCTTGGAGGTGTTGTCGTGGATGGCGCGCACGATGCCGTCGATCTTGGCCTGATCGGAGTCCGCTTTCGACCTGCTGGTCGAGGGGGTGAGGTCGTCGACGACCCAGATCGGAGAGCGCGAGACGGCCATCTCGGTGGCGGCGAGGGTGTCGTTGGCGTTGCCGGGCAGCATCTTGTCGTGCCAGACGCCGGGCATCGCTGACCAGAACCCCATCATCGTGCCGGCGGAGTAGCTGTTGTGCGTCGGGATAAAGTCCCCCGCCAAGAACTGTCCCGACGGGTGATCGACAGTGAGGCAACGGGCCGAGACAGGCGGCCGCTTGGTCATCGACTTGATGGTGACGTGTTCGACATTCTTGACCATCGCGTGCTGTGCATGAACGCGAGCCTTACGGGCAAGAGTGAACACAGTTAGATCGGAACGGAACGTCACTCGCCAACGGCGCCCGACAACGCGTCGCGACGTACTGCCGTTCTTATCCCGTTCGGTGATCGCGGCCTCCGATTCTGACACTCTCGGGTTGATCCCGAAGGTCCGAATCAACTCCGCCACGTCCCGCGCGAGACGTTCGCTGCAGCTCGTGAATTCCAGCACCCCGGACCCAGCATTGACTGAACCGTCCGTGTCCATCAGACCCCGGAGAAGTTCAAGGCGCTGGGCAAACGATGCACGGAGAAGGTCAACGGGAACGTGCTTGTTCCCGAGTACCCCCATGCTCCGGAGGCGGACAGCGAGACCAGCGATCCCGTACCCGTATGCCGAGGAGGGCCAGCGCTTGACGACCCAACCTGCTGCGACGATTCTCTCGATGATCTCGGCGTCGGCGGTGGTGAATCCGCTTGAAGTCGTGGTGCCATCGCCAAGCCAGGCTCCCAATGTGTACGGGTCCACGTCCGTCGGGACCGCACGTCCGAGGAGCGGTTGAGGGCGGTCCAGTGCCGGCTGAGAACCGTTGGGAAGGTCGGCGACTTCGGCAGAGGTCATCACGCGGTTCCGTGGCGCTGTGAACACATGCCTCTCACTCTGGTCGGCGAGAGCGAGCAGTGACTCCGCCACGGGGAAGACCTGCAGAGGCCGGGAGACAACACTGTCAGGATCGATGTGCTTGGTCGATGCCAGGCCGCGTCTCCGGAATAGTTTCGCGACGCGTTTCCGATCCCACCCGGTCCTGTTGGCGACCCCAGTCACGCTCACGGTGTCGCGTTCGAACTGGGCGTCAACCCCCATGCCAGCCAGAGCGTCGGTGACCTCTCGTGCGTCATACCCGTGAACCTTCCGCGGTTGGCCGATCGACGCCCAGATCGTTTCGTGGGGCACCCCAGCGGCAGCCAAGGTCTTGCGGATGTGTCCGTCGCTCTGACCGGTCAGTTGTCTCAGCTGCGCAACGGTCGCGCTTGATGTGTTGGAGAGGTCCGAGGCCATGCGCCTGAGGCTCTCTGCGAGTTCGGTTCGCCGGCGTCGGGTCGATTCTCCTCGTTCCTGATGGGCAGGCGCACGAGTCGCATGTGTGGAGACGGACCAGAGGTGTGAGGAGGTTGCTGTGATCCGGCGGCCATCGCTGAGTTCCATCTCAAACATCTCGAGGTCATCGACGACGGGAGAAACGGCCGCGATCTTCGTCGTAGTCCCGTCTGGGGCATAGACAACGTCTCCGACGCCGAGTTCGTCGTTGCGGGCCCAGCCGTCTGGGAACTTCTCGGTGGCTGGTACCGGGATCTTCTGGTCCAGCGTCAGCGCCTTACCGCTGTTCGGGACGCCCCAGAAGGACAGGACGACCCCGCCGTCCAAGGGGATGGCCGGGCGCAATGCGGAGGCGAGCACAAGCCAAGCGTGGGCGGGGTTGCGCCACGCGCCGCCGGTGAGCAGCACTTCGCAGCTGCGCAGGATGTCTCGGCGTACCTGCTCGAGGTACTCGTCGTCGTCGAATCCGCGGTTGTCGCGTGCTCCGAGGCCGAACCGGTCGGCGCCGGTGAGCTCGCGGACGACGTCAGTGTGGGTCCTGTCCTCGGCGCCGGGGTCGGAGACCACGTCGGCTCCCATGGCGAAGACCGGGGTGCCGTCCTCGGAGGGCAGCCAGCCCATCCGGGTCCACTCGATTCGGTCGGCGACTTCGTCGGCGCGGTTGGCCTTGACGGCGCGCAAGAACCCGGCTCCCTCCTTGCCCCGGGGCGGCCACTGGTCGTTGCGGACCAGTGCGGTGGGGACGAAGATCTCTCCGCGGTAGCGACGGTGCCAGGACTCCGGTGGCTCGATGAGCATCTCGGCTGGTCCGCTGATGACGGCGTGGTGCTGCTGGCCGCTCTCCTCCCAGGTGACCTCCATGTCGACGACCGCGGTGGTGTTGCGTGGGTCGACCGAGTCGTTGTCGATCTTTCCTGACGTCATCTCCGCAGGCAGCGGGCGTCGGCGCGATCCGACGGAGAGCAGCCGGCCTCCGAGTCCGACGCGCTGGACCCAGCGCTGTCCGATGACGCGTCCGGTCTCGTCCTTGCGCTCGATGCATTCTTCGATCGCTGCCCCGGATGGGGCGACGCGCCAGTCGCCGGGGTTTCCCTCGGGGCGTGGCGGCCTGGGGGGCATCGTCTCAGTGGCGGTGGCGCGCAGCTGGGACCAGGTGTGTCCGGCGGCGAGGTAGTCATCGACGCCGGCCTTGGCTACTTCGCCGTCGGAGGTGGCGGTGGTGGGGTTCAGGAACGAGACGGTGGCGGCGTGCTTGGTGTCGAGCAGGTAGGAGCGCAGGTGGTCCGCGGCGCGCCAGACATTGTGGTTGGAATCCAGGTCGGCGTCGAAGGCGACCGTCGCGGGCCGGTCGCGAAGCGTCAGGGAGTTCCACTCGTGGTTGCCGTGCCAGTTGTCGACGCCGAACAGGGCCACGAACAGGATCCGGTCGTCGGTCTCGACGCGCTCCATGAGGTCGCGGAGCCGGCTCCGGTGGTCGCCGTCGCCGTCCCAGTGCAGGTCCTCAGCGTTGGCTCCGTGGTGGATCAGCCAGGCTCCGAGGGCGGCGTCGGCCTTGAGCAGCCCTTCGAAGAACACGACCTCGGGGGCGTCGCCGACCCAGTCGGCCGGCGTGGCTGGGTGCACTCCCATGGGGGTGCCGATGTTGGGCAGGTTCTCGTACTTGAGCTTCTTGTCCGGGTCGCGAGGGTCGGAGCTGGGGGTAGAGGGCCGGAACTGCACGGTCTTGGGTGCCATGAGGCCGCCGATGCGTTCAGACATCGCGAGGGTGTCCCAGGTGAACCAGGGCATGTAGAGCAGGTCGCCTGCCTCGCGCAGGCACTCACGGAGCCGCTTGCCTTGGGCGCTGCGGGCGTCGGGGACCTGCATGCTCGAGCGGTCGTCGGCGGTGGTGTCTGCGGTGACGGTCGCGTAGCCGCGAGCGGCGGCGATCAGGGGGGCGACGGCGGAGCTGGCGAGCTTGACGGCGCCGGATCCGGTGATTCCCGCGGCGGCGTAGTCGCTTGGCTCGAAGTCGACACCGGCCGATGCGGCCTTCTTGGAGGTGTTACTCATGGTGTCTCTATGTCGCTGGCCGCGAACCAGTCATCGGTGAGTTCGGTCCGGCCAGGAGCCTGAATCGTCCGTGCGGCGGGTTCTCGGTGTGCACGGTGAGCAATTACTCACCGGGGTGAGTAACATTTTTCACTGCGGTTCCAGGTGCATTCGGCCGATTACTCACTTACTCACCGTTTCAGAAGTATGTGCATGTATGGATTCGAGTGAATGATTCTCCGGTGACCCATCAGGGCGATTTGTTCGTGCCTCGTGGTGAGGCATCACGAATCTGGTGAGTAATGTGAGTAACGGGTCGGATACGACTGCAAGCAGAGGGATAATCGCTACTCACTAGTGTGTGTGTCGAGTGAGTAAGGTGAGCACTACATACAAACCGAGGCTCATTCTCACCTGCTATTCCAGCGGTCTTCGGCGCCCTGCCTACTCATGGTTCGGTGAGCAGCGAAGCCGTGAGGGAGTCTGTTGACTGGTCACGGCGTGTCGGCATAGAAGTCCACGTGACCGCATCACCAGGCCTCGGGCCAGCCATCGCGATGTGGGAGTGCGCCGCCACTGGCGACTCCCTCGCGATCTTCGACGCCTTCTCCCCTGCCGAGACACTCGAGTCGTGTCTGGACCTGATCAACTCCCTGTTCATTCGGGTCACCGATGACCATCTGAAGGCCGGACACTCCGCTCAGCTGATCGGTGCCCGAATGCAGGCCTCGGCAAGCTGCTCCAGCACCGCGGAAGCCGGTCGACTCCTGGAGGGGTTGGGGCGTTGCATCACCGGCGAAGCTCCCGAAGACGTCCCCCGGGCTGACCGGCTCAGCCACGCCGGACTGCTGATGGCGGCCGCGGCTATGGTTCGCGCCGTCGGCACGTTCATCGCCCACCTCTTGGGCGTGTCCGAGGATCGTCTGATCCGCGATTCCCGGGAGCGGTGGACGTATGAGGTGGCGGCGATGAGCAAACGTCTCAGGCCGCCGCGTACCTAGAAGACATGAGCGACTTCACCGTGGTCCCCAACGCGAGCGCCCAGAAGGCCACCGACACCCTCGCGGCTCTGCTGTCGCGCCACGCGCACATGCGTTCGGTCGACTCGGTCATGGGTGCCAGTCGGCGCCGCTTCGCCCTGCGGATCATTGACGTGCTGCCAGACCATCTCGCGGCTGTGCGCGAGGACCCCGACGCCACGCCGGGACAGTGGCGACCCACCGCCCTGTTCGATCTGTTGGCGGCCGCCGAAAGCGACGCCGAGGTCGAGTTCGCCAAGTCGGTCGGTCGCCTTCTGGCAGCCTTCGAGATGCAGCGGCTCAGTGACCGCCACTTTCCGGCGCCCGGCGCCTGACCGAAGTTGCCCGACCGGCGGACCCCAGGTCAGGTGCCGCAATCGGTGGCGGTCTCAACCGGCCGTCAGGTCTGGTCGGGCGGGATCGGCCTAACGGCACTCAGAATCGTGGCGACGGCGAGACTGAATCGATTGTCTGGTGCCTGCAGGGCAGAGGCGAGGAAGATGGCCATGTCGAGCTCGCGGTCGCTAGGCGCCGGCCCGATGATCTCGAGTGACGGGGTGTGCTCGGTGTAGATGGTCGCCAGGTCGCTGCGTGCGGCCTGGCGAGACTGGTCGGCGATCGGGCACACAGTGTGCGGCTCCCTTTTTCGGTCAGGCGGCGGTCGGTCGGCGGAGACGATCTCGGCCGGCGAGCCAGCCTCGGACGTCCTCCCACTGAGAGAACGCGTGACCGAAGCGATTCTTGAGCGGTGCCACGTACAGCTCGCGGCTGCCGCGGGGGTAGCGGAACGCCGAGTTCGCCGGCTTCTTGTGCAGCCGCGGGTCGAGCACGGCGACCAGGCCGCTGTCGTCCTCGGAGCGGATCAGGCGGCCGACCGCCTGCTCCAGCAGCAGTGCGGCGTCAACGGCATAGATGTCGGGCGCGGCCGAGCCGAGCCGGTCGCGCAGTAGCCGGCGGCGCGCCTCGTCGACCGGGCTGGCGGGGTTGCGCGGAATCCTGTCGACGACGACAAGCGAACAGGTCGGTCCAGGGGCGTCGATACCGGTCATGTAAGACCGGGTGCCGACCAGTACGGATGTGGCTTCGGCCTTCCATCGAGCGGTCAGGTGCTGCTTGGAGGCTCCGTCCCACTGCGATAGCACGGTCAGCTGCCGGCCAAGGCGGCTGCGGAGCACGTCGGCGTAGAGACGACCAGCGGCGCTGGTAGACGCCAGGATCAGCGCCGAGCCGCCGTTGGCCTGCACCACGTCCACGACACGTTCAGCGGCCCACTCAGGGTGCCTAGAGGTGTCCAGTGCCGTCCTGGACGCCTTGGGGCGTCTCAGAGCGTCCTGGTCGGCCTCAGAGGCCGCCTGTGGCACCCAGAAGGCGCTGGCGGCATAGGCGGTGTCGAACGGTGACGGGTAGGAGACCACGGAGGCATCCAGTCCGGCTTCGGCCGGCAGAGTCGCCGGCATCGTGGCCGAGACGGCACAGACGTTGAGCTCGGTGGCCGCCAGGACGCGCCCGGTGCCGACCTCGATCGCAGGACGAGGCACATCACCCTCGTCTCCCGGCTCGGGCGCCAGACAGCTCTGGTCGTGACCGGTGGCACCGTGGACGTCGACGCATCCGGCCTCGGCGAGTCGGTCAACACAGGCGGCAGGCAGCATCATGGGGGCCTGGTAGCACTCTTGGCGAAGCAGCCGCGCGACGTCGACCGGACTTGCCATCGCTGCGGTGTGTCCGTCCCGGTTCCTGTCGATCCAGCGGGCGTATCCCGGTGTTCCGTCGTCGAAGGTTTGCACGTTGGTCAGGAAAGCAGTCACGCGGTCGGCGAGCCGGCGAGCCTTCAGTTCGGTCGCGGTGCCGCTGGTCTTGCGGGCGATCCTGCGCAGGACCTTCACGAACGGTGTCAGGGAGCGGACGATCGTCTCGGCGAGCTCGCCGGGCAGGCCTTGCTCGTCTGGTTCGATGATGGCCTGGGTCTGAAAGCTGCTGATCTTGCCACGGCTCCGGTAGGCCTCGTCCAAGGACTCATCGAGCAGTTGGGCCACCTGCCCGGCGTGCGCGAACGCTGCCTTCTCTCGTGGCGACTGGGCGTCGATGACTCGCTCCAGTGAGCTGAGCAGCCTGCCCATCGTGGTTCCTGAGATCTCGCTGGTTCCTTGGGCGCGGACCTTGGCCGGCAGTTCGTGGGCCTCGTCGATGACCAGGTGGTCGAAGTCGCCTATGGTCGCGGAGCCGAACAGCACGGGCACTCCCTTGGCTGCCTGGACTCCCAGCATCGTGTGATTGGTGACCACGACATCAGCCTCGGCGACATCGACCCTGGCCTGTGTGGGGATGCAGAACTCGGCGAGTGGGCACTTCGCTGCGCCGACGCACGCGGCCGAGCTGACGGTCACCTGACCCCACTGTCGATCCGTGGCGATGCCGTCGTAGCTGGAGCGGTCTGCCGACGTGGGGTGGCCCGCGGCGCTGGCCTCAATCGCCCAGGCGGTCAGGTCGGCATCGTCGCTTCGGCTCTGTCTCACCAGAGCAGCCATGGCCTGCAGGTGCTCGGAGGCGAGGTGGCGCGATGAGGTGATCTGATGCAGGGCGCGAGCCAGGGCGGCGGCGGGCTCGGGTTCGCCGTCGACGATCAGTCGGTCGATCTCGTCTTGGATGATGTCCTGGGCGCTGTCGACTGCCGATCGGGCGCAGGCGTAGTTGTGCCAGCCCTTGTGGACTGCGACGGAAGGTGCGATGCCGTGGATGCTCTTGCAGGCTTCGGCGGCGACGGGAGCGTCCTTGGACACGATCTGGTCCTGCAGCGCGAGAGAGTCGGTGGAGATGACGGTGCGCTCGCCTCGACATGCGGCGCTCATCGCCGGCGCCAGGTAAGCCAGCGACTTGCCAGTTCCTGTCGGTGCCTGTCCGGCGATGTGGGTCCCTGAGTTGCCCAGCGCGTCGGTGATGTCCTCGAACAGGCTCAGCTGCCCGGGCCGTGGCTGTGCGGTTAGGTTCGCGGTGGCGGCGATGACTGCCGCTGCCAAGACGTCGTGGTCGCTCATGCTGCGTCGGCGTCGGTTGCGGGGGTCTGGCTGTCCTCGAGGAGGTCGTCGAAGGTCCGGGTGAGGCGGGCCCAGATCCGCTCGCCGGTGGCTCCCAGCGGGCTGCCGGGGAAGTCGCTGGCCCACTGCAGGGTCGCATCGGTGCGGGATCGGGAGATGATCGAGGCCTTCTCGCGGGCTTTGCGCTGGGTCTCGGTCAGTGGTGCGAAGGCGTTGTAGGGCTCGCACTCGCTGGCGAGGTAGCAGTCGCCGAGGACTTCGGAGATCTCTCGCCAGGTCGCGTCGGCGGGGATCATGCGGCGGATGGTGCGCTTGAACGTGCGGGCGAGCTGTTCGGAGGGGCGGCTGCGTGCCGCGTTGGCGCCTTCGACGATCAAGGTGACGATGTCCGGCCACAACTCGAGGATGCGTCGGGCCGAGGCGGGGGTCTGGTCGTCCCAAACGCACATCAGGAGCGGTTCGACCGGTTCGACGTCGTCGGGGTCTTCTCCGTCGAAGACGACGGCGACGAAGGCTTCGAGTGAGCGGCGGGCGGCCCGCTGGTCGTTGCGGATGATGCTGAGGATGTGGTCGCGGTCGGCGCGCCGGTCCAGGCGGGTGGCCGGCTCGAGGCGGAGTCCTTCGGTGATCGCGGCGACCTGGTGACGGATGCGGTCGGCGCCTCGGGTGTAGCGGGCCGCGTTCGTGTACTTGTCGAGGACGTTTTCGACGTGGTTGCGCTCGTCGGGGTCGTCCGCGGTGATGAGCTCGTTGTCGGTCTCGGCAGCGAGCGTGTCCAGCATGTCGTTGATCTTGCGATTGACCGCATCAGCGTGCGGTTGGCCCGCGGTTGACAGTTCTCGAGGCGCGAAGAGCATGAGGCGGGAACCCTTGGCGCCGTACCTGTTCCGGAGCAGCGAGGTCGTGGCGCTGCGGGCGAGCTGCCGCGCCCACCCGCATGCCGAGGCGGTCTGGAGCCGCTGGATCTGCAGCCCGTTCGCTTCGGGGTCGAGGATCTTGTGGGTGATGACCTGCTCGAGGTCCTCGATCAGGTCGAGTCGGCGTTGCGGGGTGGTCTGGATCTCGCAGGCGACCTGGCGGAGGACGTCTGCTCGGAAGATCAGCTCGGCGATCCTCTGGCGAGCGACGGGGTCGCTGATCTCGCCGGCCTTCCACTCCAGGGCCACAGAACGTGCCTCGGTGTCGGCCACACGAGGTGGCAGAGGGGCCGTCAGCGGTCCGTAGGAGACACCTGCAGTGTTCGTCGTCTCGGGCATGCCTTCTAGGTACGCGGCAGCAGGCGACGTTCGCACAGGCTTCCTGCGCAGGCGGATGCGGCAGCGCTTCGAGGGGTCAGGCGGCTGTTCTGGCCGCTGCTTCCTGCTGCCGGCGGCGGACCTCTTCTGGAGTCGTGGAGGACTTGTCCAGGAAGCCCTGTGGCAGGGCGATCTCAAGGGGGACGGCGCGTCCAGCGAGGTCGCAGTAGTAGGCCACGGCGCCGCGCACGACGTCACCGGTCTCGTCTCGCAAGGCCTTGAGGGAGTCCCAGTTCGGTTTGGTGCCGCCGCCGTGAGATCCGATCGTCGCCTTGGAGGTGATCCGCTTCATCCGCTCCTCGGTCGCCTCCATGTTGAAGACGCGGCAGGCGGCCCGGGCTTCGTCGGGGTCCTTGATATGGAGGATGAAGCCGCGGGAGATGAACCCTTCGAGGCCGGCGTTGAGTGCGTCCGAGACCTTCTGGGTGAAGAAGATGGGCAGCACGTCCTGGCTTCGGGCGATGCGTCCCAGCCTGTCGATGTCGGCGCGACCGGCGCTGAGGAAGGTCCACGCCTCGTCGAGGTAGAGGACGCCACCTCCGAGTCCGGCCAGAGCCATCGCGGACCCGTAGACCATCATGCGCACCAGGGCGAGGGTGACGCGCTGGGTGACGGTCATCTGTTCGGGGGTCATCTTCTCCAGGCCCTCGATGGCCAGGTTGGCGTCTCCGACCTTGATCAGCGTCAGCCCCTCGTGCACGCTCAGCGGGCTGCCTCCGGGTTCGACTCCGATGCAGGCGCGCGCCAGTGGTGAAGATTCGGTGAGGTCGAAGACGCGGGAGACGAGCTCGACGGGCAGGTCCAGGTCACGGTCGGCGATCTTGAGCGCTTCCCCGACGCAGGTGGCTCCACGGTTGACGCCGTAGTAGATCGCCTTCTGCAGCGGCACCTCATAGTCGGCACGTTTGCCGCCGAAGGGGTTGATCTGCAGGAGCATGTTCGTCGCGAGGTCGGCTGCGACGTCGGGTGACCTGGAGAACCGGATCGGGTCGAAGACGCCGTCGGAGTCGACGAGGCTGTCCAGGGAGGAGATCTGGTGGTTCGGGATGGTCTTGACCACGTCGCTGTGGTCGGAGGTCATCTTGGGGTCGATGAAGATCCCCGGCACTTTCATGCGTGTGAACTCATCGGCCACGAACAGCCCGAACTGGGTCTTGCCGGAACCGGTGGCGCCGCAGACCAAGCAGATCGGCAGGTCGTCGCCGGAGGCTGCTGCCTTGGGGCTCAGCTTGACTGGCTGGTTGTCGAGCTCGGTGAATCCGATGGTGGCGCCGTCGTGGTCTCCGACCACCGAGAGGGAGGAGAACCCGGAGTAGGCGACGCTCTGCGAGGGCAGGTCGAGCAGGTTCGGGTTTGCTCGGTACGGGCTGCACAGCATCATCTCGGTGTGTGCGCCGGACTGTCGCCAGCTCATCGGAGTCAGGTCGGCCGGGCTCTGGGAGTAGACGCGGCGGTTGACGTCGTTGACCTGACCGTCGAAGGCGGCCAGGACGGAGGCTCCGGCCAGTGTGGCGGTGCCTTCGCCACGGGCGTAGACGGCTTCGACGCCGCTGATGGTCTGTAGTCGTTCTTCCTGCTCGGCGTCGGAGAGTTTGCCCTGGTTGTGTCGCTCGTTGATGTCGTCGCGCACGCTCTTGCGGTTCGACTTCAGCTCCTCGCGGGTGATGGCCGCGGGTTCGATCCTGGCGCGGATGGAGACGGCGAGCGCGTCGGCGTCGATCAGGTCGCAGACCCACTGTGCTGTGGGATCGGTGGAGTCGATCGTGATGTCTTCGCCGATCGGCAGGTCCAGCTCGGCCATCGAGGCGAAGGTGATGGCGTGCTGGCCGGGAATGTCGCTCCAGTTGGCGCAGCTCTTGAGGCCCTCGGCTTCGGCGAGGCGGAGGGAGTCGACGTCGGTGAAGAAGTGCAGGTGGTCGGCGTGACGGACGGTCGGGGTGTCCGCGCTGCGGCCATGGTTCCACCAGGCGTTGGCCAGGCGGATGTCATCGGGCGAGGCGACGAGCATTCCGGAGCGATCCAGGCAGGTTTCGATCTCTGCGAAGTCGGCATCGTAGTCCGACAGTGGGGTGGTTCCCGAGACGATGGTCTCCACAACGGAGTCGACGGCGTCCAGGAGTCCGCCACCGCCGCCGATCTTGTCGTGCAGGCGGACGCCGAAGAGCGCGACCCGACGAGGTGTGATCACCGACGGGTACGCCTGGCGCAGATATTCGGCCAGCGGGTCGTTTCGGTCGGGCTGGTAGAGGCGGGGAACGTTGACCAGCAGCATGTGGACATCGCGGTAGCTGCTCGAGGCGAGTCGTCGTCGCTTGATGGGGGCGTTGACGAGTTTGGAGAGCTCGTGGAAGGCCTTCATCATGGGCTGGGCGGCTTCGTCGAGGTCGGCGGAGTCTCGTGCGTCGGCGACCGGTGACATGGGGATGCCGCGGTAAAGCCAGACGCTGCCGTCGATGCCTTGCAGGCGGCCGTCGCGAAGCCGTCCGCGTAGCGTCGTCGGCCACAGTGGCTGGTCGCCGATGTCGAGAGCTCGGGCGGCTTCGCGGTGCCGCTTGGTGGCCTGGGTCATGGTCACTGACCGCCTTCGAGCTCGTCGACGCTGTCGGAGTCGGGGGCGTCGAGGGTTCGGCCGCTGACGGCGTTCTGGTACGCCTTGAGGTCGGGGCCCTGGCCGGTCGCTCCCCACGCCACCACGGTGGGGCTCGCGGTGTTCGCGTGGTGAACGAGCAGGTCGTAGGCGACCTTGGTCTCTTCGCCGGAGACCTCCTCGCGGTCGCCGGTCTCGGCCTGCTGTTCGGGCCAACTCAGGGTGAGCTCGACGTTGACGATCATCCGTTCGGGGAGGTTTTCTTCCTCGCGGTCTTGGTCGTCTCCCCACCTCGCGGCCGCGGTGACCACGTTGATGTTGCTGACCCGGGCTCCAGTCAGCGGTGGGTAGGCGTGATCGCCGTTGGGGTCGCCGACTGCGAGGCGGAGGGCGTCGGGATCATCGGCGGCATAGGCGTTGGACCACGCCTGGATGGCTGCTTCGACGCTCTGGCCGGCGTTGATGTCCTCCAGGTCCGGCCAGGGGCCGAGGTCTGGGAAGGAGTCAGAGGCGGGGGCGTCGGCGATCAGGGACGGTTCGGACAGGGCGATCGCTCCGGCGTCGTCGGACTTGCCGACGAGTACGCCGACTCGGTAGGTCGTGGTCCCCGAGGACAGCGTGATCTGATGCTGCTGCTGTTCATAGCTGGTGGACTCACCGGTGCCTGATTCTTCGGTGACGGTCTTGCTGGTGGCGCCGTCCCAGGAGACGAACCTTCCCCCTGGAAGTGGGGAGGGCTCGCGTGCCAGCCAGGCCTGCACGGCGGTGACGGCGACGGCCCGGGTGTCTTCGTATTGGGCGTACGTCTCCTGCGGCGGGGCCGGTTCGGCGTCTGAGTTCGCGATGAGCACCAAGTTGATGAACAGCAGGGGCACCATCAGGGCGATGATCGCGATCACGGTGTAGCGCAGGATCTTCGATCGGCGGGCGAGTTTGTCGGCGTCGGGCAGACCGGCTCGTGGGGTCTCTTCGACCTGGCCCCACCACTGCTGTTGTCGCTTGAGCCCTCGCATCGACGCTCAGTTCTTCCGCAGCAGCGCGAGGGTCGCGTCGATGAGTGTGTGCTGCTGTTCGCCGACCTCGGACACGCCACGGACGACGCGTAGAGCTGCCTTGGTGTCGGACTCGTTGAGAGTGCTGCTGCTGGCGATTCCGAGGACGCCGAGCAGGCCCCAGACTGCCTTTAGTCGCGGCCGGTCCATGGTGGCGGCGATGACGCCGGCTTCCATGGGGTCGGCGTCGGCGATCGCGCGGAGGTCGTTGACGGGGGTCTGGGCGGATCGTCCGGCGGACATCAGGGCGGTGGTGATGCTGACTGGGTCGTCATCGACGCCGAGCAGGTAAGCCGCGGTGCGAGTGACGTCGGATGGGGCCTGGTCGACGTCGATGGTCTTGGCGGAAACACGGCGTACGGCGGCTCGGCTCAGCGTGCGTGTACCGCGGGACGTCTTGCCGCTGCCTGCCGCTGGTACCTCCTCGGTGTCGAGCTCCGGAGTCTCGAAGGTCTCGGCGTCCGGGGAGGTGTGGTCTGGGAGTTCGCCGTGGTCGATGCCGTCGGTCGTCTCGGAGATGAGATCCTCCGGCGTCCAGGTGGTGTCCGTGCTCATCTGGTCGTCCTCGTCTGTAGCTGCGCTGGTCCTACTCAGGAACATGCGCCACATCGGAGGACCGTTGAATGGGCGGCGGGTCAGTCCTCGACTTCGCCGAGGTCCTCGACCCTTCGCACGACTCGGAAGCCCTTCTCACCGGCGGCCTCGTCGCGGCCTTCGTTCTCGATCCAGACCCGCACCCGGTGGCCCTTGAGGCTTCGGATGCGCTTGGCCATGGCTAGGCCGGCGTCGGTGTCGGTCCGGTCGGTGCGGAAGGTGTCGATCCCGTCGGGGCTGTACTTGGTCGAGTACCCGGTGTCGAGTTCGACCTTGCCCCGGGTGGATGACTTCTCCTTGGTGATATCGGAGACGATGCCGACAAGGGTCTTGGAGTCCAGGAGCTGCTGAACGGCTCGTCCGATGGGGTCTCCGGCCGCGCTCATCGCGGCGATGTCGGTGGCGACGCCCTCGACGGACTTGCGCCACTTGTAGGTGGCGCCGTCGGTGGGTGCTCCGACGACGGTGACGGCGGCGGCGACGATGGTCGCGCGGGTCTCGGTGCTCATGGTGGTCCTTTCCGGGGTGGTCTGGCTGGTGGTCAGTTGTCGCTGGCGGCGAAGTGAGCCCAGGGCTGCTCGGGCAGGCCCTCGACGTCATCGTCATCAGCGGCGGCAGTCTGTTCGTGCAGTTCCATAGCGACTTGGATGATGGATCGGGTCTGGCGGACGGCCAGCGCGAACCAGGCGTCCAGCTCGTCGCTGCTGGAGCCGAATGGGAACGGGTTGACCTGCAGGACCGAGCGCAGCGCCCCGCGTGCCCGCGTGTTGGAGTTGTCGTTCCACGCCAGGGTTCCCACGAGGACTTCCTGGCCGGACTCGATGACCTTGGCGAACGTCTGCGTCAGAGCCCGCACGCTGGACCGGTTGATGGTCTGGTCGGCCGATGCGAGTGTCTCGTAGGCGAGTTCGGTGGTGCCGATGACGCCGGCGACGGCGTAGCTGTTGGGGTTGATCTGACCGCGGGCGAACTCGTCCCAAGGCTTGGTGCCGATGAAGCGGGTCTTGGTCTCCATGATCGTGTCCTTCTCGGGGGTTTGGTCGGTGGCGTGCCTGCCACCTTCTGAGTAGGCGGCATCGGGGGACGCTTGCTCACGGGGAGCGGGAGCGTCGGTATGGGCGATGGTGTGGTCGCGGGCGTCGATGGCTGGCACGGCCCGGTCGGACTGCCTGAATCCGGCCTCCTGGGCGGCTGGACACAGGTTCACCAGGGGGCACCAACCGCACAGTGGGCTGGCCTTGGTCTCGAACGCGGCGTCGCGGAAGCAGGTGGCGAAGGTGTCCCAACTGTCGGCGAAGTCAGAGAGCGTCTCGCGCATCCGTGGCTTGGACAGGGCGACGTTCTTGTGGACGGCGTGGCGGGTGTAGAGCAAGCCGGCTCGCTCGGGCTGGACGCCGTCGCGCACGCGCAGTGCCTCGCTGTAGAGACGGAGCTGGTCGCCGTGCTTGTCGCCGTAGCGGCCGATGTTCTTGGGGACCTTGCCGGTCTTGGTGTCGTCGATGCCGATGCCGCCGTCGGTGGCGATGATCCGGTCGATCTTGCCGAAGAACGGGACTCCGGCGACCTCGACGTCGGTGACGGTCTGCTCGGTGGCGACGATCTTGACCTCGTGGGGGTTCTCGAGCTCGAAGTAGCCCAGGTAGGCGGCGCGGACTTCGGCGATCCACTCGGTCTTGAGGTTCTCGTCGTTGGAGTCGTCGAAGTGCTGGTCGGCCAGGGAACGCAGCAGACCCATGGCCCGTAGCCTCGTGCGGGCGTCGGCGGGCAGGTTCCACAGGTGCTCCAGCACCGAGTGAGCGGCGGTACCGAGCTCAGCGGGACCGAAGAGATCGGGTTCGGCGCGGACGTGCTTCTCGAAGATCCACCGAGCCGCGCAGCCCTGCATCGCCTCGGCGGTTGATGGCGACAGATAGTCGCGGCGCTGCGCGTCGAGGGCCTGCGAGTCGGCGACCGCGAGTCGGTCGCCGTCCCAGGCGAATGCCTGCAACAGGCTGTCCAGGTTGTCTCCGACGAGGATGCTCACAATGCCTCTATGCCCGCTGCTGGCGACCAGTCGGCGATTTCGGGGACGGATCGACCCAGCCGGGAAGGTGTTCGACCGAGGCGGGCGAACGCCAGGTGGTGGTCCCGTCGGCGTAGCGCAGGTGCAGTCCCCAGCTGGTGTAGGTGAGCACGCCTACACCAGCTGGATCGGCGAATCCGCACCTGATCTCCAACGCTGGCGGCAGCCTGCCGCGCGGTGAGTCCGCCGTCGGGCTCAGACATCGCACAGCCCCCTGCGGACGGCGACGCCGAGCCGGGACTCGTTGCCGTCGTGTTCGGCCGCCTCAAGCAGCGATTCCTCCCACTGGTCGTCGTGAATCCAGATGAGGTGGCTCATGTGTCGTGAAGCCATCACGCACAGGCGGCCGGGTGAGAGTTGGTGCGACCCGGCCTTAGGGTGCCCGAGCATGGGGTCCAGAGCGATCACCGCATGCCACTGGCCGCCTTGCAGCGAGTCGGCTGTCCCGACTGTGACACCGTCGTGGTCGGCCTCGGCGAGCAGCGCCTTGAGGGTGGTCTCCTGATCGTTGTGAGAGACCACCACGGCGACGTCATCTTCGGTGAGGTCGTGCCGTTCGTCTGGAGTGATGACGGAAGTGGCGAGTAGCCGCGCGACTTCGTCGACAACCGTTCGCAGCAGCGGCAGGTCTGCGGGGACGGCGGCTGGGGCGACCTTCTTCGGTCGGATCTCTGGCAGCACCCTGCCCTTGGGGCCGACGAGATGCCGGTCGGGGCGTCGACTGGAGAAGCCAAACCCGTACAGGGGTGCGATCACGTCGGTGGTGTGCTGGCCGAGGCGGTAGGTGGCATCCATACGCAGGACCACAGCACCGTCGACGTCCGCGAACACCTCGGGAGCGCGGCGGTGCGGTCGCAGTCGCGCCTGATCCAAGATGCGGGTATCCGACCGGACCACGGGCCCGATCTGGCCGGGGTCGCCGACCAGCAGGACGCTCTGAGCGTTGGCCGCGGCTGCGGCTGCGTCAGCGAAGGTCGACTGGTAAGACTCGTCGAAGATCATCACGTCGAAGGCCGGCTCGGCGTTGGGGTCCTCGCCGCGCTGGCGCTGGGCGAAGGAGGCCACCGTGTTGACGGTGACCGTGCGGGTGACCTCGGAGGCCTGAATCGGCTTGAGCACGCCGGTCGGCGGCTCGATCCCCTGTAGACCCAGGACGACTCGGGGACGGCCGGGGGAGTCGCCGGTGCGCTCGTCGATCGTGGCAGCGATCCGCCTGGCCACCTCGATCGCACCGTTGCGCGTCGGGGTGGCCACGACGACCGCCAGTGTCGTGCGATCGAGCAGGGTCGCGGTGACGTCGGCCAGCAGCGTGGTCTTGCCCGACCCTGGAGGTGAGTCGACGATGGTCACCGGCGTGCCGATCCAGGTCTCGTACAGGGCTCGGGCGAGCACGGATCCCGGTTCCAGCCCGGTCCCAGCCTTGACGGTTTCGGCGGGCTTGATGGTCGCGGCGCTGTCGACTGGTTCGAGGCCGAGGTCGGTGAGGTCGATCATGCATTCTGAGTAGGCGGCATCGGGCGAGGTTCGCTCATTCGCCCGATGGGGCGCCGGCGAGAGCGACGTCCAGCGGCACGTCACGCCGAACCCGGCCCGGCTGGGTCCGATCCGACCAGCGAGCGGTTGAGCGGTTCATGCCGCCGGTGAAGGGCTCCTTGGCCACCAGATAGCGCCCCTCCCTCAGCCGCCGATTCTCGCCAAGAAGTAGGTGAATGGACTCGTCGGCGGCGACGTCGACCTTCTCCAGACTGCTCCGGCAGTGCGCCCCGCTGTTCGGGTCGAGCGGGTTGAGCAGGAGCCGGGAGCGAAGCTTGTGCGAGAAGATGCCTTCCTCCACGCTGGCGCGGCGGAGCGTCAACCTCCCGTCGTCGTCTCGGGCACGTGCGGACCCGATGTCGATGATGTTGGTGGACCGCGCGATGACGTTGCGTTCGGCGAGTTGCCGGTCGAGCGCGGTGATCGCCTCGACGAGGTCGGTGTACTGTTCGGCGTTCTTGAAGGCGGCGCAACTTGCCGACAGGGAGCGCCACTGGCCGGCGGCCATGCCCCACGCCTCAGCGCGCGCGAGGGCTGAGACCATCGAGAAGGTGGGGGTCTCGTCGTAGGCGAACTCGCCGAACAGTCGCCGGATCGTGGTCGGGCGATCGGCTTGGACGTTGAAGGCTTGAGCCCACTGGTTCAGCTTCGTCTCGTCGCGTCCTTGCGGCAGCCACCACAGGTGGGTGAGCAGGTCGGTGAGGATCGGGTACATCGTCGACAACCCCAGGGACTGCACGAAGGCGAAGCGTGCCCGCGGCTGCCCGTCGAGTCGGGTCATGGTCCGGGCGAACGACGCCCGGTTGGCGAAGACGATGCGGTTGGGGCAGTAGGGGTCGTGCTCGACGAGCATCGGGTCGTCGCCACGTAGTGCTCGGCCACCATCGCCTGTGTCGATGAGCAGCCGGCGACCTTCCAGCCACACCACTGCCGCGGGTTCGGAGACGGTGACGCTGGACCGGCGGCCGTTGGGCTGTTCGCGGGCGTGCTTGATGGGCCCGTGGAAGCGATTCGACATGCGCCCGATTGGCCGCCCCTGACGGGCAGCCTGGTCGCGCTGCTGCTCGTCGTAGGCGGCGAGCGCAGCCGCGGCCTGGGACCTCGCCGCCGCTGTCGTCTCATCGTTGCTCATACCTCCTAGGTAAGCGGCGCCAGCACAGCCTTGCTCAGCTGCATTGAGCAACCTCGACGGTGTGCCGCCTACCTAGGAGGTATGAGCATCACGGTTCGGCCGCTGAGCCGCGAGGAGGCCAATGACCTGCAGGCGTGGCGGTCCATCGCCCTGGAGCGGATGCCCTACATGGCGAGCATCCTGTTCGCGTTGCGACCGGTCAGCGCCCCCGGTCTGGGGACGTTCGGCGTCGATGAGGGCCTGAGGCTATACATCGACTTCGCAGCGGTCCGCGATCGAGGACTCACCTACTGCGCCGAATCGCTGCTGCACGAGGCCTCGCACGTGCTGCAGCAGCACCCCGAGGCGGCAAGGGAGTGTTCGGTCACCGACTCCCAACGGCAGATCTTCAACGTCGCGGCTGACTGCGCGATCAACGACGACCTGATCGAGGCCGGGTGCACATCGTTCTCCACGGGCGTCGATCCCACGCCGGACAACATCGGTGCCCCGGCGAACCAGACGCCGCACTTCTACTTCCACCACCTGCTCTCCAAGATTCCCCCGCCGCCTGACCCGGCTCCGGGCGAGGCAGGCGGTCCTTCGACTGCCGGTGAGGGCTCCGGTCAGGCGGCGCCGTTCAAAGGCTGCGGGTCAGGCTCCGGCGGCGAACCCGCACCAGGTGAGATGGGTGCCGGCGACGATCTAGGCGGCGACGCGCCGGCTGCCTCGGACGCGGAGAAGGCGACCATCAGCGTCGCGGTGGCCGCTGACGTGCGCGAGTACGTCGCCAAGGGCCACGGCACCGTCCCGGCGGGGATGTCCGCGCTGGTGGAGCAGGCGTTCGCGCCGTCCAAGACGCCGTGGCAGCGTGTGCTGCGCACCATGATCCAGCGAGGTCTGCGCTCGCGGATGGGCTACTTCGACACCGACAGCCGTCGTCCGCACCGCCGCCGCCGCGCGACGCCCACCCTCAATGCGGCCGGGCGGGAGGTCGGGCAGTTCGTGATGCCGAGCATGTGCGAGCCGGTTCCTGCCGTCGAGTTGATCCGCGACACATCGGGCTCGATGTCCACGGCCGACTTGACGGCAGTGGTGCGTGAGGTCGAGGCGATCCCCAAGAACCTCGGAATCCGTGGACGCGACCTGACGGTCACCGACGTTGACGCTCAGGTGCATGCGTCGAGGGCGTACACCGGCGCTGAGTCGATCGCCGAGGTCACCGGGCGAGGCGGCACGAACATGGTGGTCGGAATCGAGGCCGCGTGGAAGCGCCGCAGGGATCAGCCGTCCGTCGTGGTGGTGGCCACCGATGGGCTCACGGATTGGCCCGACGCGCGTGGCCCGGTGCCGGTGGTCGCCGCGATCGTCACCACCCCCGGGGCGTTCGAGCAGATCGCTGCCCGGGTGCCCTCGTTCATCACGGCCGTTCACGTCGAACCCGAATCTGTCTGACCCTGGTCCTAGCGTGGCCGCCAACGCCCAAAGGCGAGGCAGATCCCAGGCGCGCAAGGCTCCGCGACCTCACCGGCCTGGCCTGGCGCCCCGTCGATCCGACGCAGCCGGACCTGAGCGAGTCGCCTGGGATCGGATGGTCGCCGTCGCCGTCGCCGTCGCCGTCGCCGGCACCTGGCGAAACTGATCCTGGCATCACCCGTCGCGTCGCTGAAAGACCCGCTCAGCGAGCCTGGTGGCGCGGCGGGTGGCCGCCTTGTTGCCGCGCCGATGCGTCCGCTTGGGCGCTTCGAACGCGTCGACGGGGCACCGGTGACCGTTCGTTTCGACGTACACCCGTCCGCAGCTGCCGCAGTCACCGACCTGCACGCCCTTGCCGCTGCCCTTGAGCAGCTTGTTCACCACGCGACCCGGTGAAGCGGCTCCACGCACCGACTCGTAGGTGTTCCGGTCGACCTGGTAGCCGTAGACGTCGCCGCGAGAGGTCTTCATGACCATGGCCGACTGCGACTGGTCGTAGCCGACCGCTGACACCCAGGTGGAGGTGACCTGGTTGAGCTCGGCGCCGTTGGAGGCCAGCCGTGCGCGGTGGCGGTCTAGCAGCGAGCCGACGCTGCGCAGAGCTGCCCGTGGCCGGCGTGCCTCGAGGACGGTCGCGACGCTCTCGGAGATCTTCGCGTTCGTCGCCGGGTCCATGAAGGGTGCCGAGACCGACCACGATGCCGGACCGGTCTTGGTTACGGCCGCCCACCCTGAGTGGCTGCGGCCGGTTTCGTCATCAGTGACTGAGACAGGCAGCAGGAAAGTCCCCTGGACCTCGTTGGCGTACTCCTTGGTCTTGGTCGCCGACGGCATCCGCACGGCCACTCCAGCACCCTGGTACAGCTGGCGGTTCACTCGCCGACGGCCACTGAGAGCTCGGCCGCTGCTGGCGGAGCCGTAGTCGTCGGGCATCTGCGGGAACTCACGGGGCGCGTTGTGCTCGGCACCGATGAAGTGCTGGTCCCAATACTGGGCGATCCGATCAGTTGAGCGAGGATCGTCGGCCGCCGGCATGAAAACCGGCGGCACGTAGCCACCGGCTCGCAGCGCCTCGGCCCGTCCCGAAAGGGTCGCATCGGCGAGCAGGTGGACGTCGTCGGAGGCGTGGTCGTAGGTGTCCCACTGTCCGCCGGACGGGACACCCTTGGGCTGACGGGGTTGTGGTGCGCTGCTGCTCATACCCGCTAGGTACGCGGGGCCGTCAGGACACCGCTTTCACGCCGCGGCAGACGACCATGCTCCGGTGTGCTGGAACAGGTCGGAGAACGCCTGCCGTGCGCTGCGAGGCACCGTGGCGCCGTCGGGCATCGCTGCCATGAGAGAGCGCATCCCCGCCATGGCAACGTCGGCCTTGGATGCCTCGGCACACGCGATGAGGGCTTCGATCCCAGCGGTCCACGACTTCTCGTCGCCTCGCAGCACCGCCAAGCCGCTGACGGCGCTCACCAGTGCGAACAACTTGTCGGGGCGCTCGTGTGACCAGTCCACGATCGTCGGGTCGGCCAGCACCGCCTCGGGGTCGGCGAGGTCGGCGGTGTGCAGCCACGCCATGAACTCGTTAGCGGTTCCTTCGCCGAGAAGTCCGATCGCGGTCAGGCGGATCGCGACGTCGTCGGTTCGGTCGAGTCGACCCATCACGCGGGCGAGGTTGTGCCACGACCGACGAGACGCCCAGCCGTAGGCGGCGTCGTCACCCTTGGGGACGCCTGGTTCGCGCATGTCGGGACGGTGGGCTAGGAACCCGGTGACCTTCTGGGCCGCTGCGGCCTGCTCGGCGGCGGTGCCTGGTGAGGTCAGGTCACGCAGGGGGTGCACTGGCATGGCGGAGAAGTTCGACGCCAGACCTTCCAGCCACTCATCGGACGATGACTCCCAGGTCAAGTGGAGGAAGCGGTTCGCTGTCGGTGGATCCAGAGCCCAGCCGTCCACGGCGACGTCGGGAGGGTTCGCGGCTGCGATCACCGACACGCTGTCGTTGAGGCGGTGCTCGCCGACGTGCCGCTCCTGCAGGATGCGCAGCATCGCCTTCTGCACGCTTGGGGGCGAGGTGCTGAACTCGTCGAGGAACAGCAGGGCGCGCTCGGCGCCGTTGACCTTGGTCAGCCAGGACAGGGGCGGATACTCCACGACGCCATCGACGATGTGCGGCATGCCGAGGAAGTCGCCGGGCTCTCGGTAGGAGCCGACGATCGTCTCGCAGTACATGCCCCAATGTGCGGCGTGCGCCTCGATGGTCGCGGTCTTTCCGATGCCCGGGGGTCCCCAGAGCAGGGCGGGGACGCGGGACTCGATGCATGCGGCGAGGACGCGCATCTGCGGGGTCGAGGTGGCCATCGGTTCCTCCTGAACGGCTGTGTGCTCTCCCCCTCTAGGTAGGCGGCAGCCGACGAGGTTCGCTCAGGCTCGATTGCGCCCACGCAGCGTTGGTGGAACCGTCAGCTGGTCGCTGCCGGTTCGTTGGTCGACGCGTCGATGCCGAGTACCTGCAGCAGACGTCGCGCGTCGGCGGTGTCGTGAGCGTGCTCGATCACCGTGAGCTGTGCCGCCCTGACGGTTTCCGGGTCGGCGGCCAACGCAGGCGGGTAGCCGCCGGCTGGCGTCTGGCTGGTTCGGGAGGCGAGAGCCATGGTGAACCTCAGGCATTCTCGTGGACGAAGAACTCCAGGACACCGACGTTCGCCAGGGTCCGCATGAAGGTTGCTTCGTCGCTGGGGTCCAGCCACAGCACGTTGCCGGCGATCGGGGTGCGCGCGGTGAACGGTGCATAGTCGGTGGCGATCAGCACGAGCGGCGGTTCACCGTCCCAGCGCAGGTGGGTCTCGGCGTCGACGGGGATGGCGCGGTTACCGAGCAGCAGGTTGAGGGTGTCCTCGTCCAGGTCGGTCAGGTCGAGCTTGTCGCTGCGGACGGACTCGGAGACGAAGGCTCGCTGCAGGTCGTTCGCGGTCGCGACTGCGGTCTGGTAGCGCGCCACCAGGGCGCTGTCGTGGTCGTCGGGGTAACCGGGGATCACCTGCGCGACGAGCTCGGTGACGGAGTCCGACAACAGGATCGTGGCGCTGTCGGGGTCGTCGCCGGCGACGAGGGCGAATGGCCATGCGGTTTCATCCTCGCGCTGCGGGAGGCTGTCGGAGGGCCACGGAGCGGTGAGTACGGTCATGGCTTCTCCTATGCCGCGAGAGCGATGTCAGTCGACAGTTTCCCTCTCGACCTTCGCGGCCAGCAGGCTTACGCAGTGTCCTTCGCGACCTCATGACGGGCTCGGTTGGCGCGCTCGAACCCGGTGACGACGCTGCCGTCTGGGTTCTCGTCCCAGGTGTCACCCAGCGCCCGGTAGACCTCTCGGGCCGGCCGGCCTGACGGTGCGCGTTCACCATCTCGCGGTCGCGGCCGGTCGTCGTCCTCGTCGAGCGACGGCATGAACCGGTCGATCTGCGCAGCGGTCGGCTCCGGCTGGGTCGTCGTCGGCAGGAGCATGTCCTCGACCACATCAGCCATCTCGCGCAGTGGCGTGTAGTAGGCCTTGAACACGACCGGACCCTCGCCCCACAGCGACGCCGTGCCCACGCCGCGGGAGGCGTCGGCGTCGGCTGCCACGTGGGCGGGAACGTACGGAACCTCCTTGGGGTTGGCGAAGACCTGTGAGCGGGAGGACTCGGGCTGGCTGGCCCCCATGAGCATGAAGTTGCCGAACTTGCCGCGCAGCGTCGGTCCGGCGCCGGTCTTCTCGTTGAGCATCTGGCTGGCCAGTGCCAGGCGCACGTTCACGAAGCGGGCCTTGGAGACGACGTCGTTGATGCCCTTGAGGAGCAGGTCCTTCGCGATGTTCGCTTCGTCAACCTCGAGCCGAAGCGGGTGGTCCTTGGGCAGTGACTTCAGCGGCGGGTCCTTCGGGACGATGAGGCTGAGCTCGTCGACGACGACCAGGATCGGGTTGAACCGGTCGCCGGCTGGCATCTCGAGCCAGTTGTTGAGGCCGAGGTCGCGGAGGGTCTTTGCTCGGCGGCGGATCTCGTCGTTGACCAGTCCGATCGCAGCGACTCGGGTCTGGGGGTCGGCGACGCCCCAGCCCCCGGGACGGACGTAGGGCTTGAACACTTCGTAGTCGCTGGCCTTGTCCTCTTCGTCGATGAGGACGAGCTCGCCGCGGTTGTTGAGGGTGTGGCGCATCGCTGCAGTGAGGACGACAGACTTGCCGCCCTTGGGGACGCCTCCGACGAGCAGGAAAGAGCTGTCGGCCCAGTTGACGCAGATCTCCCGTCCGACGTCGCCGCCGGCAGCGGCGAGCGCCCGGCCGACGGGGAAGATGTCGGGGCCAGCGGCCTCGATGCGGTCCGCCGGGGTGTCGATGGCCGCGGGGAAGGTCGGGGGTTCGGCGGGGATGATGTGGGCGGTCAGCTCGGCGACGTTGATGTCGACGTACCAGCCGTGGCGTCCCACGACTCCGGTCGCGACCTCGGTGAGCTTGTCGTCGTGCTTGCTGGGCATGTACGAGCGCGGAAGCTCGAGGTCGAATCCCCCGTCGGCACGGGATCGGACCTGGACCTCCCACGGCTTGACGCCGAGCGCGACCGCCGCCGCGCCGCGGCAGCGGATCTCGGCCTCGCTGAGCCGGGTGAGGGTGGCGCGGCCGAGGAACGGCTCGAACGACGTCATCTCGTAGCCGGGATTCTGGTCCGCTAGCTTCGCGGCTTGCTTGTCGCCGTCTGAGGGCTTCGTTCCGCGCGACAGGCCGACGTCGAGAACATCGGGGCGTTCTGCCTTGGTGACCTCGGTGACCGCGACGTGCCGGGACAGTGTCGCGACCTGGCCTTCCAGGTCGATGGAGTCGATCTCCCAGCCTTCGCCCTTGCTCTTGATGACCTTGGCCAGCAGGTTCGCGTGGTGGCGGTTCGGGTCGAACCCGGTGGGCAGGTTGACCTGAATCCGCTCGATTCCAGTGGGCACGGCAGTGCTCCTTCCCTCTACGGGGAAACATGCGCCAGACACTGCCCGGAACACGTGATGGCCGAAGGTGGCGTGCGGGGGTATCCGTACACGCTGGCTTAGCGGGACACCGGCAGGGTCGGATAATCGAAGTGCCCGAATAGCTCCATGCAGTTGAGGTGTGCGCGTCGTGTCCCAGCCGTCGCGGCATCGAGAACACAATGGAGAGGATGGTCTCGTTCGATCTCGTTAGGCACTGGACGCCGTACGGTGCTTACGTGCTGCACCTCTGCTCGCTTCCTCCCAGATGCACAGGTCCGCCGGAATAGATCGCACAGAACGCGCTTCCGAAAGATTGACGTGCAACCTTAGGAGGATCAGGCGCAGACCGTTCTGGTCGCCGCAGCGCCGGGCACGCCGCAGGGTGATCCTCTTCGTGGGCATGCGGCTCCGAGATGATGGGGTCCCAATCAGGGTTCTCAAGAACTGCAGCCCACACTTTGTGGTGCTGCCGGCCAGAGCCGAGCGTCCCTTGCCGCCTCGATCAGCTGCCTCGTGTTTAACCTCGGGTGAGAGATCGTTCGCCGCCGGCGCAGTCTCGACGAGTAGCTGCTGTTCCACAGTCGGCTTGCAGCCGACGGTGTGGCAGACGCGGAGGTTAGAAGTCAGGTGCTGCGGAGATGAGTTGGCGGGTGTAAGCGTTGTTGCGGTTCGTGAAGACCTCGCGAATGTTGCCTTGTTCTTGAACAAGCCCGTTGTTGAGGACGACGACGTGGTCGCAGAGCGTTTGCACCACGCTCAGGTCGTGAGAGATGAGGACGAGGGCTGTCCCTTGCCGTGTGGTGAGTGCATGGAGCAGGTTGATGATCCCAGCCTGGATCGAGACGTCGAGTCCCGAGACGGGTTCGTCGGCGACAAGGACTGTCGGCTCGGCGACAAGGGCGCGGGCGATCGCGATTCGCTGCGCTTGTCCTCCGCTGATATCACCGGGCCGCCGGGTTCCGAAGGTTGCTGGGTCCAAGCCCACCTCCTGAAGCATGCGGGCGGCGATTTTTCGCGCGACCGATGTTGATGTGCCTGCGATGCGCAGCGGTTCAGCCACGATGTCGATCAGCCGCCGTCTGGGATTGAGTGAGCCGATCGGGTCCTGGAAGATCATCCTCACGCCCCCCGGGCCGGAGCGCGTGACAGGCGCCATGCCGCGGACGGCTATTCGGCCCTTGGAGAGCGGGACCAGACCAGTGATTGCGCGGGCCAAGGAGCTTTTACCGGATCCGGATTCGCCGACGATGCCGCAGGCGCGGCCTTCGGGGACGTTGAAGGTGACGCCGCGGACGGCTTGGATCGTCTCGCGTCCGTGCCGGTAGGTGATGTGGGCATCGTCGACGGCGAGCAGGGTGGTCATGTGAGAGCCTCGACGCGATGGTGTGCCGAGCGGATGGGGAACCAGCACGCGACGGTGTGTCGCGGGTCGGCGTTCGCTTCCTCGGGCGGGCGGGACGTGGCGCAGTGGGCGTCAGCGACTCCGCACCGAGGTGCGAACGCGCATCCGCTGCGTGGGTGGAGAAGTTCGGGCAGCGTGCCGGTGATGTTCGGGAGCGGGGGACGCCGCGGGGCACTCAGGCGAGGAGTGCTGTCGATGAGCGCTCGGGTGTAGGGGTGTTCGGGCCGACTGAGGATGGTTTCGCTGGGTCCGGTCTCGACGATGCGTCCTGCGTACATGACGGCGATCCGGTCAGTTCGTCCGCTCAGCGCTGCGAGATCGTGACTGATGTGGATCATCGCCATTCCACGTTCTTTTCGGATGGCGTCGAGCAGGTCCAGTACCTGTTTCTGGACGGTTGCATCCAGTGCGGTGGTTGGTTCATCGGCGAGGAGCAGGCGTGGTTGAGTGGCTAGGGCGGCCGCGATTCCCACCCGTTGCCGCTGGCCACCAGAGAGCTGTGACGGGAAGCTCTCGGCCACGCGTTCCGGGTGGGGTATGCCAACGGACACCAGCAGTTCGAGTGCGAGGGCACGACGAGCCGGGCGGGATCGTCGAACACCAGGGGGCGCGCCTTCGGTGATCTGGCGCCCGACGCGAACAACGGGGTTGAGGGTCGAGGATGGGTCCTGGAAGATCATGCCCATGGCGCGGCTCGCCGACGATCGCCACCGCTTTTTCTCCAACGAGGTCAGCAGCTCGCCGTCGAAGCTGATTGACCCATCGATCGTGGCGTGGGCGTTTCGTGCTGGCATGCCCATGATGACTCGGGCGAGGACGGATTTGCCGGAGCCGGACTCTCCGACGATGCCAAGGCTTTCCCCCTCGCCGAGGGTGAGTTCAACGCCTTCCAGGATGTGCCGCGACGGGGTGTTGGGTGTGTCGAATCGAACGCTGAGCGCTTCGACGCGCAGGAGTGCGGGGGACGTGGGCTGCATTACGGTCGTCCTTTCGTCAGGGTCTGACCCAGCACGTTGACCGAGAGCACGGTGGCGCACAAGGTGAGAGCGGGGATGCCGGTGATCCAGGGGGCGGTGGCGAAGTGGTTGCGTCCTTCGGCGATGAGGCTGCCCCAGGAAGGGATGGGTGGTTGGAGGCCGAACCCGAGGAAGCTGAGCGAGCCTTCGACAACGATCGAGGCGGTGATGGCGACGAACGAGTATGCGCCGATGCTTGGCAGCACGTTGGGGATGATCTCGGTGATCATGATCCGGGGAGGTTTGGCGCCATTGATCTGGGCGGCCTTGACGTAGTCGCGCTCGCGCACCGTGATGGTCGCGGCTCGCGCCAATCTCGCGAAGGCGGGGATCGATAGGCCGCCGATCAGCAGTCCGATCGTCCAGTAGCCGGCTCCGGCGAGCGAGACGATCGCCATTATCAGGATCAGCGCGGGGAACGCCAGGATCAGGTCGGTCAGGACCCCGACAAGTCCGTCTACGATTCCTCGGAGGTAGCCGGCGAGCACCCCGAGGAGCCCGCCCACGACAAGACCGAATGCCACGGTCATCGATGCGACGATCAGGGATGATCGGGCACCCGCGAGGGTCCGGGCGAAGATGTCCCGCCCGACCGCATCGGTACCGAGCCAGTGTGCGCTGCTGGGCGGTTCCAGGGTCGCTGTGAACTCTGCGTGGAGAGGATCCAGACCAGGTAAGACGCTGGAAGAGACTGCGCCGAGGATGATCAGTACGATCCAGGTGACCGCCAATGAGACGCCGAGGCGGTCCACCGGCGACCTGCGTCGCGGTCGAGGGCCGATCAGTGCCGTGGGCGTGACGCTCTGCTCAGCGGGATACATGGCGGGTCCTCGGGTCGACGAAGGCGTAGACGACGTCAACGGCGATACTCGCGACGACGACGGCGAGGCCGGAGAAGATGATGACCGCTTCGATGACCGGGAAGTCCCTGGTCTCGATGGCGGTCATGGCCAGTTGTCCCATCCCGGGGATGGCGAAGATGGACTCGATCAGGATTGAGCCTCCGAAGGCGAGTCCGAGGGTCAGGCCGACGATCGTCAACGCTGAGAAGCTTGAGGGCCGCAGAGCGCGAGTAAGCAATAACCGAGGAACGCTCATTCTCCGTGATTCCGCAGCGAGGATGTAGGGCTGCTCGAGTGTTTCGATGAGGTCCGCGCGCAGAAGCCGGACGAGGACAGCTGATTCTGCAAGTCCGGTCGCGAACACCGGCAGGATGAGATGCCGGAGGTGTCCGAGGGGGTCGCTCGAGATGTCCCGCCATCCAGTCGCGGGTAAGACTCCCAGTGCCACGGCGAAGATGGCGATCAGTCCGAGCGCGAGGATGAACGGTGGTGTGGCGATCATGACAAAGGCCAGCAGGGTGCCGAACCGGTCGATGCTCCGGCCAGGCTTCCATGCGGAGGCCATCGCCAGGGGGAGGGCGATCGCGATCGCGACGATCTGGCTAGCGATCAGCAGCTCAAGGGTGACAGGCAGACGTTGTGCGATCTCGCCCGCGACCGGTCGACCCGTCACCAGCGAGGTCCCGAGGTCACCGGCGGCGGCATTCCAGACCCAGTTCCACAGCCGCACAGGTGGAGGGTCCTCGAGGTCGAGATCGGCAAGGAAGGTCGCGATCCGCTCCGGAGTCGCCTCCGGGCCGAGTACGACAAGTGCCGGGTTACCTGTGAGCAGCATCGGCAGGCTCATGGTGACGAGCCCTAGGAGCACGAGGACAGTCGTCGCTCGTGCTCCTCGGATGATCCAGATGTGAGTCAACCGCTGAGCCCCAGTTCCGAGGCGAGGATGGAGATCACACTGCGGTCACTCAGGTCGGGGATCCCACCGACTTCACTGGTGGCGGCGAAGCCGGATGGGCTCTCGGTGTAGAAGAGGATCGGCGCTTCGTCGACGACGATCTGTGCCGCCTCGCCGTACAGGTCGCCACGTTCATCCTGGTCGATCGTCGAAGCGGCTTGCGAGATGAGGTCGGTGACTTCGGGATTGTCGTAACCGGCGAAGTTGCCCGACGCTTCCCTGGGGAAGATGCCGCGCATCGCGCTATCTGTGTTTCCGTAGGCCGAAGTGAAGAACTCAATCGCCTCGAACTCGCGGCTGAACATTCGGGTGTCCATGGTCGCGGCATCAACGGTGTCGATCGTCATCTCAATACCGACGTCACTGAGCATCTGTTGTATCGCGACAGCACGCTGAGCGGATTGCGGTCGAGCGTCTGTCGTGTAGCTGAAGGACACTGGCTGCCCATAGTCGGCGAGCAGCGTTCGAGCACGTTCAGGGTCGAACTCCGGGTACTCGGTCTCGACCGCGTAGGGGGAGCTTGAACCGATCGGACCGACGGAGATGTTCCCGACGCCTTGGTCGGCCACATCGAGTAGGACCTCTCGGTCGATCGCGGCCTGGACCGCCTGCCTGACCCGGATGTCGTCGAATGGTGCGCTTTGGGTGTTCAGGAACGCCGTCGCAGTCGACGAGTTGGCCGTCGCTGTCGTCAGGCCGTCGGCCTGCGCTTGTGCGATCAGGTTGGCTGTGTTGAGCCAGGCCATGTCGATGGTGCCCGACGACAAGCTCTGATATCTCGAGTCTGTGTCGGGGAGGAACCGCAGGACCAGCTCATCCAGAAGCGCCGGATCGCCGTGATACTCAGGGTTGGGAGTTAGCGTCACTGAGGCGCCCGGGTCGGTCGCCTCAACCACGAACGCGCCCGCGCCCAACGGTTCGGCATCTCCTTCGGGAACGGTTGCGATCATGCCGAGTCCACGGGTGAGATTCCGGTCGAAGGCCACGTCGGCAGCTTCGAGCGTGAACTGAACGGTGACCGCATCGGTGGCCTCGGTGCCGGTGATTTGTGCAGCCATCGGTTGGCATTCGCACGTCGAGTCCGGGTCAGCCATTCGCTCAAAGTGGGCGATCACTGCGGTGGCGTCCAGGGGCGAGCCGTCCGAAAAGGTCAGCGAGGGTGTCAGTTTCAACGTCCACGTGAGGAGGTCGTCGGTGGTGATCGATTCGGCGAGTCTGGGAACGAGTTCGCCACCAGGGCCGTCGATGAACAACGGCTCGTAGATGGCGTTTCCCACGATCAACGTCGACTGGTGGGCGACCAGGTTGTCCATTGGGTCGAGCGAGGTGAGGTCAGTGTCAAGGCCGATCGTGATCGACCCGCCAGAGACCAGCTCACTGCTGTCGGAACTGGGACCAGAACATGCCGACAGCGCTACCGCGGCGGAGAGTGCCAGCACCGCGCCTGTGATAGACCTTCTTCTATTCATCCGAGGTTGCCTTTCAGTTCTGTACTCAGCGCGGATGCTGGGATGATTCGTTCGCGGAGTGACTCGGTGATCGCACCGAGGCGCTCAGAGTGGAGATGCGGTGCCAGGTACCGGCGAGACCCTCCGCAGTCGGCCAGGAAGTCCAGCGCCTGCTCGATGTCTGAAGCTCGGCAGGTCATGTCGTAACCGGCGAGGACTCGTTCGCCGGGACTGTCGGGTTGCCTGCTGATCGTGGAGGCTTGGTCGTCGTTCGTGCGCAAGTAGTCCTCGACAATGACGTCCCGACGGGCACCGACGAGATCAAGAATGAGTGCGATGAGCACCCCCGTACGGTCCCGTCCTCCCTGGCAGGTGATCACCACGTGACCGTGCATTTCTGTGATGGCTTCGAGCACGGCACCGAACTGGGCGGCAGCACTATCCAGCATCTCCACATACAAGTCGCCGAAGGAGAGATCGCCGCGGACCAGCCTCTCGAGCACGCTCCTCGTGCGGGCACGATTCAACGGTGTGTCCGTGCCAACGAGAGGGACGAGACTCGTGGGCAGCTCTTTGGCGGGCGAATCCCGAGGGTCCAGCAGCCGCTCCTCGTCGGTCCGCAGATCCAGCCACGTGAGCGAACGCGGACACGCCGCAAGCTCCTGCCGCGTCGCCAAGGAGAGCGCTGCGGCACGATAGAGAATGCTCGGGCCATCGGTGATGTTCGGATCACGCGGCACCGTCAACTGCACCGGTCGCCAGTTAGGAGGAAGGCATGTCGCGTAGAGCATGCCGACATACTTGCAAAGTGGCAGGACTGCCAGTTTCCTAGAGGATGAACGGACTATGAACGTTGACGGAGCCGTCCAGCTCGGGCGGCGAGAGCAGAACAAGGCCGAGACTAGGTTGGCGATCCAGAGAGCCGCGGTCGAGTTGTTCGAGGAACGCGGCTACGACCAGACGACAGTCGACGACATCGCCCGACGGGCCGAGGTGGCACCCCGCACCTTCTTCCGCTACTTCCCCAGCAAGGAGCTCACTCTCTTCAGCGACGATGTGTCAGAACGCCTTGCCACCCTCATCGCAAGGGCTCCGGCGCACCTTTCCCCGCTAGATACTCTCGAACTGTGTCTGGCGCAGCTGATGGAAGATGATCCTTCCGACTTGGACCGTCGCCGACAAAGCCTCCGTCGCCAACTCAGTGAACAGCCCGGCGTCACCCGCCAGTTCGCACACGTTCAGAACCTCATCGCCGAGCGAACGCGAGTTGCATTCCTCGACCGCCTCCAGCACACCGGCGAACCTCACCCCGAGCTGATGGCTGATGCGATCGTAGCTATCCAGCTCGGTCTCGCCCTCACATTCACCGATGGTGAACCGGATCAGCGTGAGATCGTTCGACACTGGTTCGATGCCGTCCGAGCTGTCATTGGACAACGGTAGAGCCACCGGGCAGGGTCGGATGATCGAAGTGCCGGAATCGCTCTGGTGTGAGGGGTCGCATGCGTGTCAGGTGCGCGTCGGCGGCCTCGGTGGTGGGGCTATCTCGGGATGGCGGCGTAGGTGCACCAGGAGGCTCCGGCTAGTGCGGCCCAGCGGGTGGCGGCGCCGATGCTGATCCCGATGGTGGCGGCGAACACCGCGGGTGGGGTGGTCGAGGCGAGGTGCAGCAGGGCGGTGTTTTTGCTGGTTCTGGCGGTGATGCCGAGGGTCTGCATCCGTCGCATCAGAGAGGCGGGGTTGAGGTGGGTGCCGGCGTTCTTGCCGGTGAACAGCCATCGGGAGTCGGCCAGTGTGCTGGCGGTGCCGAAGGGCTTGGCGAGCGGCAGCGCCGTCACGAGATCGTCCAGGGGCGGGATGAGCAGTAGCGGCTCGGGGCCGAGGGTGAGGTAGGTGCCTGCGTCACCGATGTCGATGTCGCTGGTGGTCAGGGCGACGATCTTGGCGACGGGCTGGGCGTAGAGCAGAATCAGGCAGGCTGCGGCGCGGTCCTCGATGCTCGCCGCGTCGGGGGCGTGCAGGAGCTGTCGGGCCAGCGCGAGCTGGGTGTCGGGGTCGATGTGATGGTCGGGGTCCTTGTTCGGGACGGGATCGGGGAGCCGGATTCGGGGAAGGTGGCCGCCGTGTTTGAGCCAGCGGATGAAGGTCAGGCGTCGGGTGCGGTCGGTGCCCAGCCATGCGTCGACGCGGGCCTGAGGACAGTGTTCGAGGTCGTGACCGTCGGCGGTGAGGTGTTCGAGGAAGTTTTTGGCGGTCTGGATGTCGCCGCGGCATCGTCCGGCGACGGCCGGTGAGATGTGGCCGTGGCGGTTGGTCTTGGCTCGGCCGACGACGTGCCAGCGGGCGTAGCGGGTGAGCACGCCGCGCAGTTCGGGATCGGCGATGTCGGCGGCGGCCTCGTCTGCGTAGCGGTGCAGGCGGGCGGCGTTCTCGTCACGTGGTGGGAGTGCTCCGGTGGCGATGAGCATGGAGCGCAGGTAGGTGACCGAGTAGACCTGCGGTCGCGCGTCGAGAGCATCGTGGGACAGCTCGAGTCGTCCTTGGGCGATCTCGATCAGCAGGTTCAAGCTGGCGAGGTGGTGCCAGTTGGTCAGCAGCGATCGCGGCTGTTGGAGCTCGGTCAGGGCGTCGCGGACGGGCTTGAGCTCGTGGCGGATCGTCCCATCGGGGCCGGTGAGGGCGGCGTCGATCTGGGCGGCGGCCTGGCAGCCGAAGCAGCGGGGCCGGCCGTGGTGGGTGGTCCGCCGGCCGAGAGCCTGCTGTCCGCAGACGGAGCAGTCGATGACCGGCGCCTGGTAACAGGTCGGGCAGACGTCCGGTGTCGTGTCGGTGGCGCGCAGGGCGACCCGTTTGAGCCTGCCGCAGATGCCGCAGGGCCGCCTGGGATGCCGATAGCAGCGGACGCAGAGGTCTCGTGATCCGTCGCGTTTGCCGCCGGCCCTGGTGGCGAGCGGGCCGATGGTGCCGCACTCGTCGCAGACATCGTCGCTGGTGCGGGTTCGGTTGTAGCAGGTGGTGCAGATCGCGCCGCCGTCGTCGGTGCGGGCGTTGACCCGGCGGTCTTGCCCGCAGCCGGTGCAGGTTTCGGTCGGGGCGCGTCTGGCCCGGCACGAACGGCAGTATCGGCGGCCGTCGACGACCGACTGCTTCAGCGAGCCGGGACGTCCGCAACCTTCGCAGGGCTCTTGCGGTCGGGCGCGTTCGTGGCAGCGTGAGCAGATCGGCGCCCCGTCCGGGGCGCGGCCTTTGATGCGCTGGCCCTCACGGCCGCAGCCGCCGCAGGTCGCGGTATGCAGCCGGTTGTAGCAGGTGGTGCAGATGCGCTCACCATCGCCGTGGGTGTGGAACAGGGTGCGGGGCCGGGAACAGAGGGCGCACGAGGGCGAGACCAGTCCGGTGACGCCGGCGTCGATGGCGGCGTAGAGGAACTCGCCGACGACCTTGCGCATCCTGGACCCGCCAGCGGTGAGCAGCCCCGGATGGGCGACCAGGTGCTTGACCAGCTGCGACCTCGCGGCCGGGGCAGCCGCGACACGGGCCAGCAGCTCCTCGACCAACTCGCCGCTCACGCTGGCGTCGACGGTGCGCAGCAGCTCGGTGACCGCGGTCCGCTGAGCCTCACGCTTGGCGGCCAGGCGGGCGGCGGCGAGCCGCTTGCCGCCACACCGGCACCGAACGCCGGGGGCTGAGGACGGTTGGATCGGCCGGCCGCAGTCGCCGCAACGCCGCGGCAGTGCGCTCAGGAGTCGTCGGCGCCGCGGATGGTGGCGCGCGTCGGCCGGTTCCGGCTGGCCGGCCCAGGTGTCGTCGGGGTGCCGGTCGTGCCGGTCGTGCCGGTCGTGCCGGTCTTGCGTCCGCGCCGCGAGCTGGAGACGACGTAGGGCTCGATCAGGTCGTTCGGGGTGGCGCCGAAGATGTCACACAGCGCGGCGAGGAACGCCATGTTCAACCGCTCCGGTTGCCCGGTCACGATCCGGTAGACCTGCGTGGAGGTCATCACCACGCCCCGATCAGCCAGCAGCGGCACCAGATCGGTGGTCGACTGCATGCCGTGCTCGTTCATCAACTTGCGCAGATGCCAGTGATAGGCGACGGTCTTGGTCATAGCGATCAGCCTTCCTCAATAGCCGGTGGTGGCGTGAATGCGCTGTCGAGGGCGCGGCGCAGGGTGCGGTTGCGGTAGTCACCGGACACGCCGGTGTAGAGGGCGGTGGTCGAGCCCCACCGGTGGCCGACCTGCTGCTGGACGAACAGCGGGTCGAAGCCGTCCTCGATCAGATGTGTCACATAGGAGTGCCGCAGACAGTGCGGATGCAGCACCGGGTCCAGGCCGAGGTCGTCACGCCAGTCGGCGAACCGGTCATCGACGTGATCCAGACGGATGCGGCTCTGCCGCTCGGTCGGCCACAAGATCGCCTCGTCAGCGACGTCGAACCGGGGCCGGACCTCACTGACGTACTCCTCGATCACCGGCCTCGTCCAGTCGAACACCGCCAACACCGCCCGACGCCGCGGTGGCGAGCCCTTCATGGCCTTTCCCCAGCGGACGTTGCAGACCCCGAACCGGCCGAACTCCGGGCCTTGGGGGTTGCGGGTGAAGTCATGCAGATCCAGCATCGCCGCTTCCCGGCGGCGCAGCCCGAAGGCGTAGATCATCTTGAACAGCGTCGCGTCGCGGAACATCGTCTGCCAGCCCTTGCGGCCCGACGAGCGCGCCCGATCCACCAAGTCATCGGCATAGTCGAAGAACGCCTGCAACTCGATCCGGCTCAGGGGCCGCACCGCTGGCCGTGCCTCGTGATCGCCGGTGTGGACGACGGTGTTCCACTCATGGCAGACCTGCACCGGATGCGTGCCGAACAGCTCCTCACATCGAGCCGCCCACCCGTAGCGGTGATCGGTCAGATAGTCGCAGAACAGCGCCACCGCGTTCTGATAGGCCCGCACCGTCGAGACCGAAAACGGCCGCGCGCCCGAGACCAACGACGTCGTCCACTCCTCGACATCAGCCGGCGACCACTCCCACGGCGGCGTCCCGCAGAAGCCCGCGAACCGGCGCACCTGCGACGCCCTGGTCTTGATCGTCTGCGCCGCGAGCATCCGCGAGGTCTGCTGCGCCGACCAGCCCGCCAACATCTCATCGAAGAACTGCTCCGCCGGACGCAACAGCGACACATTCCCGGGCGACGGACCAGACCCTGAACTCGGCCCCAGGCCGCCCGTGAACACCACGACATGACCTTACATTAAAAGTAAGAATCCTGCATCAAATGTAAGATCAGGCGCGGAACCGCTGGTCAGGCATGGGTGCCGCTGCTAGATTCGACACCACCTCAACCACGCGGAACCCCGAGAATCCGGCTTACATCTAACGTAAGAATCCTACATTAGATGCATTTTCCGAGATTAGCCCTTGACGGTCACGTGGACGTGATCGAAGTGGTCAGCCGTCGGGGAGCCGCGGCTCCCCATAGGACGCCAGCCCTCACTGTCGCGCTGGACCGACCAGATCTCCTGTTCATAGATCAGGTAGTCGATGCCGAGCTTGGCGTGGTTCTTCTGCAGGAAGTCGCGGATCTTGCGGCCTTCTGCACCGGAAACCATGACGTCCAGCGAGTGGCCGGTGGCGTGCTCGCCGCGGTTCGCCAGACCGTAGTAGGTGGCCACGTCGGGGAACTGGTTGCACACCGCTCGGTAGACATCGACGGTGTGCTGTTGCAGCCCCTTCTCCACCTCTGACCCTGCCTTGCAAGGCTGGGAGGAGACGGACCCTCCTCCGACGTCGTCGCTCAGGCTCATCTGGGCCCACACGAGGTTGTGGTTGGACGGCACCGGCCCTTCTCGGTCCTCTGGCAGCTCCTGACCCCATTCCTTCACAGGTGTCTTGGCACCGTCGGCGAGCACGTGATCGGCCCGGCGCGAGTTCTCCGGGAACGAACCGGCGTCGTTGACGGAGTCGAACTGGTCGTTCGTGCGGTTCTTGGTCTGCTGCTCGGCCGAGGTGAATCCCTTGGAGTCGTAGAAGTCGGCTACTCGGGTCTGCGCACCCGTGCCGGGGAATCCGGTGTTGAAGGAGCCGGCATACAGCGTCGGCGTGCCTGGGTGGTCGCGACGCAGTTGCCCGACAGTGCGCTCGGCGACGCGGACCTGATCCAGTCGGCGTCCCTCGTCCACCGCCGTCGACCCTCCCTGCGGGTGCAGGGTTGTCACGATTAGCTTCTCTCCGGTTCGAAGATCTCGCAGGATCTGCGCGATGCCGTAGCGGCCGCCGCCGATCCCGAAGGTCTTGCCTGGCAGCGCTTTCCCGTTGTCACCGGCGGCCGAGAACGCTGCCGGGTTGACGAAGATCGCCTGCGAGTGCCCCTGGGATGCGACCGAGTAGCTGTCGGAGATCTCGTCGGCCAAAGCCTTGGCCTGGTCCTCCTCGCCGGTGTTCTGCACGGCGATGATGTCCGCGCCTGAGTTGCGCATCGTCTCGGCCAGCTGCGGGATCCTCTCATCAGCCGGATCGAGGTTGTCGTCGCAGCCGGTCAGGCACACGTTGTACGTCGCCATCTTGACCTCGGCTGTCTTGTCGTCCTCGATGGATGGGCAACCGGTGGAGTCGTTGGTGGGCAGGGTGGTGCCGCGCAGCGCCTTGTACAGGTCCTTGGCGACCGGTTCCCACTTGTCGTACGCCGTGGGGTGTCCGGACCTCTGCGCGGCTTGTCCGGCCTCGCCGAGAGCCATGGACGCCCAGCCGTCGACATCGAGCAGACCGGGCGGCTCTCCCCTGTGAGGTCCCTTCGGTCCGCCGTAGAACGCCTTGGTCGATCGTGGGACGTCCATGATCTGCGCCCGGGTGCCCCATCCGGTCGACGGCCGCTGCTGGAACACCCCGACCGAGTCACGGTCACCGTAGTTCAGGTTCTCCAGCCGCGACTCCTGCAGCCCGACCATCAGAGCGATCACCACGGCCTTCTCGTTCGCCACCTGGGTCCCGACGTCGACGAGGGTCTTGGCGATGTCCATCTGGGCGGAGTCGAAGGTGACCTGCTCGCCTTCGCCGTTCTTGGACCGCAACGAGCGAGGACTCTTCGATGTCGACGTCGAGCTCGCAGAAGCCTCGGTTGCGGTGCCGTCTCCGTCCGGCTTGCCTGGGGCATCGGATCCCAACTCGACCCCGCGTTCCTTCATGAACGACAGCGGGTCGATGGGCTTGCCGTCGTCGTAGATCGAGAAGTGCAGGTGCGCGCCAGTGGAGAACCCGGTGCTGCCCTCGACACCGAGCTGCTGCCCCGCCGAGACAGTCTCTCCGGCGGAGACCTTCAGGGAACCCATCGCCATGTGGGCGTACCGCGAGACGATGCCGCCGCCGTGCTCGATCAGCACGTTCACACCCCACGCGGGTTGCATCCCGGCCACCTTGACCGTCCCGGCGGCGGCCGCATGGATCGGCGTTCCCCCTCCATTGGCGATGTCTTGACCGTCGTGCAGCTTCTGCACCCCGGTGATCGGGTGCATGCGCGGACCGAACGGCGATGTCAGCCGGCCCTTCATGGGTGCGGTCCAGTCTCCGGCGACGGCACGGGCCTGCGTCGTGCCCTCGTCGTCGCTGTTCGAGCAGACCGAGACCCCAAGCCTCCACTGCAACGCGAGGTCGTAGATCCCCTCAGCGTCCTCGCCGACTGGCTCGAGGGCATCGTCGAGATCATCGAGGGCGGACATGTAGATGTCTCGGACCTGCTCGGCGGCCTTCTCGTTGCTCTCCCCGGTGCCGATCCGGCGAACCTGCCCCGCTCCATCGGCAGCGTCGACCAGCGCCGCTCCGGCGTCCAGGTCAGGCACGGCGTCGGGAGCGGCATCGTTGGCGCCGCGGGAGATGAGAGTGGCGACGAACCGGGTCTGGTCCTCGATGTTCGCAGCCTGGTCGTCATCGAGAGCTTCGATGCCGAGGTCTTCAGCGACGGCATTGGCTTCGGCCAGGTCCATGCCGTACGGCTCGCCCGCCTCACCCGAGCTGCTGGGTGCTGGGTCGAGCTCGAGGTCGCCGAAGTCGGGCACCTGTCCGTCGGATCGCTTGTAGGCGATCGCGGCCACAAGCTCCCAGGGAGTGTCGGTGCCGTGGGTCGCTTCGTCGATGGCGGTCATCGTGCGGACGGGGACGCCGTCGGTCTGGGCCGCTTCGCCGGCGTTGGCGCGAGCATTGGTGTCGAAGCCGTCGGTTCCGCCGGTCAACGAACTGACCACCATGAAGAGCGAGCCGACGAACAGCACCGGGATCGCGCAGATCGTCACGATGATGCGCCGGCGGACCTTCTTGGACGCGAGCGCACCGACCCCGGCACCGATCGCGCCACCGACCACCGTGCCCGCTCCGGGGGTGATCTTGGATCCGATCTGGGCGCCGACCTTGGCACCCTTGCTGACCTGCTTGATCCCGCCGGCCTCGGACCCGTCGGCGTTCCTGCCCTTCAGGACGTCCTTCGCGGCTGTGACGTCACCGAGTCCCTTGCGTGCGGCGGCCTTGTTGACCGCGGCCTTCCCCGCCTTCTTGCGTGCGCCACCGGCGTTCTGCCCGGCTCGGTTTCGGGCATCGCCCGATTGCCGCGCTTCGTCGGTGCTGTCGGGCGTACGGGAGTGCTTCGGATCGGGCGTGGCAGCCATGACGTCGGCCTAGCTTCGACGCTGCCGCGGCGCCGGCGTCACTGGCCGGGGTGGGGTCCGCAGATCGGCGCCGGGGGTTCTCTGGGTTCCGACCGGGAAGTACGAGCGTCGTCGCCACTCCAACAGCGCGGTCTGCCAGCGCGTTGGCGCCGCGTCGGACTTGCGCAGGTTGTGCCCTGAGCAAGCGGCGACGAGGTTCGCCATGTCTGATGCCCCGCCGCGACTCCAGGGGTGCCAGTGGTCGGCGTGCTCGGCCGGACGCCGGCAGCGGAAGAGACCGAACCGAGTGAACTCGCACCGTCCCTCGGCACGGTCGAACCCGATCCGGCGCTGGTCGACGGTGAACAGGCGTTGCGGGTCCCGGCTCGGTGATTCTCGGCCGCTGAACGATGTGACGAAGACCAGCAGCGCGACGATCGCTGCGGCTGAGGCGGCGGTCTTGGGGTGCGACGCGGCGGCCCCGGAGATGACGTGGACGCCTTCGACTGCGCTCGCGGCGAAGCGGTTGTTGAACCGACTGGTTCCGGGGCCGGCGACGGCTCCGGTCGCGGAGACGGCGAGCGCGATGACGCCCACCCACGCGATGATCTTCACAGGACGCACCTCCTACTGGGGAACATGCGCCAGTCGCGGCGGCTAGAAGGGTGGCTGGATCTTGGCCGCGATCACCGCTTGCAGACTCATCAGCCGCCGCGCCAGGGGTCCGTCGAGGCTCGGGTCACCGAGGATCAGCTCGACCGTCACGGCCACCACATCCTCGACATCCGCGTCAGTGGGGGTCTCGCCCTGCCTCGTGTAGGCCTCGATGGTTTCGAGACCCCGCGCGATCACCTGCGCTCCCTGGGGTGAGTGCGGCCGGGTCAGAACGTGTCCTCGCAGCCAGGACAGCTGAGCCGAGGCCGGCATCGTCAGGACCTCGACGGGGTCGCGGCTCAGGTGCGCGATGCGGCGTGCCAAGACGTAGCGGGCAGCCTCCAGCGCCAGCGGCTTCGCCTTCTCGTGGTCGCCGCCGGTCAGGAGCCGCACGTCGTCTTGGCGGTGGTCGGCGAGAGCGATGATGATGGCTAGACCGTCGAGCAGACGATCGCCGGCGGTGGTCCTCACTGGGTGTTCCGCAGCTGCTGGCGGGCGGCGTGGTCGGTGAAGACCGCGGCGAACGCCTGGGCCTCCTCGAGGTGGCAGCGGACGTCGTCGATCGCGCGATGCGTCTTGCGCTCGTTGGCGTCAGTGAGGTCGTGTCCGACGGTGCGGCGGTAGAGCTCGCGCAGTGAACCGGCGTCGATGGGCCGGTAGTGCAGCAGCTGGGCAAGGTTCGGAATGTGGGTCTTGATGAACCGGAAGTCGAAGTGAGAGACGCCTGATCCGGCGAGCACGATCTTCGCCGGTCCGTCGGGGTGGCGGTGCGCGTCGATCGTCTCGATCAGGTTGGACTCCACCTCGGTCAGGGGGGAGGAGTCACCTGACTCGATGTCCAGCAGCAGGCCGTTCTCGCGGTGCATGGCCATGGCGTCGGCTTCACGCAGTCGGGTCAGGGATTCGGCGCGCCCAGGTGTGACCGCGGCGGTGAACTCGAACAGTGGGGTGAGCGCGTCGGTGGTGCCGATGGCGGCGACCTCGATGATCTCGGCGGTGTTCTCGTCCAGGCCGGTGGTTTCGAGGTCGACCTGCAAGATCGTCAGCGCCTGATCGGTCGTCATCGGTGGGGTGGTCACAGCGGAATCTCCTGCTGGTGTCGTGGCGGGTGGGTCGCGTTCTTAGTGGGCGGCAGCGGGACGGTTCTGCACAGCACGACGCCCCCGCCTCGGGGGTGCGGGGGCGTCGTGTGAACGAGCCTGGAGGAGAGGGGCTCGTTCTTCTGACCGGCCGGCCCGGTCAGAAGTCGTCGTCGGGATCCTCCTCGGGCTCCGACTTCGCCTTCGGCTTGGACTTGGTCGACTTCTTCGCCTTCGGCTTGGCCTTGGGCTCCTCGTCGTCGGCGTCGCCGTAGGGGTTCTTGGTGATCTCGGCCGAGGCGAAGGTGAGGTCCGGCGAGACCGTGGTGCCGATGACAGTGAGGAAGTTCTTGTCGACCTCCTTGCCGTCCATCTCGACGTCCTTGTTGTAGGAGTCGAATCGACCGGTGACCACGACTCGGGTGCCCTTCTCGATGGACTCGGCGACGTTCTCGGCGAGCGTGCCGAACACGGTGACCGGGACGAAATGAGCCTTCTTGTTGCCCTTTTCCTCGCTGCCGGTGTTCACGGCGACGGTGAAAAACGCTCGCGGGTCACCGCTCTGGCTGAACTTGAGCTGGGGGTCGGCGGTGAGGTTTCCGCTGATGGAGACGGCGTTGGTCATGATGGTGTCTCTTTCTCTTCTAGGCGCACAAGGCGCTCACTAACGGACCTCGGTTGGTTGGTCCTACTTCCTCTATGCGACGAGCCCAGAACCAGTCGACGATTTCTCTGAGCCCGCCGCCGTGGTCGCGACCTGCCAGCCACGAACATCCGGGTCCCCCTTCCAGGTGTCCGCCCGTGCCTCCGCGCTCTCACCAACGAGCAGGACCAGGTAACCGGCGCCACCAGTCAGCGGCACCCGGTAGGTGCCATCTGGTGTGGTGACGGCGTCGCGCGACCACAGGTCGGGGGCAAGCGCCAGGGCGGTCGTGATGTCGACGTCGCCGGTCAGCACGGCTCCCTGATGCCAGGCGACGCGTGAGGGCACCGAAACCACGATGCGCGTCCCCTCAGCATCGGTGGCCGACAGACGAGCGGCTTCGACCGGTGTCGGGATGCTCGGCGAGGGCTCCTGGGGGTCGCACACCGCCCGGTCCTGGGCTCGGTCGCGCTGAACTGACATGAAGTCGATGACCTGCGCATCGGGATCGACCAGACTCGCATCGTCGGCGGCGAGTCCGTCGACAACCCACATGTCATTGGCCGCGAACTCGGTACGTTCCACCACCACGTCGGAAACCACTCCGTCGTCGTCGGTGACCTCGCGAGTGAAGACCCGGCGTTGCGATCGTCCGAGCACGGCGACCACGTCACCGATCGTCGGCTCGCCGGAGCGCTTCAGCGCCGGAGCCAGAGACCGGTTCCACATCGTCACTGGCATCGCCTGCGTCGTGCCCTCGATTGTGAAAGACGCCCGCGAGCCAGGGAACACCTTCCACGACGTGAGGATGCCCAACGTCAGGAGGGTTCCGTCCGACTTGGCCGCCTTGGGCAGTGGCACAGGAGCCGCGGCGAAGCGGACTCCGTCGGCATTGACGTCAGCCGGCCGCCACTGCTTCAACAGCGGCTTCAGCTCCACCAGCGGCGACTGCCCGACCGTGAACCCCAGCCGGTGGCGTTGACGAGCCGAGCGCTCCAGCGTGCCCCACTCCAGATCCGGCACGTCGGTCTCGACGGCCTTGGCTGCCAGAGCGACCGTCAACAGTCCGCGCCGGGGGCCGAACTGATCGAGCGCCCCCGCCTCGATCAGGGCCTCGATCGTCTTCGCCGACAACGCCCGTGTTCCGCCGTCCTCACCGTTGGGAACACGGACCCGAACGAACAGATTCCGTACGGAGGTGAAGGGCCCGTCGGACTCGCGCTCGGCGACGATCTGCTCGGCGACCTGCCCGACGTCACGGATCTCGGCCAGACCGATCACCACGCGGCCGCCAACGGCAGTCGTGGTCGCCTGCGCGGTGTTGATGTCCGGTGCCTCGACGGCGATGCCCTCCTCGGCCAGTGAGTCCAGGACGAGCTTGCGCTTCTCGGCGTCCTTGGGAGTCATCGCCAGAACTGCCGCGCCGAACTCGACTGGCCAGTTGGCCTTCAGATAGGCGTTGATGAACGACAGGGCGCCGTAGGTGACCGAGTGCGACTTGTTGAATGCGTACTCGCCGGCGCCCTTGATGTCCTCCCACAGCCGCTCCGCCGTCCGCCGGAAGAACACCGGAGAGACCACTTCACCGTCCTCGTCGACGACCTCGGCCTCGGCGCCGTCGATGAGGTCGCGGCCGACCTGGTCCATCAGATCCTTCTTCTTCTTGCCGACGGCCTTGCGGAGCTTGGAGCGACCGGCGGCGTCGAACCCGGCGACGACGGTGCCCAGTCGCATCAGCAGCTCCTGGTAGATCATCAGGCCATGGGTGGGGTCCAGGACCGCTCCCAGCGCGGCGGCCTCGTCTGGGTCGTCGGTGTACCGGTCGTAGGCCACCTCGGCCGCGCCGGACTTGCGTGAGGCGTACTCGTCGTGGGCGCCTGAGGACATCGGGCCCGGCCGGTAGAGCGCGATGACGTCGGAGAGCTCCTCCAGGCTCTGCGGGGCGCTGGCGATCAGCAGATCCCGCATCCCCGACGAGTCGAGCTGGAACACGCCCGACGAGCGTCCCTCGGCGAGCATGTCCCAAGCAGCTCGGACCCGTGCGGTCTGCTCGCCGTCAGGGTCGGGCAGCGTGTCGATGCTCAGCTGCTCGCCGGTGGACTCGGCGATCATCGACAGGGCCTCGGCCACGCGGTCCAGGTTGTTCACCCCCAGCACGTCGAGCTTCAGCAGGCCGAACTGCTCGATGTCGTCGCCGTCGAAGCAGGCGATCGGTGAGCCGACGATCTTGCCGTGCTTGCGTTCGAGGCGCAGCGGGATCAGATCGTCGAGGTCGACGGCCGAGACCACGACCCCGCAGGCATGGATCGACTCGCCCTTGACCACATCCTCGAAGGAGCGCGCGAGCTCGACGACCTCATCGGCCTCGTCGCCGTGCTTGGCCACCTCGTCGCGGAAGTCCTGAGTCTTGTCGACCGACTCATCCAGCAGAGTCGAGAACGGCAGCGGCTTGCCGCCCTCGACGGGGACCTTCTTCGACAGCGGCTCACCCAACTTCGAGCCCAGAGCACGGGCGGCGTCCTTGATCGATGCCCGAGTACGGCTCAGCCCGAGGGTGCCGATCCTGGCGACCCGGTCGGAACCGTACTCGGCGACCAGGTGGGCGATGACCTCGTCTCGACGGCGGGCTTCGAAGTCGTAGTCGATGTCGGGCAGATCGGTGCGGCCGCGTTCGAGGAACCGTTCGGACAGCAGCCCGTATCGCAGCGGGTCGACGCCGGTCAGTCCGAGGGCGTAGGAGGTGGCGAACCCGCCAGCCGAACCGCGGCCGCGGCCGGTCGCGATGCCCTGGCTTCTGGCCCAGGTCATCATCTCCTCACCGATGAGGAAGTAGTCCTCCACGCCTGCTTCGGCGACCGTGTCGAGCTCGTCGCGCAGCCGCTCCTTCACCGGTACTGGCAGTGGGGCGCCCCAGCGTTCGACGGCGCCGGCCTTGACCTTGTCGTAGAGATGCTCGCGAGCGCTCACGCCGTCGGGGAGCCGGCCGTACTGCGGGAGCTTGCGCCCGGTGAGGTCGGCGAAGGGGTCGTCGCAGCAGCGATCGGCGATCTCGACTGTGACGTCGCAGCCGCGCTGCCATGCCTGGCCGGTGAACATGGCCCGCATCTGGTCGGCGGTCTTGACCCAGAACCCTTCGCCGTTGAACTTAAACCGTTTCGGGTCGTCGAGACGCTTGCCGGACTGGACCGCGAGCCAGGCTTCATGGGCGGTGGCCATCGCCTCGTCGGGGTAGTGGCAGTCGTTGGTGACCACGAGCTTGAGTCCGGCCTCGAGTGCGAGATCACGGAGCCTGCGCAGGTTCACCTGCTCGACCTCGATGCCGTGCTCCATGAGCTCGACGTAGACGTTGTCGACGCCGAAGACCTCCACGAGCCTGTTCAGGTTCGTCCGGGCCTCGTCGAGGTCGCCGCGGGACGCCGGGCCTGCGACGGGCCCACCCAGGCATCCGGTCAGGCAAATCAGGTCCTCAGCGTGCTCGGCCAGCAGGGCCGTGTCGGCGAGTGGTTTGCCGTGGAAGCTGTGCTGGGCCTTGTTGTGGATGGAGACGAGGTTGCGCCAGCCGCGAGACGAGGTCGACAGCAGCGTCAGGTGCTCGTTGGCCTTGGTCTTGGTCGCAGCACCCCCGGCGTCGTCGTCGACCGCTGAGACGTCACCGTCGGCGACCTGGACACGGTGGGGGTTGAAGCGGTCGTCACCGATGGCGAGGTAGGCCTCCATGCCCAGAATGGGTTTGATGCCTGCGGCGAGGCAGGCGTTGCGGAACTTGAACGCGCCGGAGAGGGTGCCGTGGTCGGTCAGAGCCAAGGCGGGCTGACCATCGTCTGCTGCGGCCGCCACCAGCCGGTCCATTCGCCCCAACCCGTCTAGCAGGCTGTACTCACTGTGAACATGGAGGTGCACGTAGCTGCTCATGCGCTATCCCTCGGCCCTGGCAGGACCCCTGCTTCGCAGAGGTCCTGCTCGATACGCCGCTTATTGGACAGGCGGATGAGTTTCCATCCGTTGGATTCCGCCCAACGGTCCTTGATGCGGTCGTACTTCTGACGGGTTCGAAGTCTCTCGACGGCTTCTTCGCGGCTCATGCCTCCGATCTGGATGACCTGGAAGTGAAAGAGGCCGTCGTACTCGATGAGTGTGCGGGTTCTGGGCAGCATGAAGTCGTAGCGAAGCGGCCTCTTGTTGCGGAGTGTGGGGTGCCCCCACTGGGGGACGAAGTCGATCCCATGCCTTTCTAGGAGTTCGGCGATCGCCCTCTCCTGTTGAGACGCCCCGCACGGTGGGCACCCGGATCCCCGCAGGTGCTCACCTGCGACAACCTCCCAGTCGCCGTGGTTGGGGCAGGTGATGAGGATGCGTGACCTCGTCGGGGTTCTGGGCCCTATGACGTGCTCGTACGTGTAGAAGCCCTCGTGCCGAAGGGACGCTCGTTCGATGAAGTCCTCGGTGGAGAGGGTGATCGAGGCTCGCCAGCATTCTCGGCATCCTTGCCCTTGCATCAGGTCCAGAGGTCTGCGTTCGAACGGTCCATGCTCGGCGCAGATCACGACGACTGGGGTGGTTACGTTTCGGAAGATCGCGGTTGAGAAGTCGTACTTGTTGCTGAACTGCTCGCGCATCCGATCTTCGAATCCCGATTGTCCGAGCGTCAGCACATGTCGCCGCACATCCTTAGCGCATTCCTGGCAGCCAGCTTCGTCGTTGATGTGGTTGTTCGGCGTCTGCTCGAATGGACCGTGTTCTTGGCAGATGATCGTGATCGGGGTCAGGCTGCCTCGATAGTCAGATGCTGAGTAGTCGTAGAGATCCCCATGAACGGCGCGAGCGTGGGCGATGAAGTCATTCGTGGAGAGTCGCATCTTCCTGCTGTGTCGGATGCGAGAGCACTTCATGCCGTCGGTGCCTTCGAGGTGTCGGATTGCGATTTGCTCGAAGGGGCCGTGCACTCGACAGATGATGGTGACTCGGCTCCTGGAGCCCTGGTAGTCCACCGCGGAGTAGTCGTACCGATCTCCTCGACGGTCTCGTGCACGAGCGACCCATTCGTCGGTCGTCAGCCGAGGGCGCCCCAACGGATTCGACTGGCGCCTCTTGGTGGGGATTGCTGCGGGCACGTCGACTCCTCTCTGTGGACTTCGACGTCATGCGGTGGGTGATGCTTCTATGCCAGTGCCGACGAACCAGTTGGGACCTGGAGACGAGGCGGTGCGGGCTTGTGGGTCAGAAGACCGGCTCGCGAACCGGCTCGCAGCTGTTGTCGAAGGGCGCGTGCTCGATCCGTTCGTGCTCGCGCAGCTGCGAGTCGAGGGCGTCCTTCTCCCACCGCTGCACGGCGATGTCGTACAGGTGGCCGGCAACCGCCTCCGGGTCGTCGCGATCCTCAGATCGGCCCTCGAGGCTGTCGGCCCAGGCCCGGTCCACCGCCTCCCCCACCGAGGCCCACTCCCAGCTCTCGCGCAGGATGATCATCCTCGTCTCCTCGGAGTCCGGGACAGAGGAGATCGTGTCGGCCTCGACGAGAAGCTGACCGACGCGGTCGCGGGCATCGGTGAGCTTCTCGCGCTCGCGGTCGAGCTGGTGCTCTTCCTCCAGGCTGAGTCCGTTGATCTCGTCCTCGAGGGAGATCCGGGGACCGAACCGTCCGTCGTGCTGGCGGGCGGCCTCTCGTGCTGCTTCGGCGTCGATCTTCATACCTGCTAGGTACGCGGGGTCCCAGCAGACTTGCACAGATGAGGGCTTCGAGCCGTTGGTCACTCGTGGGTGCCCCGGTTCTCATCGAGCGCGGCGAGGGCCAGAATGTCCAACATGACGCCGCGCAAGGCGCTGAACCCCGACGCGATCGCCGTCGAGGAAGCCGCCCGGATCACCAACCTCAAACCAAGTGTCCTGAGGCGCCTGCGCCGAGAGGGCCTCCTCAGCAGGTTGCCCGGTCGCACGACCTACTCGCGGCAAGAAGCTCATGCGTTGGCAGCTGACCCCTGGATCACGGGACGAGAAGTAGCCGAGATCCTCTCGATCTCCCACGAACGAGTCAGCCAGCTCGCGAAACGCGAGAGGATCCCGGTGCATGTGGGTGTGAGTGGGCGTCGCTTCTATCGACGTTCGTTGATCGTGCTCGTCTCCAATGCGCGGCGAGCCCGCGCGAGCCAAGAGTCCAGCCAGGTTGCAGCCGACGGGTAGCGCGCTCACTGAGCCACCCTGGTCACCAGCCGCGCACGTTCGGGCGGTGCTTGGTGACGTACCAGTGCCCGCCCGGGCCACGTTCGAGCCACACGTAGTCGAGCAGACTGTCGCCTTGGGACCAGTCCGAGGATCCTCGGGAGCGGGACTTCTGAACCACCTGCACGGCCACCGTGCGCGCGTCGCCGGTCTGGTCGAACGCTGAGTCGAGCTCGGAGTTCACCACGTCGACAGTGCCTTCTCGCTTCAGCCGCACCGTCTCGTTCCAGTCGGTCGTCGAGGCGACGTCGTTGTTCTCCTCAGCCCACTTCCTGTACACGCCTGGGGTCATGAACGTGCGCACGTTGTCGGTAGCGGCGTTCGGTTCACCGTCGCGCCAGGAGTAGGTACGCAGGGTCTTGACGAACAGCTCGGCCCGCAGGCGTGCGTCGTGGTCATCGGCCGCGGCCAGTTGCTCCTGTTCCCCGCCCTCGACGTCCGGGGAGGGCGAGCCGGCGGTCGCAGGAGGGCCGGGTGTTGGTTCGTCCGCGGGTCCGTCGTCGCCGACGCAGCCGGCCAGGAGGGCACCGAGGGCCACCACCAGGGTCAGGGTCCGCCGCATGCGTTCGTCTCCTCGAGCTGAGCTGCTGGTCTCGGGAAGGAACATGCGCCACTGGCTCGAACTCTGGGCTGCGTGTGAGTGGGGAAGCCACCGATTCAGGTACTGACTTGGTGTCCGGTTTGGCTGGATTAGCCCCACCCGCCGCTGCGAGCATGGTTCCTAGGAGGTTGCATCCATGCTCGCCACATTGGCTCTCGCCCACGCCATCGTCACCGGGTTCGTCGGCGGCTGGTGGCTGCGGCACCCGGTCGAGCGCTACGCCAAGGAAGGCCTGTTCGCAGCCGGCAGCACGATCCTGGTGCTGGCCATCGGTTCCCAGTACGGCGCCCTCGCGCTCTTCTCGGCCGCGTTCGTCGGCTTCTGGGCCAGCTACGAACCCGACGAGTGGCGGCCCCGTCCAGCGTCCTAGCCGTTCGCCCGCCGCATCGCCACGCCGAGGGCGATCCGCGGCCTCACCGCCCATGCGTGCGTTGTTGCCCACGCATGCCTCCACCACTGCAACTTAGTCCACGGTTGTTCCAGAGGCCTCAGCGTGGTCGCGGCGCCGTGAGTGCTGCCGAGAGGTTGTCGAGGGCGCCGGGAGCGAGTCGGTAGTAGGCCCATCGGCCACGCTGCTCGCGTTCGACCAGGCCGGCGGCGGTGAGCTTCTTCATGTGGTGGGAGACGGTGGGCTGGCTGAGTCCGACGGGTCCGGTGAGGTCGCAGATGCATGCTTCGTCGCCGGCGGCGGCCGCGATCAGTGACAGGAGTCGGACTCGGGTGGGGTCGCTGAGCGCCTTGAAGATGCCGGCGAGGTGGACGGCCTGGTCCTGGCTCAGGCTCGGCTCGAGCACCGAGGCGCAGCACGTTGTGGCTGACGCGTTGAGGGCGAGGGTCGTGGTGCTCATGGGTCGATCATCTCACACTCATTGACAAACGTCGATGCATCGACCATTGTCAATGCATAGATGAACGTCGATAGATCGGAGATTGTCGTGACTGCTGAGGAACTGACCGAGCAGGTGCGGAGCCGCTACGCCAGGGCCGCCACCCAAGTCCGTGGCGGCGCGACCAACGTTGAGGTCCTGGACGAGACCGAATCGTCCTGTTGCGACGCCAGCGACGTTGTCGTGGGCGATGCGTTCGGCGAGCGCCTGTACTCGGCCGAGGAGACCGGCGAGCTGCCGGCCGAGGCGGTCGCCGCGAGCCTGGGCTGCGGGAACCCGCTGATGGTCGCGGCGCTGAACCCGGGGGAGACGGTCCTGGATCTGGGCTCTGGCGGCGGTATCGACGTGCTGCTGTCGGCACGTCGCGTGGGGCCGACCGGGTTCGCCTACGGCGTGGACATGACCGTCGAGATGCTCGAGCTCGCCCGCGCCAACGCCGAGAAGGCCGGCGCCGAGAACGTGGAGTTCCTGCAGGGCACGATCGAGGACGTCCCGCTGCCGGACGCCTCCATCGACGTGGTGATCTCCAACTGCGTGGTGAACCTCTCGACCGACAAGCCCGCCGTGCTGCGCGAGATGTACCGGGTGCTGGCGCCGGGCGGTCGGATCGGGATCTCCGACGTGGTCGCCGAGGACCACCTCTCACCGGAGGAGCGCGCCTCACGGGGCAGCTACGCCGGCTGCATCGCCGGCGCCCTGAGCCGCGCCGAGTACCTCGACGGCCTCGCCGCGGCCGGCTTCACCGATGTGCAGGTCGAGTACACCCACCAGGCCGTGCCGCAGATGCACAACGCCATCATCCGCGCGACCAAGCCGGCATGAACCAATCCGCTCGAGCATTCCAGGCCGCCCGCCGCGCGGCGATCAGGGCTCCGCATAGGCCGGCGGTCACCCTCGAGGACGTCGAGGCAGCGTTCGGTCCACGATGCGGCGAGGCCAGGTCCGTCTCGGCCGAGGTGCCGCTGCGCCGAGTCGTCGGCACCCTCGCCCGGGCCGAAGACTTCGACCGCGAGCTGCGACCCACCCGGAGCCACGTCGCGCAGCGGTGGCACTCGGTGCACCGCGCCCACACCCAGAGCCAGCACCTCGGCTGCGTGAGCCTGCTGCAGACCGGCGACTTCTACCTCATCGTCGACGGCCACCACCGAGCCTCGGTCGCCCGCGCCGCCGACCAGCTCACCATCGACGCCTGCGTCCAAGAGGTCTGCACCCACCGGCCCGCTTGCCTGGCCTGCCTCCCAGAGGACGCCGAATGAGCCAGACCGCCGTCGAGGCTGTCCCTCGGCTCGGCCTGGTGGACCGGTTCCTAGCCGTCTGGATCGTCGTGGCCATGGCCACCGGCCTGCTGCTCGGCCGCCTGGTCCCGGGTCTGGACGATGCGCTCAGCGCGATCGAGGTCGGATCGGTCAGTGTGCCGATCGCGATCGGCCTGCTGGTGATGATGTACCCAGTCCTGGCGAAGGTCCGCTACGACCAGGTCGACACCGTGCTCACCGACCGCCGCCTCGTGGTGCTGTCGCTGGCGCTGAACTGGATCGTCGGCCCGGCACTCATGTTCGCCCTGGCCTGGCTGATGCTGCCGGACCTGCCGGAGTACCGCACCGGTCTGATCATCGTCGGCCTGGCGCGCTGCATCGCCATGGTGCTGATCTGGAACGACCTGGCCTGCGGCGACCGCGAGGCTGCCGCTGTGCTGGTCGCAGTCAACAGCATCTTCCAGCTGCTCGCGTTCGCCGCACTCGGCTGGTTCTACCTGCAGGTCCTGCCCGGCTGGCTCGGCCTGGAGACCACCAGCGCTGAGTTCAGCATCGGCGCCATCGCCCTCAGCGTCCTGGTCTTCCTCGGCATCCCCCTGGCGGCCGGATTCGCCAGCCGCGTGCTCGGGGAACGCTGGCGCGGCCGAGACTGGTACGAACAGACCTTCCTGCCCCGCATCAGCCCGCTCGCGCTGTGGGGGCTGCTGTTCACCATCGTGCTGCTCTTCGCCCTCCAGGGCGACGCCATCACCCGGGCCCCCTGGGACGTCGCCCGCATCGCACTGCCGCTGCTGGTCTACTTCATCGCGATGTTCGCCACCGCCTGGGCGGCCAGCCGCGCCGCCGGTCTGGGCTACGAACGCACCACCACCGTGGCGTTCACCGCCGCCGGCAACAACTTCGAGCTCGCGATCGCCGTCGCGATCGGCACCTTCGGCGCCACCTCAGGCCAAGCCCTCGCCGGCGTCGTCGGACCCCTCATCGAAGTCCCTGTGCTGGTCGCCCTCGTCTACGTGGCCCTGTGGTCACGTCGCTTCTTCACACCGACAGGAGACTCGGCATGACCGACGCCACCCAAGCCACGATCGACGACCTGACCTACGCCTTCGACGGCACCTTCACGCCTACGCAAGTCAAGCAGGCTGTCGCCGACGCCAGGGCTGCTCTGGAGCCCCAGGCGACAGTGAGGACCTACTTGCCGGTGCTCGTGCGGCGCTACGCCACCGAGCTGCTCACCGCACAGGCACAGGCCGACGGCAGGCGCGCCAAGGCCGTCCCAGAGCTGCTCTTCGTCTGTGTCCACAACGCCGGCCGCTCCCAGATGGCCGCCGCGATCGCCGAGCACCTCGCACCGGGCCGCGTGCACGTACGCTCCGCAGGTTCCGCCCCGACCGGCGAGATCAACCCGCAGGCCGTGACAGTCCTCGCCGAGCGAGGCATCGACCTGACCACCAGCTACCCCAAACCGCTCACCGACACGGTCCTGCACGCCGCCGACGTCATCGTGACGATGGGGTGCGGCGACACATGCCCCATCTTCCCGGGCAAGCAGTACCTCGACTGGGACGTGGCCGATCCCGAAGGCGCACCCCTGGAGACCGTCCGCGACATCCGCGACGACCTCCAAGCCCGCGTCACCGCACTCCTGCGCGACCTCGACCTCTGACCGACGAACAGGCAAGCACCCATGACCGAGACCACCCACCGTCCCACTGTCCTGTTCGTCTGTGTCCACAACGCCGGCCGCTCCCAGATGGCCGCGGGCTACCTGGAGCACTTCGCCGGAGACCAGGTCGAAGTCCTCTCGGCCGGCTCCCAACCCGCCGACCAGGTCAACCCTGCCGCCGTCGCGGTCATGGCCGAAGAAGGCATCGACATCACCGCCTCGACACCCAAGCTGCTCACCGACAGCGCAGTGGAACGAGCCGACGTCGTCATCACCATGGGATGCGGGGACGAGTGCCCCTTCTTCCCCGGCAAGAGGTACGAGGACTGGGTCCTCGAGGACCCGGCCGGCCGAGACGCGGCTGCGGTCCGTCCGATCCGCGATGAGATCCGCGCACGAGTCCAGGCGTTGATCGACTCACTGTCCTGATCGCCGCTACCGTGGATCTCATGCGCGACAACGCCTACGTGGCCCTTCCGGCTCGTAGGCCGTCGTACGCCTGCTGTGACGGTGAGGAACCGGTCAGCTGACCAAGCGCCTGCGCGCTTCAGCCGACCCATTTCTCCTCACCCACCTCGAGAGCACAGCCATGCCCGTAGACCTGCGTGTCCGCCCTGTCCTGTACCTGACCGCCGCTGCCGCCTGCTGGGGCATCGGCACCGTCCTCAGCAAACAAGTCCTCGACCGAGACGTCGAACCACTGACCCTGCTGGCCATCGAGCTCGCAGCCAGCTGCACGCTCCTTCTGACCATCGCCCTGGCTCGCCGCTCCAGGTGGACCCTGACACGATCAACAGCCAAGCTCACCGCGCTCGGCGTCCTGAACCCCGGCCTAGCCTACGCCCTGGGCCTGTGGGGACTCACCTACATCAGCGCCAGCATGTCCGTGCTGCTCTGGGCCCTCGAACCGGTCTTCATCGTCGCTCTGGCCGTCTTCGTCCTGCGCCAGGAGGTGGCCCGGGCCACCGTCGTGGCGATCGCCGCCGCCGTCGTGGGTGTCATTCTCATCGCCTACCGTCCCGGCCTCGATGTGGACCCCCGTGGCATTGTCCTGACGCTGCTGGCTGTCCTGTCGTGCGCGATCTACACCGTCCTGACCCAGAGGCTCATGCTCGATGATGCCTCCGAAGTTGTCGTGATCTGCCAACAGGCGGCGGCCCTTGCGTTCGCCGGGATCCTTGCCGCCGCCGCCGTGACCAGCGGACTCACCCCTCAGGGGTTACCGGCCGTCCCCGCAACATGGCTACTGGCGGCCGGGTCCGGGGTGGTCTACTACGGACTCGCTTTCACCTTCTTCGTCGCAGGCCTGCGCGAGGTCCCTGCTTCGACCGCAGGCACCTTCCTCCCGCTGGTCCCCGTCTTCGGCCTCGCGGCGGCGTTCGTTGCGGGCGATCGCCTCCTGACGCAGCAGTGGCTCGGAGCGCTCCTCGTGATACTCGCCGCGGTCGCGGCGGTGGTGCGCACACGGTGAATGCGGTCTTCGCTGCACACCGACAGCGGGTGTCGATCGCGCCTCGGGCACGGTTCGTGAGGTTCCGCACGGTCTCTAGGTTCGGCCCCAAGCCCTCGTGCCACGCTTCGGCGAAAGACTGCCCACCGCGCCTGGGGCCCATATGGCCGCTCGAGCAATTCAGGCCACCGACTCTCGAGGTCCAAGCGTCGGTGCGATGTGCCTGGCTGGGACCTAGCGGCCCTCGCTGGCGAGTTCCATGATCCAGGCCTCGGAAGTCCGGCCTCGTCGCTTGTCGATCGCGATCTTCGCTCGCGCGGCGGCGATGGCCTCGCGCTTCGTGACCCAGCGAGCGTTCTGCGACGACTGGCTGGAGGCGTGGCCGTTCACGCTGCTGTGCTGCGGCGACTGGCTGGTGGTCATGAGTCTGCTCCGTCGTCGTTCTCTGGTGTCCATTGTGCCTCAGCCTCCGGCGTTGAACCAGGTTCCTCCGCCTCGCCCTGGGCGGCGTAGGCATCGAGAGTGCGGTCGAGTGCGGCGTCGATCAGGTCCGTCTCGTGCTCTGCCGCGTACTCGCTCTGACCCAGCGCCTCCAGGACGCTGTAACCGACCTCGCGGTGCTCGGAGTCGTCGTGGAGGGTGAGGTCGAGCGCCCAGCGGGCACGGTCCCACCACTGTGCCTTCCGGTCGGCGGCCTGGCGGGACTTCACCGTCTTGTGGACGCCGACGTAGGCGATCGTGGCGGCGACAACGGCGGCGAGCCCACCGAAGCCAGGCGACATGACGAACTCGGTCCAGGGGAAGTCACCCATCGCGCTTCTCCTCGGTCGACGTCCGCCGGCGGCTTTCGCTACGTCGGTCCCACAGCACGTAGGTGACCAGCGGGGCACCGAAGACGAAGGCGGTGAGCATCAGTGAGCCAGCGACGAACAACACCGAACCGACCAGAGCCGCCACGAAGCTCCCCGTCCAGACCAGACCGACCCCCACCGCTGAGTACAAGAACCCCAGACTCCCCAGGCGCAGGAAGATCCGCCTGAGGACCGCGATGTCGTCTTGAACTCGGTCGTTCATGCGCCCCTCCGATGCTGCCTACGGATTCGTCACCTTCTAGGTACGCGGCACGACTCCGGCTTCGCTCACGGTGTCCGTCCTCCCTGTCACGATGAGCAGATGAATCGGTGGGAGTGGGGGCAGGCGTTCATCGACCAGCTCGCCACACGGGTGGGTGAGGAGTCTGCCGAGGTGGGTGGAACGTGACGGGGTTGCCGAGCAGGCCGAGAGGCCCTACGCCCATCTAGGTGTATGAGGCCATGACGTTGTTGACGCGTGTCGGTGCTGCAGAGGCAGGCGGTTGCGCGTCGTGAGCGCCGTGGGGACGGTGATAGTTGTAGTGCCGGTTCCACGTTTCCAGCGCGGCAGCGCGTTCTGCTTCCGAGCGCCAGATGCGCGCGTAGAGGAACTCTTCAGCGAGGATCCGGTTGTAGCGCTCGACTTTGCCGTTGTGTCGAGGCGTGTATGGCGTGATGCGCTGGTGTCGGCTGGTCCCGACCGCTTCGCGGAAGGCAGCAGATCGGTAGCAGGAACCGTTGTCAGTCACGACGCGCTCGATCCGGGTGATGCCGTGCTTAGCGAACCAGGCTCTGGCCCGCCCGAAGAACGCGACGGCAGTGACGGCCCTCTCATCCGGTAACGCTTCTGTGTAAGCGAGTCGGGTGTGTCCGTCGATGGCGGAATGCAGGTAGATGTACCCGGTCCTGGCACCGCGGGTCTTCGTGCGGGCGACAGCCTTGGCCTTCTCGCTGCCTTTGCCGTGCACACGCCACCCGCCGCCGTCGGGGATGCGCCCGACCTTCTTCACGTCCAGATGCACCATGTGGCCGGGACGTTTGGCGTTGATCCTTTGCGGCTCCCGGTTCGTCTCGCCGTTCGGGTCGATAAACTTCCGTCGATTCAGGCCCAGCTGTGCGAGGAGCCGGGTGATGGTGCGACGGCTCACCGGTGTTCCTGCCTGCTCGAGCTCGAACGCAATACGGGACGCCGACCATTTGTGTTCCCGCCGCATCGACTCGATCTGCTGCACGAGGCAGCCAGGCGTTGCAGATGGCTGTCGGGCCGGAGAAGATGAGCGGTCCAGTAGGCCGGTCTTCCCGAATCGCTTGTATCTGTTGACCCATTTCGAGGCGGTTGCGCGGGAGATCCCCATCTCGGCGGCCACGTGGGAGATAGGGCGGGTGCGGCAGCGTTCGATCAGGCGGCGTCGGCCTTCGGGTGAGAGGGGAGCGTTGGCATGCGTAGGCGAGGTCATGGCTGCTCTCAGCGATCTCAGATCAGCTCCATCACCGGGCCTTCATGCACGGCCTCGTAGATCACGTTGCGGATCACGTTGGCCTCTTCCGAGGTCAGGGTGCGGTCGATGGGGCGCAGCATGATCCGGATCAGGAGATTGACTTGTCTTTCCAGAGTGCCGAGCCTAGAGCGCGCGGCCTCGGGTAGTCCCTCGTGGGGTGTGCGGCTGAGAATCTCGAGAGACTCGATGACGTCGGCGTTATCTCCGAGGGCGACGCGGATGCGGTCACCAAGCGTCTCCTCGTCCTCTTGTGCATCCACGACGACTGAAATGTCGCGCCGGGCCGCAGGCAGAAGTGAAACGTGCTGCCATGGATCCAGGGTGAGCATCTGGGTTGCTATGCGCGGGTCTTCTGCCCGGAGATAGCGGATGTCAGGGATGCCCTTGCGCAGCATGAGTGCACGTTCAAGGCCCATACCGAGAGCCAGGCCGGACCATCGCTCGGGGTCGAGGCCCGATCCGCGCAGCACCTCGGGATGGATGCGGCCGCACTCGGCGAGCTCAAGCCATTCGTCGTCGTGGAGCACGTCGATCTGCCTACCACCGACGGTGTATGGGTGCGCCACGTCTGTTGTTCTCCACTGCGCATCCGGAAGGACTGCCTCGACCAAGTGGCCGATCATCGTGAGCATGTCCTCGTCATCGGTATCCGGAGTGCTACGGATGCGCCACAAGTCCACCTGGTGGGGTTCCCCCACGTGGGTGCGATCGACGGCGTCGCGACGGTAGACGAGGCCGGGCACCACGAGTAACTCATCCACCTCGGACATCCCCGCATAGTCCTCAAGGACGCGCGGGAGTTCGGCACTCATATGACTGCGAAGCATCACTGCAGGGCTGATGTAACGGGTGTACCGGCGAGCCCGAGTAACATCATCCGGGTCGTAACCGAGGCGGTCGTAGTTGTCCCGAACAGGAACGACCGGCGAGCTGCGCACATACCGGAGGGAGCTGTCCCACTCGGGCTGCAAACGGTCGATGACCGATTGCAGCAATGTCAGGATGGCGTGAGGCCCCTGGTCGGGATCGGTGAGGTCGCGCACGTTGAGAGCGCGATAGAGCTGGTCGGAAGTCAGATAGTCGGCGTGCGACATGCGAAGGTCTCCAAGAAGATGGCAGGTAGGTGAAGGACGAGAAAATTCCCCCGGCCGTACCTGCGGAGACCTACTGCGCTACGACTGCGCGTCGAAGACCCCGCGGCCATATCCCGGCCGGGGGTCTTGAAATCGCTGCTGCATCCGCATGACACCAGTGTAGCTGCGCGACCAGCCACCCGCGAGAAACGTCAACAACCTCCTGGCCAGCAACATCTAGGGCGTGGTCTCGTTAGTCGGGGGCGGTCGGTCGAGGTGTGTCGCGTTCTGCGGAAAAGACTCGCTGGGACATGGGGAAAGCGTCACAGTCTGCGACAATCCTGGCAGACCGTGGCGCAAGGGCCTGGGGCAAGAGACCAAGACTCCCTGTGGCTACACCTACCAACAGACCTCGGCGCGCGAGCCGGAGAAGGAGTACGACATCAGCGCGCTGATCCGCTACCGGATCACGTGGGCATGTGACGGTGACAGCTGTGACGAGGACCCGGGCGATCTTGGCACCCTGGACTCACCTCCAGGCACCGCCACCCTGCAGGTAGGCGAGCGTCACGCCGTCATCGTCAACTGAGTCACCGGTCAGCCATCGGAGGTCGATCCCGGCGCCGCCGAGTTCGACCTCTCGCCGACGCGGGCCGGGCCGTGGTGACCTCGGGCCTGCTCGCCACGGGCAGGCGCTCGAACGCTCAACCGTCGGACAGCGTCCCGACCGGCCGGTGGGTCTTGCCATGCCACCTCAAGTTGTGGGCGCTGCGCCGGTTCGGCGATGCCCCTGTTCAGTCCGTCCGCCTGCCGTCGAGACGCCGGCCGGTGGTGGACCGAAACCGCCATCCCATGGTGGCGGACCAAGCGAGTCCCACGCCAGCAAGAGCCACGAGAGCCCATTGGCGTGCCGTCTGCCATCGCACGGCCGGCGTCAGTTGGTCTGAAAGCTCCACGTCGTCGATAAGCACTTCGGTGCCACCGACAGGCGCCTGGCGTCGGACTGAGCCGTCCGGTCCGATCATCGCGGAGATGCCGTTCGTGGAGGCGACCACGACTGATCGGCCGGACTCGACGGCGCGGGCCCGGGTGATCGCGAACTGCTGCTCCAGCTGGGTGGTTCCGAAGAAGGTGGCGTTGCTGGTCTGCACGGCCACGATCTCCGCCCCTCGTGCCACCTGTTCAGGCACGACATCGTCGTAGGCGACGTCGAAGCAGATCGCTGCGGCAAACCGGACGCCACCGATGCTGATCGTCTGGGACCTCGGGCCCGGCAGCATGTCACGCGGAACGAGACTGAAGCGGGACGACCAGTTCCCAATCACCGAACGCCACGGGATGTACTCACCGAACGGGACAAGGTGCTGCTTGGTGTAGGCCTGCACCGGCCGACGGTCATCATCGTCGCGCGCGTCCCACAGGAGCCCGCGGTTATAGGCACTCTGCTGCGTTGGTCCGTCGACGATCGCTCCGACGAGGATGGGGGCACCGACGGCTCGGGCCGCACCCTCGATCATCGCGCGCGTGTCGGCGTCGCGAAGCGGGTCGACCGCTGTGGCGTTCTCCGGCCACAGCACCAAGTCGACGCGCTGCCCGTCCTCACGCAACCTGACCCCGAGCTGTTCGGTGGCGGCGACGTGATTGCGGGTCACCTCGCGATGAAATCGCACCAGCTCGGTGCCGTCGCCGGGCACCCCTCCTTGCACGACAGCCACCCTGATCGAACCGGAAGCCTCGACTTCCGGCGGCAGGACCGCCAACCCGAGGGTGACCGCCGCGGCAACGACGCCCAGGCCGGCGCGCCAGATACTTGTGTGTTCGACCCGCCCGATGCCGCGGGCAAGAGTCTCTCCGATCGCGAAGCCGGTCAGGACAACGAGGAATCCGGATCCACTCACTCCAGCCGTCGCTAGGGCACCGGCCCACGGAGTGTCCACCACCGTGTAGCCGAGTCGGCCCCACGGCAGGCCGCCGAGTGGCCACGATGCGCGCAGCGACTCCACTCCGATCCAGACCCCGGCACCCCACAGCGGTGCCGCAGGCAAGGCCGACACCGCGCGGACACCCAGCGCCGCCACGGTGAGGAACACGGACTGTGTGACCGACAGCAGGAGCCAGGCGGCAAGTCCGATCGAGGCATCGAGCCATGCCACATGGAGCAGGAAGAAGGCGAGCCCGAACGCCAGACCATGCCCGGCGACCATACCCAGTCCGACATCACGAATCAGCACCCACAGCGATGCCATCGCCAAGGGAGCCGACCATCCAAGACCGACCGGCGGGAACGCCGCGGCAGCCAGCGCGCCTGCCGCCAGCGACGCGCTGAGGACGACCACCGGCCTGCGCACCCGCGAAGCACCCACCTCGGCCTCCTCTTCGATGCCTCGAAGGAGGCGCTGACGACTCGGTGAGCACTCCAGCCCGACGTGCACCTGAAGCCTCTTGAGGTGAACGTCGCTGGAGCGTCCGGAGTGCCCTCGGCATCGTGGTCATGGTCGTGCGACTCCCCACCGTTGTGTCCCGGTGCGTCCACCCCTTCGGTCAACCACCTACGAGTCCACGAGGCGCCGGAGGCTGATGCCCAGCCGGCTCCTGAGCGGTCGGGCTTGTACCGCGGTGCCGTAGATTGAGTCCGTGGCCGAGACCAGCCGCAGACGGCAGACCGCGAAGCACCGCGCGGGCCGCCTTCCCGGGCGGGCCCTGGTGATCGCTCTGTGCGTCGGCGCGGGGGCTCTGACCCTCAGCGGCGCAGCCCTTCTGGCTGACCCCCAACCGGCAGCCATCGATGGTCCGGTGGCGGGCGTGTCGTCCCCGCTGGTGGACGACAGCGGGGACGCAGCCAGGACCCCCGCCAGGACCCCCGCCCCTGAGCAGACCAGACCCGACCCGTCCAGCGGCCAGTCGTTCCTCACCGCCGACGGTGAGATGCGCGCCGGCACCACAGGTCGCAAGGTCGACTACCGCGTGGAGGTGGAGCGGGGTCTCGGCATCGACACCGAGACCTTCGCCGACGAGGTCGACAGAACGCTGGCCGACCGACGAGGCTGGACCACCCAGGCCTTCAGGTTCCACCGGACGTCGAACGCCTCGCTGCGCGTCGTGCTGGCGAGTCCTGCGACGGCGGACCGCCTTTGTGCTCCCCTGCAGACGAATGGGGAGGTCTCCTGTCGCAACGGCGATGACGTGGTGATCAATGCCCGCCGCTGGGGAGAGGGAGTGGACCACATCGCGAACCTTCGGCAGTACCGCCGATACCTGGTCAACCACGAGGTCGGTCACGCCCTCGGATTCGGTCACGAACCCTGCCCCGGCCCCGACGCGCCGGCTCCGGTGATGCTGCAGCAGACGCTGGACCTCGAGGGCTGCCGCGCCAACCCGTGGCCCTGACCAACAATCGAGGACACTCACCGATGCGTCCGCTGGTCCTGGTCAGACCTCGCGGTCCCCGGCTGATCGCTGCAGGCGAGCCCGCACGTAGTACACCAGTCCGGCCATGAACAGTGCGAAGAGCCCGAGCACCACGAGAAGTCTGTCGCGATCGGCACCCGAGTCGTCCGCAGCGACCGTGGGCGCGGCTTCGTCGGTCGGCGTGGGGGTCGGGGCAGGTGGCGGTGTGGTCGGCGGAGCAGACTGTTCGATGGAGAATTCGAGTGTCCCGGTGACAGCGTGAGCGTCGGCCGAGATGAGTCGGTAGGAGAGCGTGTACTCCCCACCCTCCAGCTCTTCCGCGACCCTTGCGGTGACCGTGCGACCGTCGATCTCTGCAGCAGCGGTCTCGACCTCACCGCCTGCTCCGGAGATCACGACGAAGGCCGGTTCGGCCACCGGCTCGTTCAGCGTCAAGGACACCACGTCAGGAGCGGCCTCCAGGACCTGCCCGTCCTCGGGGTTCGACTCGACCAGCGATGCATGGGCATGAACAGGGGCCGGAAGGAGAACGCCGGTCACCACGACGGGGGCGAGGAGTCGGATGGCTGATCGCACGAGAACCTCTGAAGAATCGGGAACGTTGACGGGGCAACCCGCGCGCAAGGCTACTACGGTGCGTAGTAAAGCACGTCCGCGCAGGGCGCGGAAACGAACCAGACGGTGCCAGAGGTCCATGACCGCAGCCGAGCGCCGGTGGTTCCCGCCGTTGCCGCCCCCCGCCGGGGCGGACAGAGCCCCGCATGAACCCGGCATCTGGGCCAGCTTGACCCGGCAAAGCGCTGCAACGCCATTGGAATGTGACTCACGGTCCCCTAGACTCACACGGTCCCGCCCACGAAGCAGGAGGTCGCCTGCGTGAGCTCGTACACGCCGAAGCGGCGACTGGACGCCTCTGAGGCGCCCCGCACCGCCGGGAAGCGTGCAGCCGTGCGACCGCGTCGGCGACGCCGCAGGCCACGTCCCACGCCCGCAATGGTGGGTGCGCTCGCCCTCGTGGCGGCCGGCATAGGTGCTGGGGCACCCTCGTTCCCGACCGGTTCGGACACACTCGCCTCGAGCGGCCAGGCGATCTCGTCCACCGCCGGTGTGGTCGACATCGACGGGGACAGCGATGTCGACATCAGCGAACCCCTCGACCCCCAGGCGCTGGAGGAGCAGACCGCGACCCAGGCCGAGCAGGTGATGCAGGCCCAGGCCGACCTCACCGAGCGGGCCCAGGCCGCCGCCGCCGAGCTCGAGTCCAACCAGTGGGTCCTGCCGGTCACCGGCTACCGACTCTCTGCCCGCTTCGGCCAGAGCAGCTCGATGTGGTCCAGCAGCCACACGGGCCTGGACCTCGCAGGGCCGTCTGGCTCCACAATCGTCTCGATGACGGCGGGCACGGTCACCGAGGCCGGGTACGATGGCGCCTACGGCAACAAGACGGTCGTCACCCTGGAGGACGGCACCGAGATCTGGTACGCCCACCAGAGCCGTATCGCGGTCAGTGCCGGCGACACCGTCGACCCGGGTGAGGAGATCGGATACACCGGAGCCACCGGAAACGTCACCGGGCCCCACCTGCACGTGGAGGTCCGCCCCGGTGGTGGCGAACCGGTCGATCCACTGGGCGCCCTCGCCGAGCACGGCGTGAACCCGTAAGAGCACGAATCAGAACGGCACCAGCACACTGCCCAGTGCAGTGGGCCGAGGGACATCGACGTCATGTGCTGCCGATCAACCTTCCGCAGGGCAGTGCGAAGCCGCGACGTGCGACCCCAGGTTCGCGGGTCGCAGCCCTACCCCCACTGATCGTTCGCTCCGGTGACCGACGAGCGAGAGGAGCTGGCTGGTCGGCGCTGGACGCAAGCAGGACGGCCGACTGATCACCCGCCGCAGTCAACGTTGACCGTTGTCCCTGCCCGTTTCACCGCCGGGCGTTCGGTGCTGGCGCCCCTGGCGTGGCAGGCCCGGCCTGCGTCTTGACGGACAGGTAGGCGTTCACCACCGTTGTGAGTTCCAGGACGAGGGCGTGGCGGTCGATGAGGCCGGTGCCGATGAACTGGTGGGTGAGTGACTCGATGAGGGCCGCGACGAACAGTGCGGTCCGGGTCGCATCCTCATGGTCGAGCCCCGGCTCCTCCCGGAGCTGATCGGCGATCAGCCCGATGGCCGCGGACTGGCTTGCCGCGAATCGTTCGACGAGCTCGGGCGAGCGTGGCGCCTGGTCGAAGATCACGCGCTGCAGGTGCGGGTCGACCGCATGAAGGTCGACGACGGCGGTGACGAGGGGTTCCACCCAGTCCTGCAGCGTGCGGTTCCCGGCGCCGGGGCCGATCGCGTCGTCGATGGCCGCGTCGGCCTCGTCGATGTGGGCGATGGCCAGCTCGTGCAGGATGGCGTCCTTGCTTGGGAAGTACTGGTAGAGGGAGCCAACGGACAGCCCGGCCGCCGTCGCGATGTGGTCGGTCGTCGTCGATGCGTAGCCGTTCTCACCGAAAACGCGAGCCGCTGCCGCCAGGATGCGGTCCACCGTCTGACGCGAACGGGCCTGCTGCGGCAGTTTGCGGGGCCGGTAGGACCGCGGCCTCGGAGCCAAGGGGACGCCTCCAGATGCGAGTACAAAATGCGAATAATTCCTCATATTCTATCAGTGGCCGCGCCACGTGGCCCTCACAGACCAAGGAACCGTTCGAAAGGCCCCCTCATGACAGCTCCAGTGCTCGAAGCGACCGGGATGAGGAAGAGGTTCGGCTCAGTGCTCGCACTGGATGCCGTGGACCTGCGCGTCGAGGCAGGTGAGGTGGTCGGGTTCCTCGGTCCGAACGGTGCCGGCAAGTCGACGTCCATTCGTGCGCTGCTCGGTCAGCTCAAGCTCGATGCCGGCCGGGCGACCCTGTTCGGGTTCGACGCATGGCGACAGTCGGTCCAGGCGCACGATTCCGTGGCCTACGTCCCAGGCGACGTGTCGCTGTGGCCGGGTCTGACCGGAGGTGAGTGCATCGACCTCCTCGGTGCGTTGCAGGGCAAGGCCAATGCGACCCGACGATCGGAGCTGGTCGAGCGGTTCGACTTCGACCCGACCAAGCGCACCGGCACGTACTCCAAGGGCAACCGTCAGAAGGTCGCGCTGATCGCGGCGCTGTCCACCGACGCCGAGCTGCTCCTGCTCGACGAGCCCACCAGCGGCCTGGACCCTCTCATGGAGGCACAGTTCCAGGCAGTCGTGCGCGAGCGGGTGGACGCAGGCGCGGCCGTACTGCTCTCGAGCCACATCATGAGCGAGGTCGAGGCGCTCTGTGAACAAGTGGCCATCATCAAGTCGGGCAGGATCGTCCGGTCCGGGACCCTGGCCGAGCTGCGCAGCGAGGCGGCCTCCAGCATCGAGGCCACCACGACCGCCCGGATCGCAGGGCTCGAGACACAGCCGGGCATCACGGCCGTCCACACGCGCGAGGAACCGCACGGCGTCCACACGAGCTTTCGGGTCGAACCGGCTCGGCTGAACGCCGTCGTCTCCTCGGTCCTGGCGTACGAGCCGGCGACGCTGACGGTGCAGCCGCCCACCCTGGACGAGCTGTTCCAGAGCCACTACCGGAGCGAGGACTCATGAGCGCCACATCGACCGTGAGCACCCCGAACGCGGCCACGGCCGGTGGCGGCGTGCTCAGAGGCGTCGTCCCGCTGTTCCGGCTTCAGCTGCGGACCATGCGGCTGGCGTCGGCGATCGTGTTCCTCGCCGTCGCGGGCACCGTGACGGCGATCATGCTCAGCATCCAGGACCTCTACGGCGACCCTCGCTCGCTGGAGGTCTACCAGGCGACCCTGGGTTCCTCGCCCGCCACGGCGGCGTTCAACGGGCGACCGTTCGACCTGGACACGACGGGCGGCGTCGCGGCCTACGAGGTCGGCTTCTTCGGCCTCCTGATCCTTCCTGCGGTCGTGATGATGACGGCCATCCGCGTCACCCGCGCCCAGGAGGATCTCGGGAGGACCGATCTCCTGACCTCGATGCGAGTCGGGCGGCTCGCCCCGCTGACGTCGGCGTTCCTCCTGGTCGCATCGCTGATCGTCCTCTCGTGCCTGACCATCGCCACGGCCGCCGCCACGACGGACTACCCCACCGCTGGAACGCTGCGCTTCGTGCTGGCCCTGGGGCTGTTCCTCTGGTGCGCGGCCGGGGTCGGGTTCGTGGCGGCGGAGATGTGCCAGTCCGCCCGGTCGGCGGCCACCGTGGCCTGCGCGGCGCTCGGCGTGACGTTCCTGGTTCGGGCAGTGGTCGACGGTCGGTCCTGGGACCTCGGGTGGGCCACACCCATGGGCTGGCTCGCCGAAGCACGACCCTTCAACGACGAACCGCCCTGGTGGCCCTACGTAGCCCTGGCGGTGCTCGGCATCGCTCTGCACGTCGGCGCCGTCCAGGCACGCAACCACCGAGACCTCGGCGGCGGGGTCATCGCCCCACGGCGCGGTCCGGCGACGGGCACCCTGCGCGGACCGCTGGCCCTGATCATCCACCTGGCGGGCCGCTCGGCGCTGGCCTGGTGGCTCGGTGCCTTCGCGTGGGGCGCGGCCGCCGGGCTGCTGGCCGAGGAGATGCGCACCGTTCTCGAGAACAACCCGACGCTTGCCGAAGCGCTGGCGGGCGACACGAACAACGCGGGAGACCTGATGCTCTACATCGCAAGCGTGCTGATCGGACTGCTGGCCGCTGCCACCGGACTGCACGCGGTGGGCCGGTTCGCCGCCGAGGAGACGGCGGGACGTATCGGACTGATCTTCTCCACCAGGTTGCCACGGAGCAGGTTCTGGCTCATCGCCGTCGTGACCGTCTACGCACAGGTCGTCCTCACCCTGGTCATCGGCGGTCTGGCCTTCGAGCTGACCGCCATGACGACGGACGGAGACGCAAGTCTCGGTGACGCCCTCTCGGCGACGCTCCCCTACGCTGCTCCAGCGGCCTTGATCACCGGTGCCGGCTGGATCCTGCTCTCCGCGAGAGTGCGCTGGTCAGCCGCAGGATGGCTGCTGCTGCTCTGGGCCACCGTCGTCGCGCTGCTCGGCGAGACACTCCAGCTCCCCGGGTGGGCGCGGGACATCTCCCCGCTCGAGCTGATCGGACGGGTCCCCGTGGAGCCGGTCGATGGTCTCGCAGTCACCGTGCTCCTTGCCGCGGCGATGGTAGTCACCACGCTGGCGATGCCACGCCTGCTCAAGCGCGACCTGGCGAGCGGCTGAAGTCTGGATCTCGTTCGTCACTCGGGCTCGAGGATGGTGCCGTGGCTACGGGTTAGCGCGGGTCTGCGGTTCGGCCTCGGACAAACCGAACTTGTCGTGAACGCGGCGCAGCCATCCGGGCAGCCACCAGTTGGCTTCCCCGAATATTCTGAGCATCGAGGGCATCAGGGCTCCGCGGATCACTGTGGCGTCGACGAGCACGGCGATGGCGAGTCCCACTCCGAGGAGCTTGACCGGGGTGAGGCCGGATGTGGCGAAGGCCAGGAGCACGACGGCGATGATCAACGCGGCGGCGGTGACGAGCCTGCCGACGCGCTGCAGTCCCCAGGCGACCGACGCGATCGTGTCGTGGGTCTGGTCCCAGCGTTCCTTGATCCTGGAGAGCATGAAGACTTGGTAGTCCATCGATACCCCGAAGGCGACGCAGAACATTAGGATGGGCATCCGGATGTTGATCGTGTCGGTGACGGTGAAGTCGCCCACGAGTGAGCGCAGGTTGCCGTCCTGGAAGATGAACACCATGGCGCCGAAGGTGGCCGTGAGGCTCAGCAGGTTCATGATGATCGCCTGGAGCGGGATGAGCAGGCTGCCGGTGAACAGGAAGAGGAGCACCAGTGTTGCCGTGGCGATGAACAGCAGGGCCCAGGGCAGCACCGATCCGATGCTGTCGCGGGCATCGACCAGCTGTGCCGCTTGGCCGCCCACCAGCACCTCCGCTGACGGCGCGGAGACCTCGCGGATGCGCTCGACGAGCTCCCCGCCCTCGGGGGAATAGGCCTCGGGCTCGGAGATGACCGAGACCCACGTGCCGACCGGGGCGTCGAACCGTTCGCTGCCCGGCCCCGGGGGTGCTGCCCGTTGTCCGTCGACGTAGGAACCGGTGCCGGCGTCGACGCGGGTCACCCCGTCGAGTCGTGACAGCTCACCAGCGTAGTGGCCGACCGTCTCCTCGGCGGCACCAACCTCGGTGAGCACCACGGTGATCGGCGTGTCCTCACGGGTCGTGAAGTTGTCACGAATGTGCTGTGCGGCCACGTGCGCGGGCGCGGACGGCGGCAGGACGCGGTCGTCGCTCTCGCCGAAGGTGGCGCCGAGGAAGGGGGTGCCGGCCACCACCAGCACGGCGGTGGCGATCAGGAAGAAGGGCCACGGGCGGCGCATCACCAGCAGCGACCAACGGTGCCAGAACCCCGATCGGATCTGTGATCCGTCCTCGCGACTCCGGCGTCCGAGCAGTCGTTGCAGGCTCCACATGTCGATGCGGTGACCGAGGGCCGACAGCAGTGCGGGCAGGACGACCACTGCCCCCACGGCGGCCAATGCCACCACGGCGATGCCGGCGTAGGCGAACGAGCGCAGGAAGTCCATGGGGAACAGCAGGAGTGATGACAGCGAGATGGCCACCGTGACGGCGGAGAACAGCACGGTGCGGCCCGCGGTTCTCACGGTGGTGGCGACGGCCTCGCGGACGCTCGCGCCTGTCGCGAGCTCCTCGCGGAACCGTGTCACGACGAACAGGCTGTAGTCGATCGCCAGTCCGAAGCCGAGCGCGATGGTGATGTTCACCGCGAAGACCGACACCGGTATCGCGTAGTTGAAGAGCTTGAGCAGCGCGAAGGTCCCCACTACGGCCAACGCGCCGACCGCCAGCGGGGCGAGCGCGGCGACCAGACCACGGAAGACCAGGATCAGGATCAGCAGCGTGAGCGGGGCTGCGATGAGCTCGGCGCGCACGAGGTCGGCATCGCTCTGCTCGTTCACCTCGACCCGTACTTGGGCCGCTCCGGTCGCCTCGACCTCGAACCCTTCCGTGGTACCCACGTGGTCCGGGACGATGCGCTCTGCAGCCTTGTTGACCTCGTTCTCGTCGCCGGCAAGGCGCACCAGTACCAGCGCCGCGCGATCGTCCTCGCCACGCAGCGGCTGCGCACCGGCCAGCGTCCAGTACGACTCGGCCTGGACTACTCCAGGCTGTTCCGCCAGGTCGCGAGTCAGCCGTGTGCCGAAACGCTCTGCCTCCGGGTCGTCGACGGTGTGTGTCTCGGGGGTCTTGACCAGGAACACCAGATGCGGGGCGCCGGCCTCGAACTTGCTGTTGAGGAGGTCGTCGGCTCGGGTGGCCTCGGCGTTGGTCGCGGTGATCCCGCCCTCCGAAAGCTCCTCAGTGACCCCGGAGCCGAAGGGGATCGTCAGCAGCACCGAGACAAGCGAGACGAGCAACACGACGCCGCGTCGCCGGAACACGCCAAGACCGAGCCGTTCGAGAACCCGGGCCCTGGTTCTCTGGCGCGGGTCGGAAGGTCCGTGGTCGAGCGATCGTTGCCTCGCGGCCGGTGCCATGTTGTCCTCCTCCATCACCACCGGCCGCGGGTGCGGCCGATGTGTGAAGTCTGGAACGGAACCAGCTCGGTTGGCTTGGACGAAACGGCTACGAGGACGGGTCGTCCGCAAGTGCACGAGCCAAGGTCGAGGGAGTCAGGCCGAAGGTCTCGCGCGTGACGTTGGACAGGTGTGAGGAATCGGCGAAGCCGGCAGCGTGCGCCGCGTCGGTCAGCGTGGCTCCCGACAGCACCTCCTCGGCCGCTCGCTGCAGCCGCAGCCACAGCACGAAGCGCCGGAATGACAGGCCCAGCTGCTCGGCGAACAGGTGCCGCAGTCTGCTCGCCGACAGACCGACCTCTGCCGCGACGTCCTGCAGGTTCACTGGACCGTCGAGCGTCGCCGCCACCAGACCTGTCGCGCGCTCCAGCGCAGGATGGATCGTGGCCCGCGGGTACGACGAGGTATCGACACCCAGTGCGGTCAGTATCTCGGTGATCAGATGCTCGGGCCGGTCGGGACCCGGAGGGCTCAGCCGGTCCCACCGCAATCTCTCAGCCGTCCGGACCCACGCTTCCGCCGACTCCGTCGAGCCCGAGGAACCGCTGGCGATCGCCCGGCCGACAGCGCCCTCGGGCTCGACGAAGAGCATCGCCGCGAGCCGGCAACCCTCCACCACAGCGTGGGGATAACTTGCCGGAATCACCGCGGAGCCGGTGCGCACCGTCCGGCCAGAGCCGTCGCGGAGCACGAGGCTGTCGTCCGACACGACGATCTGGATCGCGTGGTGCGCGTGCTCACGCGCGGCGCCCACGCCGCCGACGTACAGCGTCCACCCGGGCCGGATGAGGCCGAACCCATTCCACCCGTCCTGCCGAGCGACGGTTACCGGTCGGGGGCGGTTCATGGGTATCTCAGCGACCTCATCAAAGAGTTCATCGTGGCGGCGCGGAACCGTCACCGGTCGGCGCAGACCTTCTCGTTCCCCATGAGCGTCTCCGTCTCGAGCTGAAAGGTTGAGTGGTGGATCGAGACCTCGAAGTGCTCGGCGACGCAGTCCTTGATGTCCTGCAGGATCTCCGGGGCGTGCCCGTCGGTGAAGCACCCGTCGTCGAGGACGACGTGGGCGGTGATGGTGGGCAGCCCGGTGGCGACGGTCGAGGCGTGCAAGTCGTGCACCGACGTGACATGGGGAAGCTCGGTGATGTGGTCACGGACCTCGTCCAGATTGAGCCCCTTGGGTGTGAACTCCATCAGGACGCTGAGCGTCTCTCGGATGATCTTGATCGCGCGCGGGACGATGAGCACGGCGATGAACAGGCCCGCCAATGCGTCGGCCTGCTGGAACCCCGTGGTGGCGATGACGATCGCGGCCACGATGACACCGAGCGAGCCGAGGGCGTCGTTGAGCACCTCCAGGAACGCCGCGCGCATGTTGAAGTTCGCCCCGCGGCCCGAGGCCAGTACCGCGATGGCGACGAGGTTGGCACTCAGGCCGATGATGCCGAAGATCAAGAGCTCCGTGGAGGGCACCTCAGGTGGCTCGAAGAGCCGCTGGACGCCCTCGATGGCGACGTAGACGCCGACGACGGTCAGCAGGGTCGCCTGCCCCAGCGCGGCGATCACCTCGATCCGCCTGAATCCCCAGGTGCGCTTGTCACTGGCGGGCCGCAGCATGAGCGTGGCAGCAATAAGCGCGACCAGCAGGCCGCTGGCGTCGGTGAAGGCGTGGGCGGTGTCGGTCAGCAGGGCGAGGCTTCCCGTCATCACGGAGCCGACTGCCTGGGCGACGACGATCGTCGCGGTCAGCCCGAAGGCGATCGCGAGCCGGCGGCGGTAGTCCGGTGCCGCGGCGATCTCGGTGGGATCCGGTGCGTGGTCGTGTCCAGCGCCCATGTCAGGCACTCCTCTTTGCGTCGATGTCCAGGCATGCGCAGCCCGGCGTGTGCCTATCATCGCTCACAGACGATCACATCGTCAAGCGACGATCTATTGTGAGGAATCTGGTGCCGGCAGTCACCGGTCGTGGTCGCTGGCCGCGTGACGCGGGCACAGCACCACGGCGGACCCGGTCACCAGCAGCAGCTCCTCGGCCGCGCGCAGGAAGTCGGCGGTCGCCACTGGATGCGACAACGTGTACATGGTCGAACGTCCCACCGGCGTCGCATCCAGCAGGCCGCAATCCTTCAGGCAGGCCACGTGGGCCGAGACGGTCGACTGGGCCAAGCCGAGGTGCTCCTTGAGGTCGACCACTCGATGTGGCCCCGTCAGCAGGTGCTGCACCACCTGCAGGCGAGTGCTGTCGCTCAGGGCATGGAACAGGCACGCCGCGGCCGACCGCGACATCAACTCATCAAGCTCAGCCACTCCGCCAACCTCTTGCATCGTCATAAAGCGATGATATCGCCCGCCATGATTCACGTCCATGGGTGGGGCTCTGATCGCGCGGGGTCGAGCGGTCATGTGCATCGTCGTCAACGGGCACTCACGCACGGCGTTGGACCAGGTCACGGCGCGGTTCCTATGGCAGGGCGTCGTGGCGGGAAAGGGTACTCAGCCGGTGTGGCGGTGCTGCTCGCGCCCATCTTGAAACTCGTGATGGCACGCAAGCACCTTTGACGTTTGAGGCCGAGACACTAGAGTCACATCAGCAACACCCGTCACATCGACACCATCGGGATCCGCCCGATGGACCTTCCCCTAGGTCGAGGACATGGCTTCAACCTCACGCAAGACGGCGCTCGCCGCGATCATCACGGCCGCACTCGTGGCCGGGTTCACCCAACCCGTCATCGCTGACTCACGCGACGACCTGGAGCGTGAACGTCGTGGCGTGAGCGGCAAGATCGACGGCGCACAGAAGAGCTACGACCAGTCCAGCAAGGCCTTCGCCAACGCCAAGGCTGCACTCGACAAGGCGCAGGCGCGCCTGGATGCGGCCGAGACCACGCTGCGCAAGACGAGGGGTCAGCTCGCCGTCGCGGAGGCCGAGGACGCCCGGATGCAGCGAGAGCTCGAAGATGCCGAGCAGAAGCTGGAGAAGGCGATCGCTCGCCTCAAGCGCGGCGAGGCCAGGCTGCGGGGCTCGGAGAAGAAGGTCGAGCAGTTCACGGTCGAGTCGTTGCAGGAGGGCGACCGCGGGATGCGGACCTTCGGTGAGCTCCTCAGCGGGGCTGATCCGTCGGACTTCACCGAGCGCATGAGCATGAACAACTCCATCAGCGATGCCCAGGTGTCCACGATGCAGAAGCTCGCGGCATCACGCGTCATGCTCCAGCTCAACCGTGACGAGGTGGAGGAGCTGCGCGACGAGGTGGCCGTGGCCCGCGAGGCGGCCGCAGCCAACCTGGCGGAGAAGCAGGAGCTCGAGGCCGCAGCAGAGGCGCAGGCCGCCGAGGTCGGGGAGCTCGTCGAGGCCCGCGAGGCCAAGAGCAGCGAGACCGAGAAGATCCGTCGTGAGGACGCCAAGACCCTGCAGGCCTACGAGTCCGAGCGTGACAGCCTCAACTCCCGTCTGGCCGCTCTGGCCGCCAAGGAGCTGCGTGAGCAGCGTCGCCGCAACAACAGTGGCGGCGGTGGAGGAGGCGGCGGTGGCGGGAGCTCCTCCGGTGGCGGCGGAGGAGGAGGCGGGGGTGGTAACTCCTCCGGCGGCGAAGGTTTCATCCGTCCGGTCGCCGGTCCCATCACCTCCCAATACGGTATGCGGGTTCACCCGATTACCGGTGTCTACAAGTTGCATGACGGCACCGACTTCAGCGCTCCCTGTGGCACGCCCATTCGCGCGGCCGCCAGCGGAAGAGTGCTGGAGCGCTACTACAACTCCGCTTACGGAAACCGTCTCATCATCAACCATGGCGTCCGCGGCGGTCGGAGCGTCGCGACGACGTACAACCACATGATCCGTCCCGCGCTGAAGAGGCCAGGGGCAAGGGTCAGCCGCGGTGAGATCATCGGGTACTCCGGCACCACCGGCATGTCCACCGGATGCCATCTGCACTGGATGGCCATCGCCAATGGCCAGACCACAAATCCCATGGGTCTGCTCTGAGTGGCTCAAACCGTCGTTGAGCTGCTCAACGACTCGACCATGGACCCCTCCTCGCGTGCATGGGCGCCACCTGGTTCAAACGGCGCGACCTAGCGCTCAGTGCGTGACGCCCGGCACGGCTCTCAGCCCGGGTCCGCCCGCCAGGGCATGCTCGCCCGTTGAGGCGGGTCGGAAAGAGACGTGGATGCAGCGGGAACTCTTGGGAATCCGGGGACGTTGAACGGCTGTGACCTCGAGCCGTCACGACGTGGCATACTACGATGCGTAGTAAACGTCTGGAGTCGACCACTGGCGGGAGGAATGTCACCGTGGCGATGATCGCTGTCGTGCAGCGTTCCGCTCGGATCGTGATCGCCATAGGTATCGCCGCATCATTGGCGATCGTTCTTGCCGTGCTCGGGTCAAGCCATGAGGTCGTGCCCACGTCTGACTCTGGCACCGCTACAACCTCCTCGCTCACGCCGGAGACCGTCGCGAGCAGCGGCGACCCCACAGCCCATCCTGATTCCGCCCCTGTTCCGGGCGACTCGCTGGTGACCTGTGGCGGGGTCTTGCTCTGTCTCATCGCGCTGCTGATCGCGGCGGTATCGATCCGTCGCAAGCAGGGGTCGTGGAGGGCGCCCGCCACGAAGCGGTCACGTCCAATCGTATGCGCGCCGTACACGGGCTCGCTCTCCTTTCCTCATCTGAGTGGTCGGCTGATCTGCTGAGGGACGCGCCGCGCCCCCAGCAACCAGATTTCGATCCCGACCTCAGGACCTCACGTGAAGACCACGGCAGCAGCACTGCTGTTGGCGCTGTCCGGATGTTCCGGCGCTTCGTCAGACAGCCCATCCCTCAACATCGCCGATCGCGACTTCATCACCGATTCCGTTGCTCATCTCCGGGTCGATCTCGCCGCGGTTCAGGACGCGGCCGGTTCGCTCGACCCGTCGCAGGCTCAGGTCGTCCGTGAGTTCGCGCGCTTGACTGAAGCTGAACTCGATGCCCTCTCCGACATGGCGGACCGAGACGACGTCATGGTGCCCGACCTGGCCGAGGCTCTCAAACACGTCGAGGACGTCGAGCAGCACTCTGCACCCCAGACGGTCGGGCCAACCGTGCCGGACCAACTCGCTGAGTCCAGCGAGGGAGCTCTCGCTCGGGCGCGAAGCCACCTTGAGCGCGGAAGACACGAGGAGCTCAGAGGGATAGCCGAGCGCATGGTCGTCGAGCGGGAGAAGCTCCGGTCGGCCTTGGGCGCGGGCCAGGCGGCCGACGAATGATCCGGCGCGTGGGCGCTTGGGTCGCAATCGGCCTGGCCCTCGCCTCATGTGGCATCGGCGGACAGGTCGACAAGGCGGGCAATGAAGACACCGGGGTGGCTTCGGGCATCGTCCAAGTGGCACCGGAGGACCGTATCGCCGGGCCGGAGGTCTCCGGCGCCAATCTGGAGGGCGACGCTGTCGACGTCGCCGGCTGGCGTGGCAAGGTCGTCGTGGTCAATGTCTGGGGCTCGTGGTGTCCACCGTGTCGTGCCGAGACACCCGATCTGAACAGGGCAGCTCGCGAGACGGCACCCGATGTGGAGTTCCTGGGTATCGCGGTGCGCGAGAGCGCGGCCACGTCGCTGGCCTTCGCCCGCAAGGAGAAGGTGCCCTATCCGAGCATCAGCGACTCCGGCGGCACCCTGCTGCGCGAGTTCGCCGAGCCCTTGCCGGCCGTGGCGGTGCCGACCACCTATGTCCTCGACCGCCAGGGACGAGTAGCCGTGCGGGTGCTCGATCAGGTGACGTACTCGACCCTCACCGCCTTGATCGAGGACGTGCAGGCCGAAGGTGCGGATGCGCCTTGATCTCGGCCGTCGGTGACACGGTCGCCTCCGGCCCGCTCCTCATCGCAGCAGCGATCGCGGTCCTCGCCGGGCTCGTGTCCTTCTTCTCCCCATGTCTGGTGCCACTGCTACCTGGATACCTGTCCTACGTCAGTGGGATCTCCGGTGTCGACATCGCAGGCCATCGAGCCCGGGTCACGCTCGGCGCCTCCCTGTTCGTCCTGGGATTCAGTGCGGTGTTCATCTCCTACGGTGCCATCTTCGGCGCCATCGGCTTCAGGCTGCTGGAACACCAACAGGCCATCAACATGGTGCTCGGCGTGCTGACCATCGGTCTCGGCCTCGGGTTCATCGGACTCACCCGCTTCGGACAACAGAACGTCCGGTTCACCAGCATCCCCCGCATCGGGATCGCAGCCGCACCGCTGCTGGGCGCGATGTTCGGCATCGGGTGGACACCGTGCCTGGGACCGACCCTGGCCACCGTCCTGTCGATGTCGACCTCCGAGGCCGACGCCGGACGGGGCGCCTTCCTGACCGCCATGTACTGCGTCGGGCTCGGAGTTCCGTTCATCGCCGCCGCCATGACCTATCGCCGAATGCTGGGAGCCGTGGGGTGGGTCCGCCGACACCAACGGGGAGTTCAGATCGCCGGCGGACTCTTGATGATCCTGGTCGGCGTGCTGCTGCTCACCGGACTGTGGCAGACGCTGATCACCCAGCTCCAGGGCTGGGCTCTGGGCTATGTGGCACCGCTGTGAAGGGCGACGCCCGTGCTGCCCGGCTACCCGAGAGCGCGCCGAGACAGTCCCGCCCACTGCGGCGAACGGCCAGAGGAGCTGACGATCGATGAGTGACCCGACACCTGCCCTGTCCACCGTCCAGACTCTGCGTTGGACGTGGCGTCAGCTGACCTCGATGCGCACCGCGCTGCTCCTGCTCCTGCTGCTGGCCATCGCGGCCGTCCCGGGATCGGTGGTTCCGCAACGGGGAGTCGACTCCAGGGCGACTGAGGCCTTCTTCTCCCGCAACCCGGAGCTGGCGCCGTGGCTGGACCGGTTCGGGTTCTTCGACGTCTACACCTCGCCGTGGTTCAGCGCCATCTATCTGCTCCTGATGATCTCCCTCATCGGCTGCATCGTGCCCCGGACGGGGGTCTACCTTCGGGCGCTGCGGGCAAGACCGCCCAAGGCCCCCAAGCGGCTGGAGCGGCTCCCGGCCGCTGCAGCGTTCGAGACCGACGTACCACCTGAGGAGGTCACCGCGGCCGCCCGGCGGGTGCTCGCCGGACCCCGCCTGCTGCCGGCTCGGATCGACGTCGTCACCGAGGGCGCCTCCAGCGAGGTCCGCGTGGAGAAGGGGTACCTGCGCGAGCTCGGAAACCTCCTCTTCCACGTCTCGGTCGTCATCGTCCTGGTCGGTGTCGCCGTCGGCGCGTTGTTCGGCTACCGAGGCGCGGCGATCGTCGTGCAAGGTGACGGATTCACCAACGTCCTGACCCAGTACGACGAGTTCGCCTCCGGCCCGCTGTACGACACCGACGACCTGCCACCGTTCTCCCTCACGCTCGAGCAGATGACGACGCGGTTCTGGACCGAGGGCCCCCAACGGGGCGCACCCCGACTGTTCCGCGCCTCCGGCACCTACAGCGAGGACCCCGCCGGAGCAGTCGAGGAGTTCGAGATCGAGGTCAACCAGCCCCTGTCGCTCGACGGAGGATCGGTCTTCCTCGTCGGCCAGGGCTACGCCCCCGCCATCAAGGTGACCGACGCCGAAGGCGACACCGTCTTCGACCAGCCGGTCCCCTTCCTTCCCCAGGACGGCACGTACACCTCCAACGGCGTGATCAAGGCGCCCGACGCCGCACCGACACAACTGGGGTTCCAGGGCTTCTTCCTCCCCACGGCCGTCAGCGCAGACGAGGACGAGGCCTCCGTGTCGGCCTTTCCCGGCCCGGTCAATCCGCTGGTCGGACTGTTCGTCTACGAGGGCGACCTCGGACTCGACGACGGTCTCCCCCAGTCGGTCTACACGCTCGACAAGTCCCGGCTCACCCAGCTGGAGAACGATGACGGCACCCCGTTCCGCGTCAGCCTGAGCCCTGGACAAGTCGCGGACCTGCCCAACGGCGGCTCCATCGAGTTCTCCGACCTGCTGCTCTTCGCCCGCTTCCAGATCGCCTCGACTCCCCTCGCCTGGCTGCCGCTGTCCGGCATCAGCATCGGAGTCGCCGGCCTGGTGCTCTCCCTGATCATCCGACCACGGCGCACCTGGGTCAGAGCCCGACAGCACGGCTCCGTCACGCGGGTCGAGGTCGCCGCGATCGACCGTGTCCCGCGTGACGACCTGCCCAATGACCTCGATGACCTGACCCAACATCTGAAGCAGACCCTCAGTCTCCAATCCAGCAGCAACGCCGACAGAATCGAGGACCCGACGTGAACACCGAGACCATCGCCCAGCTGTCCAACTACACCGTCGCCTCGGGCACGATCGTGGTCGCACTCGCATTCCTGGCCCACATGGCCGAGTGGGGCCTGGCCCGCAAGGTCGCTCCCGACCCCGTCGGAGTCGGTGGTGCAGAAGCGCCCCAACCGGCCGAACGCACAGAGCCGCACCGCTCCGACGTGCTGGCATCGGTCGGCGTCTCACTCACAGTTCTTGGAACCGTGCTGCTGTGGGTCGGGTTCATCACCCGCGGCATCGCGGCCGACCGGGTCCCGTGGGGCAACATGTACGAGTTCGGCGTCGGCGGCTCGGCGATCGCCCTGACCGTCTACCTGGTCATGGTCAAGCTGTCCGGGATCCAGTGGCTGGGCGGCATCGTCAACGGCGTCCTGCTGATCTTCCTGGGGATGGCGATGTCCACCTACGTCCCCGCCGGCCCGCTCGTGCCGTCGCTGCACTCCTACTGGCTGGTCATCCACGTCGCGGCCGTCATGCTCTCCGGCGCGTTCTTCCTCGTCGGCGCGGCGTCGTCGGTGCTCTACCTGATCCGCCATCGCGCTGAGCAGCGTGGATCGATCGGCGGCCTGCTGGCCCGACTTCCGGAATCGGCCGTCATGGACCAGCTCGCCTACCGCGTCAACGCCGTCGGCTTCCCGCTGTGGACGTTCGGCGCGCTGATCGCCGGACCGATCTGGGCGCACTACGCCTGGGGGCGCTACTGGGGCTGGGACCCCAAGGAGGTCTGGGCGTTCATCACCTGGGTCGTCTACGCCGGCTACCTGCACGCCCGCGCGACCGCCGGCTGGAAGGGCAAGCGCGCCGCCATCATCGCCATCATCGGCTTCGCGACCTTCCTGTTCAGCTACTACGGCATCAACCTCTTCGGCTCCGGTCTGCACTCCTACGCCAAGTAGTCTCAGCAGCCGTCCGACGTGCCGACGCCAGCCATGCGGCCGCGACGATCGACAGTGCCGTCAAAGCAGCCATACCTGCTTGCCGAGCGGTCTGCCACGCGACTGCTGGCGTGATCGATTCGCTGAGGTCGATCTGGGACACCAGGGTGGCTGTCGTGCCCCGGGGCGCGCTGTCGCGCACTCGCCCGTCGGGAGCGACGACAGCGGAGAGGCCGTTGGTCGAAGCCACAACGACCGATCGAGCGGACTCCAGGGCGCGCGCCCTGGTGATGGTCAATTGCTGGTCGAGCTGGCCGGTACCGAAGAACGTGGCGTTGCTCGTCTGCACCAGGACCGCTGAGGCTCCACGGCGCACCTGGTCGGGCACAACGTCGTCGTACGCGATGTCGAAGCAGATCGCGACAGCAAGACGAGTGCCGGCGATAGTTGCCGTCTGGCCGTTCTTCCCGGGCAGCATGTCGCGTGGGATCATGTCGAACCGAGGCGACCAATCCTCGATGAGCGACCGCCATGGAAGATACTCACCAAAGGGCACGAGATGCTGCTTCGTGTATGCAGCGCGCGGCTGCACCCGGTCGGCCCCTCGGTCCCAGATGAACGTCCTGTTGAAGGCTGACGCCGAGGTCGGACCGTCCGCGATTCCGCCGAAGACCAACGGAGCATCCAACTCCTCAGTCACGTCTTCGAGCAAGGCGCGGGTGCTGCTATCGGACATCGGGTCGACCGCGGTGGAGTTCTCCGGCCATAGCACCAGATCGACTTGTCGCGAACGTTCTCGAAGTTGCGCGGCCAGCGTGGTCGTCGCGCTCACGTGGTTGCGTGTCACCTCTCGATGGAATCGCAGCAGGTCGGTGCCATCGCTGGGAACGCCGCCTTGGACTACTGCCACTCGTAGAGACCCGGACGAGTCCTGACCTACCGGCAGCCAGATCGCTGTGACGATGAGCCCTCCTGCCCCCGCGAACGACAGAAGCCTCGCTCGCACTGAGCCGGCACGGCTCACCGTCTGACCGAGCAGGAACCCCGACAGCGCAAGGGTCGCGCTGGTGCCGTCGACGCCAAGAGCAGGCAGCAGGCCATTCGCCGGCGTCTCGACGACCGAATACCCCAAGCGTCCCCACGGCATCCCCCCAAGGGGCCAGGAGGCGCGGAGCGTCTCTACCGAGGTCCAGATCAGGGCACACCACAGTGGTGCAGCCGGCAGCACCATCACGGCTCGGATAGCGACGCACGCGAGCATCACATACACCGTCTGGGTGATCGCGAGGATCACCCAGGCCTCACGACCGATGGAGGCGTCGAGCCAGTACAAGTGACCCAGGAAGAAGACGAGCCCGGTAACCGTCCCCACGACGGTGGCGCTGGCCAGGTTCGCCTCTCGAAGGCCGACCCACAACAGGCTCATTGCCAGCACACTGAGCAATCCCCACGACGGGAAGCTGAACGCGAGCAACAGCAGCATGCCCGCTCCGGCAGCACTCAGCGCCGCCACCCTGATCTGACGGGCAACGGGTGGCCGGTCGGGCACTCGCATCGACGTGCTCCTGTTCGATAGCCGGCGTCGCGCCCATCCGATTCCATGCAAACCTGTCCTCGGGTCAACGTGGCAGAGTCAGCGGAAGTGCCCACCACACTCGACTTCGCTCAGCATTCAGCAGTGCCAACGAGGGTCGGGACTGGGGCGCCGAAGTCTCAGGGATCCGGGTGCTTGCCGCCATTATCGGATCGGACCCGCCAGCGGACGCCGATCAGCAGCATTGCGAAGACGACCAGCAGGATGGAAACCCACACGACGGTGGCCGTCAGGTCGCCTCCAGATGCAGCATCCTCGGCGGAGGCGCCCTGCGGCGGCGTCTCGCTCTCACCGACCCCGTCGGGCGACGGGGTGGGAGCCGCGGTCCGTTGCGGCAGATCGATCCCGAAGTCGACAGTGCCTGAGACAACGTGTCCATCGGCCGAGACCAGGCGGTATGACATGACGTAGTCGCCAGAAGGAAGAGCATCCACGTCGTCAACCCGCGTTGAAACCGTTCTGCCGTTGATCTGTGCTTCCTCGGTGGCGACTTGCTCGCCCTTGTCGGTCACCACAGCAATCTGGGTCGGCCCCGCGACCGACTCATTCAGCGTCACCGTGAAAGCATCGGGAACTTCCGTGAGCTGCTGGCCGTTCTTGGGGTTGGAGTCGACAAGCGAGGCGTGTGCGCTGGCCGCCGAAGGCACCAGCGCCGCCGCCAGTATCAGAAGCACGGTCGTTGGCACTCTTCTTCGCAAGGTCTCTACTCCTCGAGATCGACCCGGATTCCACGGGCGGGGTCGGCCCGTGAAACACATACTACACACTGTAGTAGAATGTGCGGTGAAGAGAAGCCGGTTATCACCCGGCAGGCTCGTCGGCCGCATCAGTTCTCACTGTGCCACCCCTCGTACCACTGATCGAGAGAAGACCTACCCATGTGGTTCCCTCTGCTCGTGGCGTCGGTCGGCGGCGCCCTCATGGGCCTCCGCCTCACCAGATCCATCAGTCCGACCATGGCGGCCAACACGTCGAAGCTGCGGATCACTCTGCGAGCCACCACCGTCGCGGCGGCAACCTGCGTGTCGCTATACGCCATCTCCGCCCTGATCGTCATCGCGGCCAGTCCAGACATCCGAGGCACAGCGACCCTGGACAACATGTTTCGAGACACAGCATTCGCACTCTTACTCGTCGCGGGCTTCGTCGCCGCGCACGCGATCATTCGCTCGACCGCCTCCGTGCTCTTCAACAGTTGGGACCCAGCTTCAGACTCCGATCCTGAACAGCGGGACTGAGAACAGTCCGATCTGGCCGCGGCACGTGACGAGTCACGCCGCACGACGAATCCCGCGGCACGGGGCCTGACCGGGCGGACTTCTGGTGGACGCAACCCGGGGTTCACCTGATGGCCACGACAGTGTGGCCTTCCGGCCGCCCGAGAGCAACAGTCTCAGGTATTCAGACATCTCGAAAGGATCACCGTGAACAGTCGTCTCACGCGCGTGCTCGGCACTGCGGCCGTCGTCGGCGCCCTGGCGCTGGCCGGCACCACCGCCATCGGCGCCTCAGGCGGCGCCGAGGACCGTTCGGCCGAGCTGGCCTCGAAGATCGACCCGCAGAAGCCGCGCAACGTCATCCTGATCATCGGCGACGGCATGGACGACTCCATGATCACCGCCGCCCGCAACTACGAGCTGGGCGCAGACGGCCGGTTCGCGCTCGACGAGCTGCCGTTCACCGGGGCTATGACCACCCACGGGTACAAGGTCGGTGAGGGGCCGGACTATCCCATCGCCTACGTCTCGGACTCCGCACCGACGGCGAGCGCCTGGTCGACCGGGAAGAAGACGGTGGACAGTCGTGTCTCCCAGGGGCCGAGCACGGATCTCGAGGTGCCCGGCGAGGACTATGAGACCGTCCTGCAGAAGTACCGCGACGCGGGCAAGCGCACCGGGAACGTGTCGACGGCCGAGCTCACCGACGCCACGCCGGCGGCCGCGGCGACCAGCATCAACAACCGGGCCTGTCAGGGACCCGAGGACCTGGAGACCTGCACCGAGGCGCAGAAGGCCAACGGCGGCAAGGGCTCGATCGCCGAGCAGCTGGTGGACAACGAGATCGACGTGATCCTCGGCGGCGGCGCCCAGCGCTTCGCGCAGGAGGCCGACGAGGGCGGCACCGTCAGCGACTACGCCACCGAGGAGCTCGACTACAACGTCGTCTCGGACCGCTCCGAGCTCGATTCGGTGGGCTCTCTCGAGGAGGGCCCGATCCTGGGCCTGTTCTCCGAGGGCAACATGACGCCTCACTACGAGCCGCTCGTCGCCCAGCCGGGCGGAGCCGGCGGCCCGGACACGCAGTGCTCGGACGCCGACCGCGGGGACGAGCCGTCGCTGTCGGAGATGACCGGGAAGGCGATCGAGCTGCTCGACAACAAGAAGGGCTTCTTCCTGCAGACCGAGAGCGCCATGATCGACAAGCAGGAGCACGCCTCCGACATCTGCGGCGCCATCGGCGACCTGCGCGAGATCGACGCGACCGTCAAGGTGGCCCTGGAGTACCAGAAGAGCAACCCCGACACGCTGATCATCGTGACCGCCGACCACGCACACTCCACACAGATCGTCGGCAGCGCCGACGGCGGCAAGCAGACCGCAACGGTCCGGACCGCCGACGGAGACCCCCTGACGGTGGCCTACTCGACGCAGGACGAGGGGTCGGCGCACACCGGTTCACAGATCCGGGTGGCCGCCAGCGGCCCGCAGGCCGCGAACGTCACCGGCACGATCGACCAGACGGACCTGTTCGGCATCATGGCCCGCGGCGCATCGGGAACCAAGCCCACCCCGCCACCGACCTCACACCCGAAGCCGACGGCGACGCTCAAGGCACCCTCGTCGGTGAGCCCGTCCGAGGCGCACAAGGGAGTGCGACTCACGACCGGCTTCTCCGATGCGAGCAAGGCCACGCTGACCGCCACGCAGGGACGAAAGAAGATCGCCACCGAGAAGGTGTCCACCAAGGGTGGGTCCTTCGTGGTCAAGCTGCGCGAGGCCCAGCCCGGGAAGGTGACATTCACCCTCAACGCGTCGGGCAAGGGTGGCAAGACCACCACGACGAAGACGGTGCGTGTGACCAAGCGCTGAGCAAACACCCAGGCAGTGTCTGCCAAGGGCCCGGTCGCCGTCCGGCGGCCGGGCCCGCATGACGCGGACATGAGCACAGCTGCGTCTCTGCAGCGTCTGCGCTTCGACGCTCGGCGAGTGAGGGAGCTGGGTCGAGGTCAACGTGCGTCCGGTGACCTTTCACCGCCGCGGTCGACTCCAGCATGGTTTGTCTCTCCGGGTGATGCCGGCGGCACGTCTTCAGCTCCGCTGCCGGCCGTCGTCGTTTCCTCCAGCTCGTCCATGCGGTCCTTGCGTGCGATGTACAGCACGATGCCCACCAGCAGGACGGCGGGCACGAAAGCCGGTATCGCCATCACGATGATCCCGTCCGTGGCCAGCACAGACGATGACACACCAGCCGCCGATGATGTGAGCGCAGCCGAGAGCATGCCCCAAGCATGGCCACCCTGAACGACCACGGCAAGGATGCGCAGGCCCCGAACCCGTCACGCCTACCGCTCAGGTGCCGGCGGATCCCTCGACAACGTCCTGTTCCAGGACGGCGGCGAGCTGCGGGCAGTCAGCGATGTCGCCGTGTCTGCAGTGCAGCGCGGTGCGCAGCAGGTCCAACGAGCGCTGCAGGCTCTGCACCTGTTCGGCGAGCAGGGCTACTCCGCGACCACCGTCGCCGAGATCGCGGAGGCCGCCGAGGTGTCGACCAAGACGTTCTTCAGCTACTTCCCGAGCAAGGCAGACGTCCTGTTCGCCGACCCCCGGGAACGGGTCACCGCAGCGTGCGAGACGATCGCGACGCACGCCGAGAGCTCACCCGTCGCCAGCGCACTACAGAAAGCCATCGGCACACTCCTGGCGCCGGAGCACGATGAGGATCCCGCGGCAGGCACCTTGAGGCAGCAACTGATCGTCGGCGACACGGATCTCTTGTCACGCGCCCTGCTTCATACCCTCGAAGCGCAGACCCACCTCGCCCACGCCCTGCATGAGGCATATCCAACCCAGGTGAGTCGAGTAGAAGCAGCCGGCATGGTCGGGTCGGTCGTCGGAGCACTCATCGGAGCGCTCTACGAATCCGCAAGACAAGGACACTCCCGCCAACAGATCCGAGCGGCAGCAGCCCACGCCACCGAGATCGCCATCGCAGGCGTGACCTCCCACGGCACCGCGCACGACTGACTGGATCACCACGGGCACCGGGCCGTGCACGCGGCTCCTCGAGCGAGGTCCTCGGCCAGACCTTCAACGGTGCTGGGCTCGAGCACAGCACACACCAAGACCGCTCAGTCCTCGAGTGCGGCGTCGATGGCGTCGTAGAAGTCCTGCTCGGACTGCGGCTCGAGCCTCTCGCCATTGAGGAAGAAGGTGGGCGTCCCGGTGACGTCGAGCTCCGAGCCGTCCCGGAAGTCCCGCTCGACGCGCTCGGCGACGTCGTCGCTGTCGACGTCCCGGTCGTACTGCCCCATGTCCAGACCCAGCTCCTCGGCCCAAGAACGGAACAACGGCGCCTGGGACTCCTGCTGCTCGCCCCACTCGGCCTGCGTGTCGAACATCCGCTGGTACATCGCCTCCAGCTCACCCTGGCGCGCGGCGGCCTCCACCGCGTGGGCGGCGTTGCGAGAGTTGGCGTGCCCCTCCAGCGGGAAGTAGCGGACGACGAACTCCAGCTCACCGTCGTACCGCTCGCGCAGATCCTCGATGAACGGGTACGCGGCGCCGCACGCCTCGCACTCGAAGTCCAGGAACTCCACCAGCGTCGCCTTGGCATCCGGCACCTCGTCCAGCCGGTGGCTCTCGTCCGTCACCACCTGCTGCTCACCGCCGTCACCGTCGGAGTCGCTCATCGTCTGTGCGATGGCGAACCCCGCAAGGATCGCCACGACGACCCCCACGACGGCCGCAGTCACGCCGAGGTTCCTGGTGCTGTTGCTGGTGGTCATCGCGTGGTCCTTCACATCGCTGTCGGTGGAGGGTGGGTTGTGGCTGGCGTCTTCAAGGTACCCAGCGGCACAATGCGCCCGGCCTGGCCATTAGTCAGTGATCACTGTATGGTCAGTATATGCTGACTATTGCTTCTCGTCTTGATGTGATGAACCGGCTGGGTCGGGCGATGGCTGATCCGTCGCGTTCGCGGATCTTGATGGTCCTGTTGGAGGGGCCGAGCTATCCGGCGGTGTTGTCTCGGCAATTGGAGCTGACGCGCTCGAACGTGTCGAACCATCTGACGTGTCTGCGGGATTGCGGGATCGTGGTCGCCGAACCGGAAGGCCGGCAGACGCGCTATGAGATCGCTGACCCGCATCTGGCGGCGGCGTTGAATGCGTTGGTCGACGTGACGCTCGCGGTTGATGAGAGCGCGGAGTGCATCGATCCTGGCTGCTCGGTTCCGGGTTGCTGCGAGACGGGAGCCGACGCGTGAGCGCGGTCTCTGGGCCGCAGGTCAATGAGGTCGACCTCCATGAGGACGACGATCTCGATGGGCCGTGGTGGAAGGATCGTGAGGTGCTGGTCCCGGTGTTCTCCGGGATCGCGTTGCTTGCCGGTCTGATCTGCGAGTGGTCCGGGGTCGAGACCCCTGCTCTGGGGCTGTTCTGGATCGGCCTGCTGCTGGGTGGGTCGACCTTCGTACCGGGCGCGATCCGCACGCTGTTCACGCAGGGCAAGCTCGGCATCAGTCTGCTGATGACGATCAGCGCGGTCGGCGCGGTGATCCTTGGCTATGTGGAGGAAGCGGCCGCGCTGGCGTTCTTGTACTCCATTGCCGAGGCGCTGGAGGACAAGGCCATGGACCGGGCCAGAGGAGGCCTGCGTGCGCTGTTGAAGCTCGTGCCCGAGACCGCGACGGTCCTGGTCGATGGCGCCTCGAGGCAGGTCGCCGCCCAGGAGCTGACCGCCGGTCAGTTGATGCTGGTGCGGCCTGGTGAGCGGATCGCGACCGATGGGATCGTGCGCTCCGGGCTCAGCAGTCTAGATACTTCCGCGATCACCGGCGAGTCGATCCCGGTCGAGGTCGAACCCGGTGAGGCCGTCTCTGCCGGTGCGATCAACACCGTCGGCGCACTGGAGGTCGAGGCCACCGCGGCCGGGACCGACAACTCGCTGACCACGATCGTGGAGCTGGTCGAGCAGGCCCAGGCCGACAAGGGCGACCGGGCCAGGCTGGCCGACCGAATCGCGCGACCGCTCGTGCCGGGCGTGCTGATCCTGGCCATCCTGGTCGCGCTGCTCGGCTCCCTGTTCGGAGACCCGGAGCTCTGGATCACCCGCGCCCTGGTGGTCCTGGTCGCGGCATCGCCATGCGCGCTGGCCATCTCGGTGCCGATCACCGTCGTCGCGGCGATCGGATCGGCCAGCAGGTTCGGTGTGATCATCAAGTCCGGCGCGATCTTCGAGCGCTTCGGCGGCGTGCGCCACGTCGCCGTCGACAAGACCGGCACCCTGACCCGCAACGAGCCCACCGTCACCGCCATCCTCACCACCGCCGAAAATACTCAGGACGACGTGCTGGGCTGGGCGGCAGCCCTGGAGCAGCACAGCACCCACCCCCTCGCCGCCGCGATCGCCACCGCCTCGCCGGATGCTCCCGCAGCAACGAAGGTGAGCGAACTGGCCGGCCACGGCATCCAGGGCCACATCCACGGGACCACCGTCACCGTCGGCAGCCCACGCTGGCTGGAGTCCGGCACCCTGACAGATCAGGTCGCCAGCCTGGAGAGCCAGGGCATGACCGTGGTGATCGTGCACCGCGACAACACACCGGTCGGGGCGATCGGGGTGCGCGACGAACTGCGTCCCGAGGTGCCCGAGGTCGTGCGCACCCTGACCAGTCAGGGCATCGGCATCACCATGCTCACCGGCGACAACACCCGCACCGCCCACGCTCTCGCCGCCCAGGCCGGAATCACCGACGTTCGCGCCGAGCTGCGACCCGAGGACAAGGCCGCTGCGATCACCGAGCTCACCCACACAACCTCCGTGGCGATGATCGGCGACGGCATCAACGATGCACCCGCCCTCGCGGCCTCCGACATCGGCATCGCCATGGGCGCGACCGGCTCGGACGCGGCGATCGAGTCCGCTGACGTCGCCTTCACCGGCCACGACCTGCGACTCATCCCACGAGCGTTCGACCACGCCCGCCGAGGACGCCGCATCATCAACCAGAACATCATCCTCTCGCTGCTGATCATCATCGTGCTCCTACCACTGGCCCTCTTCGGCGTCCTCGGCCTCGCCGCCGTCGTCCTGGTCCACGAGATCGCCGAGGTCATCGTCATCGGCAATGGCATCCGCGCTCGCGGAGTGAGTCGCACCCGGGCGCAGGCGAGGGCCCGATGATGCGCCCGATCCCGCCCTTGGCGCTTGCCCTGGTCGCTGGAGCGAGCCAGGCGGCCATCGCGCGCGGACGTCGCTCCACCCGCGGTTCACGGATCGCGGCGGCTGCCGTGGCGGTGCCGTCCGTGGCCCTGCTCGTCGGATCAGCGCGTGCCTTCCGACGGGCCGGGACCACGGTCGACCCTCGTCAGGGCGTCACGTCCGACGCCCTGGTCACCGGCGGTCCGAACGCCCTGTCCCGCAACCCGATGTACGTCGGCATGGCCGGCATGCTCCTGTCCCACGCGGCAGCACGACGATCGATCGGCGCGCTCGTCCCGGCGGTGGCCTTCACAGCCTGGATCGACCGCATCCAGATCCCGATGGAGGAAGTCCACCTCACCGACAGGTTCCCCAAGCAGTTCACCGCCTACCGGAACGCGGTGCCCCGCTGGATCGGACGACCTCGCACACCGCGGCAGCGATAACACTCGCACTGGTCTCTGGTCCTGCGCTGCGCCTGAAACCAGCCGGGCATGGGGAGTAGAAGCGAAGCGCAGCCACCATCGAAGGACGGCGCGATCCGCTGCCAGCGAACATCTGTCGGCAACGCTCACCCTGGTGCGGCTTCAAGCGACGCCTGACTCAAGCACCCGCGTAGCCGGTGGCCGCTGTGGGGTGTGCACCGCAAACTGCACACCAACCACCGATCACCCCGATCTGTGCAATCTAGCTGTTGCTGGCCAGGAGGTTGTTGACGTTTCTCGCGGGTGGCTGGTCGCGCAGCTACACTGGTGTCATGCGGATGCAGCAGCGATTTCAAGACCCCCGGCCGGGATATGGCCGCGGGGTCTTCGACGCGCAGTCGTAGCGCAGTAGGTCTCCGCAGGTACGGCCGGGGGAATTTTCTCGTCCTTCACCTACCTGCCATCTTCTTGGAGACCTTCGCATGTCGCACGCCGACTATCTGACTTCCGACCAGCTCTATCGCGCTCTCAACGTGCGCGACCTCACCGATCCCGACCAGGGGCCTCACGCCATCCTGACATTGCTGCAATCGGTCATCGACCGTTTGCAGCCCGAGTGGGACAGCTCCCTCCGGTATGTGCGCAGCTCGCCGGTCGTTCCTGTTCGGGACAACTACGACCGCCTCGGTTACGACCCGGATGATGTTACTCGGGCTCGCCGGTACACCCGTTACATCAGCCCTGCAGTGATGCTTCGCAGTCATATGAGTGCCGAACTCCCGCGCGTCCTTGAGGACTATGCGGGGATGTCCGAGGTGGATGAGTTACTCGTGGTGCCCGGCCTCGTCTACCGTCGCGACGCCGTCGATCGCACCCACGTGGGGGAACCCCACCAGGTGGACTTGTGGCGCATCCGTAGCACTCCGGATACCGATGACGAGGACATGCTCACGATGATCGGCCACTTGGTCGAGGCAGTCCTTCCGGATGCGCAGTGGAGAACAACAGACGTGGCGCACCCATACACCGTCGGTGGTAGGCAGATCGACGTGCTCCACGACGACGAATGGCTTGAGCTCGCCGAGTGCGGCCGCATCCATCCCGAGGTGCTGCGCGGATCGGGCCTCGACCCCGAGCGATGGTCCGGCCTGGCTCTCGGTATGGGCCTTGAACGTGCACTCATGCTGCGCAAGGGCATCCCTGACATCCGCTATCTCCGGGCAGAAGACCCGCGCATAGCAACCCAGATGCTCACCCTGGATCCATGGCAGCACGTTTCACTTCTGCCTGCGGCCCGGCGCGACATTTCAGTCGTCGTGGATGCACAAGAGGACGAGGAGACGCTTGGTGACCGCATCCGCGTCGCCCTCGGAGATAACGCCGACGTCATCGAGTCTCTCGAGATTCTCAGCCGCACACCCCACGAGGGACTACCCGAGGCCGCGCGCTCTAGGCTCGGCACTCTGGAAAGACAAGTCAATCTCCTGATCCGGATCATGCTGCGCCCCATCGACCGCACCCTGACCTCGGAAGAGGCCAACGTGATCCGCAACGTGATCTACGAGGCCGTGCATGAAGGCCCGGTGATGGAGCTGATCTGAGATCGCTGAGAGCAGCCATGACCTCGCCTACGCATGCCAACGCTCCCCTCTCACCCGAAGGCCGACGCCGCCTGATCGAACGCTGCCGCACCCGCCCTATCTCCCACGTGGCCGCCGAGATGGGGATCTCCCGCGCAACCGCCTCGAAATGGGTCAACAGATACAAGCGATTCGGGAAGACCGGCCTACTGGACCGCTCATCTTCTCCGGCCCGACAGCCATCTGCAACGCCTGGCTGCCTCGTGCAGCAGATCGAGTCGATGCGGCGGGAACACAAATGGTCGGCGTCCCGTATTGCGTTCGAGCTCGAGCAGGCAGGAACACCGGTGAGCCGTCGCACCATCACCCGGCTCCTCGCACAGCTGGGCCTGAATCGACGGAAGTTTATCGACCCGAACGGCGAGACGAACCGGGAGCCGCAAAGGATCAACGCCAAACGTCCCGGCCACATGGTGCATCTGGACGTGAAGAAGGTCGGGCGCATCCCCGACGGCGGCGGGTGGCGTGTGCACGGCAAAGGCAGCGAGAAGGCCAAGGCTGTCGCCCGCACGAAGACCCGCGGTGCCAGGACCGGGTACATCTACCTGCATTCCGCCATCGACGGACACACCCGACTCGCTTACACAGAAGCGTTACCGGATGAGAGGGCCGTCACTGCCGTCGCGTTCTTCGGGCGGGCCAGAGCCTGGTTCGCTAAGCACGGCATCACCCGGATCGAGCGCGTCGTGACTGACAACGGTTCCTGCTACCGATCTGCTGCCTTCCGCGAAGCGGTCGGGACCAGCCGACACCAGCGCATCACGCCATACACGCCTCGACACAACGGCAAAGTCGAGCGCTACAACCGGATCCTCGCTGAAGAGTTCCTCTACGCGCGCATCTGGCGCTCGGAAGCAGAACGCGCTGCCGCGCTGGAAACGTGGAACCGGCACTACAACTATCACCGTCCCCACGGCGCTCACGACGCGCAACCGCCTGCCTCTGCAGCACCGACACGCGTCAACAACGTCATGGCCTCATACATCTAGCCCGGAGATTCTGCGCAGTCTTCGTTGCGCAGCGACACCGCTTGTGAGCCGGGGGCTACCCGACAGGCACTGAATCAGCGGCCGGTTTGACTGGATTAGCCCCACCCGCCGCTGCGAGCATGGATCACAGGAGGTGGCATCTATGCTCGTCGCACTGACTCTCACCCACGCTATCGTCGCCGGCTTGATCGGTGGCTGGTGGCTGCGACATCCCATCGCGCGCTACGCCAAGGAAGGGCTGTTCGCCGCCGGCAGCACGATCCTGGTTTTGGCCATCGATTACCAGTACGGCGCGCTTGCACTCTTCTCAGCCGCGTTCGTCGGCTTCTGGGCCAGCCACGAACCCTTTGAGTGGCGTCCCCGTCCGGCGTCCTAGCCGTTCGCCCGCCGCTCGGGGGCATCGTCGCGGCGAAAGATTGCTCCACCGCGAATCGACTGGACCCCGTCCAGCCGCTCAAACAGTCCAGGCGACCGACTCTCGAGGTCCAAGCGTCCGCTCAACGTGCCGGGGCGGATCTAGCGTCCTTCGCTGGCAAGTTCGACAATCCAGGGCTCCGAGGTCCGGCCTCTTCGCTTGTCGATGGCGACCTTCGCTCGCGCGGCGGCAATGGCCTCGCGCTTGGTGATCCGGCGGTCGTTCTCGGACGACCGGCTTGAGGCGTGGCCGTTCACGCTGCTGTGCTGCGGCGTCTGGCTTGCGGTCATGAGTCTGCTCCGTCGTCGTCCTCTGGTGTCCATTGTGCCTCAGCCTCCGGGCTGGAGCCAGGTTCGTCGGCTTCGTCTTGGGCGGCGTAGGCGTCGAGAGTGCGGTCGAGCGCGGCGTCGATCAGGTCCGTTTCGTGCTCTGCCGCGTACTCGCTCTGACCCAGTGCTTCCAAGACGCTGTAGCCGACCTCGCGGTGTTCGGAGCCGTCGTAGAGCGTGAGGTCGAGCGCCCAGCGGGCACGGTCCCACCACTGAGCCTTCCGGTCGGCGGCACGGCGGGACTTCACGGTCTTGTGGACCCCGACGTAGGCGATCGTGGCGGCGACCACGGCGGCGAGACCACCGAAGCCGGGCGACATCACGAACTCGGTCCAGGGGAAGTCACCCATCGTGCTTCTCCTCGGCCGACATCCGCCGACGGGTGTCAGTCTTTCGTTCCCACAGGCTGAAGATGACCAACGGGGTCCAGAAGACGACGGCGGCGAATAGCAAAGAGCCAGCGACGAACAACGCCGAACCGACCAGGGCCGCAACGACGTTCTCCGTCCAGACCAAGCCGATCCCGACCGCTGACAACACGAATCCCTTGACACCGAGGCGCAGGAGAAGGTTCCGTCTGAGTGCCGCGGTGTCGTCTTGAACTCGGTCGCTCATGCGTCCTCCGATGCTGCCTACGGGTTCGTCACCTTCTAGGTACGCGGCACGACTCCGACTTCGCTCACGGTGTCCGTCCTCCCTGCCACGATGAGCAGATGGATCAGTGCGGTCCGTTCACGAATCCGGCGAGGCTCCGCCTTCGTCACCGGCGGCCTCGGAGCGAACCGAACTTGATCGCGGACCGTGGCCAACTACGATGAGTCCCGTAATGCCCCGGTGACTATTCGGACCCTGTCCGGACTCCCGGGGCAATAGTCTGCTCAGGACCGGCAATCGATGCCGGCACCCTCACCGGGCTCGAGGAACTTCTCAACCAGCCACGCTTCGATCGCACTTCAACGCTGCGAGCTTGGGCTGAGGGTCCGCGGTCGTGTATCGTAGGTGTCAAGCAAGGCGCTGGCTCTTCCGGGTCATGCCGCAACAGTCAGCCTGGCCCCCTGTGTAGCTGCGGCAGCAGGGGGTTGCTTCTTGCTAGAGGATCGTCAGGTTGTGCTTGATGTGCTCGACATACGATCGGTCGCGGTGAGCGTGGTCCCGCCGTACCGCTGAAGCGACGAGGTCGGGCAGCCAGAGCAGGTGCTCGTCCGCTGGGGATGCTTGCAGCAGTTGGAAGTGGCGAGAGATAGTTCCGTCACTCACAAGCAGTTTGTGGGTTGCGGCATCGCGGTTGCGCATGGCGCGTGTTCGGCGTTGTTCGAGCACGGCAAGTCGCGTGGGCGACCAGCCGGGACCGCCATTCTGCAGGGCTGGCAGCAGAGTTCGGAAGCAGTCTCGCCTGGCGGCCTCGGCATCAACGTCGTCGGCTCTCACTCGGCTGGCGAGGGCAACGATGCAGGGTTCGGCGCCGGTGCCGAGAACGGTCAGGAACTCGTGCGCTCGTTCGCGTCCCCGCTCGGTCCGGATTTCCTCCGTGGTGTGCCAGAAGGACCCGCCGACGACGTCCTCGGCCTCTTCTCGCATGCCTTCAAGGTCCAACGGGTGAACCTGTACAGCGGCGAGGATGTAGTACGACGGGCCGTCCTCTTCAGGCATGCGGATCGATTCATCAAGGAATGCGACGGACCGGTCACCGCTTCGCTGATACGCGCCAGAGAGTATCCGTCGCTCGGCTTGACCCACGTGGTTCCTCTCATGGCCGGATCGACAAGGTCGAGGCGCTCTTGGCGCGTACGGGTCGTCGCGATGTTGAATCGTGACGAGGCTAGCTGTTGCGCCGCTCGGCGTCCTTCGCGATCTTCTTGACCTCACGGGGCGACTGGGCGTTGTTGACGCGGTCGACAGTGTCGATGAAGTGACCGAGCCCCTCGATCTGGCGTGCGACACCGTCGACTTGGCCGGAAATGGAGCGGTCCATCTCTTCGAGCGACTGGATCCTGGCACCTAGCACGGCCGGGTCGTCCTCGGGCTGCATCTCCAGGAACATCGGGCGATGATTGATGGACCGGAATGCTGGGTACTGGCGTGCGAACTCCGTCGCGGTCTTCGAGCCATCACTGGTCTCGACCTGGATACTTCGGATCTCCTCCATCTGGGGCTCGCTGAAATCCTCGCTGCGGCCACTTCGATACATCCCGATCACACGCACGAGAGTGCGCTCGTCGCCCGCGGGGATCTCCCCACGAAGCCCAGCCCAGAATTCGCGCCGTTCGACGATCACTCGCTCACGTTCTGCCTCGAGCTCGGCCTCCCACACACGACGCGGATGGTTCTTGCCAGCCATGAGGCCAGGCTTGTCCGGCTCCGGGTGACGCTCCAGCCACTGCCCGCGGTACTCGTCCTCCCAGTCGGCCACTGGCCAGTTCTCCACGATGTGCTCGTAGGCGAGGAGGTTCGCGGTGCGGACTCTCCGGAGCGCGACGTCGGGTACCCGCACCTGAGTCCAGAACTCGACCACCTCGTCCGGGGTTCTCAGCCGGGGTGGGAAGAAGAACGTGCCGTCGGCGTCCATGTCCAGAGACTCTAGGGCGTCTGCCTCGCGCTCAGCCACCGAGAACTGCCCGCCCTCGGGGCGGCCCATCTGCACGCGGGGCTGGATCTCGGGCATCAGCGGTCCTCACTGGGTCCGCGCTTGGACTCACTCGGCCCACCTGACGCGTCCACCACCAGCACCTTCTCCCGCTGAGACTCGGCCGCCTCAGCCGCAGCCCGGTGCCGCTGATACTGCGACAACACATCCGCATCGATGCGCTGCTGCTCCTTGGTCGCCCGTGACTTCTTCACGCTGTGCGCCGCCGCCGCAACACCACCGGCCGCCGCCACCGCGCCCAGGCCCAATCCACCGGTGCCCACCGCAGCCAGGCCGACACCCGTCGCCACGCCGGCGACCTTCACACCCTTCGCTGCACGAGCCTTCACCGTCTTCGCCCGAGAGCTGATCGCAGCCTTGCGCTGCGCCCGAGCCTCGTCCTGACGGTGCTTCGCCCCGGTGTCCACATCACTGGACTGAGCCCACTCACGAGCCTTCGCGAGCTCATCGCCCTCACCGCCGGCAGCCCCGCCCGGCTGCTGACCGTCCGGACGCATCCTCTGCGAGCCGTCCCCGGCGTTCTCACCAGCGTTCTTCTTCCGCGCGAACATGCCGCGGTCGAGGCCCTTGGCGCGGCGGCCGAGCTTGGCCGAGCGGCCACGGTTCGCCAGATCCATCGCCCCGGCCCCCGCGGCCGCCCCCAGTCCACCGGAGACCGCCATCCGCCCGTACGACATCGCACCCGACGGTGTCATCGGGCTGGGAACCTTCAGCTGCTTAAACAGGAGGTGCAGCGACAGAACCGCGACGATCGGTGCGCCCCCGGCCCAGACCATCTGCACGATTGTGTTGGCCGAGATCGCCATGCCGATCGTGATGAACACCATCGTCATCAGCACGATGATGCTCAAGATGACCTGGGCGCCGAACGCGAACAAGCTCAATCCCAGGTAGACCTTGGCGACCTTGCCCAGTTTCGTGGCGTCCGAAGCGGGCAGCAGAAGCCAGGCGAGGATGAAGAAGATCGACAGTGAGATCCCCAGCGTGGCGAGCTTGGCCACGAAGATCGCGATCGCCATGCCGCCGAAGACCGCTCCGATGCAGAAGGCTGCGAGTACGTAGATGAACGCCGCGGCGATTCCCGAGGAGTTCGAGGTGCCGTGCAGGGTGCGCAGGAAGTCGCGGGCCCCAGGAGTCAGGTCGGCGGACTTGATGTGGTCGTCGGCCTCGTCCCAGTCGAAGTAGTCCCCGGAGTAGTCGGGCTGGTTGAACAGCTTGTGGCACTCCGACGACGCTTGGGAACCGTCGAAGTTGTCGATCAGCTGCTGTCTCGACCCGTTGATCTGCCAGCCGTTGGGGTTGTCGAAGTTCAGCGGATTGTTGTCCACCAGTCGGCAGGTTGCCCAGCCGACGTAGGCGCGGTCGCGCTTCTTGTTGTCGTCGCTGGACTGCAGCGCCAGGGACCGCAGCGCTTCGGTGCTGATCGTCTCGTCGAACCCGTCACCAACGGTGGTGTCGTCCCGTCCGTCGGTGACGGACGCGAGCGTCTGCCTGACGGTTGCCGGGGTGGTCTGCACGTTGCCCGAGTCCCGGTTGGCCCCTGCGTTCGGGGCGTCGACGGGAGCGGAGACGTTCGACTCCAGGATCCGGCAGTACATGTACTGGCCGTGTCCGTTCTGCGCTCCGGTCTGGGCTACGGTCCAGGACCGCAGCCCGGTCATCTCCCACATCGTCGACAGTGACGCCGGTGCCATGGCGGGCGTGTCGGCGTCGGTTGCGGTGCCGTAGGAGGAGCGGTACTGCTCGTGCAGCGAGCGGACATAGCTGGCGCACGACAGCGGGGTCGGTTCAACCGGTTCGCCGGCGGCGTTGCGTGACGGGGTGACCGAGAGGATGTTGTTGGAGTCGTACAGCTGGGTCGACAGAGCGGCGGCGGGCTTGGCAGCGAGCTGGGAGATCGTCGAGTCGACGGTCTGCGCGATCCAGCCCGGCGACCCGGTGCCAGGCTTGAACTCCCCGCCGCCAGGCTCTCCTCCAGTCGTCTGCGAGGCACCAGCGACCATCACGCCCATGGCGGCGATGATCAGCGCCTTGGCCAGGAGCGATCGAACCGCCCCTGGCTGCCCACCTTGTCGAAACAGGCTGAACAAGACGACCAGGGCGGTCGCTGACAGGATCGTGGTGAGGACGATCGAGTTGTTGCTGACGGTGATCGCGGTCCCGATGGACTTGGCCGCGCCGTCGGCGACGCCGCCGAACGTATCCAACGGGCAGAATGCAGTGGCTCCCTCGACCATCCCGGCGGTGCCGGACATGATCGCGTTGCCGAACCCGAACATGGCCTGCATCTGCACGTCGCGCTGCAGCTTCTCGCCGGTGTCCTTCCAAAACGACCCGTGCAGACGCGAGTGCAGCGACATGCCCTGGGTCCACCGGTTGACCGGAAGCGCGGTGCTAGTGCCGTCCTTGGACTCAGCCGTGCACACCCCTGGGGTCGCCGGGCGGTGAGCGTCGGGACCGTCATCGGGTGTCGCCGACACGGCCAGAGACGACGGCAATGCCGATGCAGCCGGGACCGTCGCCGCTGCTTCGCGTTCGGCCGCCTCCGTTGAGGCAGTAGCGCTAGCTGGCACGAGCACGATCAGCACCGCCAGGATGACGGAGCTCATCGCCGGTCCGAAGCGCTGCTGGAGACGAGCGATGCTCATCGGAAGACCCCGTCGATCATCGAACTGACCGCCCCTGGTGGGGCGTCCGCTTCAGCTGAGGACTCCGACCGCTCGCGCGTCCGGTCGCTGGCCCCGTAGGCAGCGGTGGACTGCATGGTGCGGTAGCTGAGCTGCTCGGCGACGTCGATGGGCCTGTTGGCCAGCATCGGCACACCGACCGCGGCACGACGGTGATCCATGAAGGTGCGGTAGTGCCGCAGCCGCAGGCCCTTGGTGGAGCGGAAGTGGAACATCCACAAAATGAGGGCGGAGGTTGCCGGGGCGGCGATGATCGCGTACTCGCCGACGAACAACCACGCCAGCGCCGCCATGATCACCGAGATAGGCAAGGTCGCAGCGAACAGATACCAGGCCCGCTTGTTGATGTCGAAGACGCCGATAACGACCTTGCCCGAGGACATGGCTTCCTTGCCCGTCATCATCGTCAGGTTGTAGAGCAGCATGGTGGCCTCCCGACCCCGTGCGGCCGCGGACGCGGCCGCCGTCTCAGGCGGTCTGATTCCAGATGGAGATGCCGGCGTTCACGATGACGTCGAAGATCGTGAGCACGATGGGGAAGAGCAGCCCTGGCGCGGCCAACACGGCGCCGATGATCATGGCGATCCAGATGCCGCCGGAGTCGCTTCCGGCGCCGCTGAAACCGTTGGAGCGCTTGCGCTTCCACAGCCAGCCGATGAACGCGACGACGACCAGCATCACGCCGACGATCGTGGCCAGGCTGAGGACCTGCTCGAAGCCGGATGCGGCCCGCAGTGCGGACCAGAGCTGGTCCCATCCGCCTCGGAGGTTGATGCTGTCCCCTGATGCTGCCTTCATGATGTTCCCCTCGTCCTGCTGCTCGACGCGAGGCGGTGCCGGGTGTGATCGCCTCTACCGGGGAACATGCGCCACATTCGTCAGCTGGCTCTGGTGCGGTTCTCGCTGGTGCGGACAGCCGCGGCCCACAACTCCTCGGCGTAGGCCTGGTGACGGGTCAACAGCTCGACCACACGTTCGCGGCCGGTGCCGTCCAGCTCCGAGCCACCGAAGGGCGCGAACAGCGCCTCCGTCGTGGCATCATCACGCCCGGCGTCCCAGTCGGCCGCGACCCGGGCAGCACCGCCGGCGGCCTTGATCTGCTTGCGGGCCGCAGTCGCGTGGTGCACCCGCATCGACCTCGGTCGTGCCGGCGGTGCGCCGGTGGCAGTGGCGAGGGTGTCCCAGGCCTCCCGTCGGGCGGTGAACTTGCCCTGGCAGGACCCGTCGGAATCCTCCAGCTGATCCAGGGCGCCCTCGATCCCATGGTTGACGGTCTCGCCGGCAGCCGGCGCCTGACGGGCGGCTGATGCCTCCGCCGGGCGGTCGTAGTCCTCGAACCACACCTGACGGGTCTCGTCCTCGAACCCGACTGACGGGCGGTGGCGGGGATCGTGCCAGCCGGCGCGGATGTCGTCGGCGATGTCACTGCGCTCCAGCCGCGTCGGATGCCGGTGATGCTCCTGCTCGAAACCTGCGATGCGGTCGCGGAACATTGCGCGTGCTCGTCGATCGACGGAACCGGGCCCGGTGGTTGGTGCGATCTTGGCGATCCTGTCCACGAACGCCTTCTCGTACTCGATGTCAGCTCCTCGCTCGCGCTGCTGCAGCAGGGCGACGACTGCCTCGGATGCCACATCGTCGACGTCCATCCCGGCATGGCCAACGGGGCCCGACTGCCGGCTCCACCAGATGCGGGCTGAGCGTTGGGCTGTCGTCATGAGCTCTTCGGGGCTCAGCGAGCTCGTCGCGGTCTCGTCGTGCAGGGAGTCAAGGTCGTCGTCGGCGTGCTCCTGAAGGCCGAACCGTCCGTCGCCCTGGCGAGCTGCTTCCCTGGCTTGTGCTGCCGTCATGTCTGCTAGGTACGCGGGGCCGCCGGGCAACTGTGGATGCTCGGGTGCAGTAGCGCCTGGGTCGGGGGTCTCGTGGTCCGCCATGGCAGGACCGCCTCCACTGCTGGTGGGGCCGGTGTTCGGCCCCCTCATTGAGGTAGAGGTGTCGGTCGATCCCGGATCTGGGACACCTGGAGGCGAGATTTCTCGGCAGGGGTTCCGTGGAGCGGTGCGTCAGTCTCGCGTCCTGTCGGTCCAGCAGCGGGTGCACCGATCCGCTGGGTCCGTCTGGGCGAGGGGTATCTGCTCGGTCATCGGTGTCGCGGGCCGTCCGCAGGCGGTGAGGCCGGCGTACTCCTGCGGGGCGTTCGGGTGCAGGGTGGAGCGGTGAGCCTTGCCGCGCTCGGGCCGGCGGATCGCCACTGGCTCAGACTGCGGGATCATCGGGGGCCTCCGCCCGGTGAGCGATCACCGCGTCGGCGATGCCCTGGGCGTTCCACACGTTGACCTGGTCGCTCGGGTGGGCCGGCAGGTGGCCGCTGGATTCGATGACCGAGGCCAGACGTCCACTGTCGAGCAGAGACGGGGACATCCGCAGAAGTGTGCGCGCAGAGAACCAGGCCAGTGCTGCGCGTGCGCCTGCCTCCCACTGCTCGCGACAGCGGTCGTCGTAGCCGCCGTCGCACGAGTCGGCGTCGTCCACGGCCTTGGCCAGCATGGTCGCCAGGTCGCGGACCTGGTCCTCGTGCTGCTCGCGGCTCGTCATCACAGGGCCCTCTGGTGCTCAGAGATCAGGATCTCGGCGGCGTTGTCACGGAACACCCGGCGTCGATCCTCGCTCAGGTCGTCCCACCCGGCGACGCGATCCCCGCCGTAAAGCCAGTGCAGTCGCGCCGCGACCTCATCGACGGTGACGATGTGGACAGTGGCGTCGGGGTAGCCGTTCGCTCGCAGCGCCAGCTCATCAGTGCCGGCGGTGACGACGGCCTCGGTGCCAGTGGCATCCCCTCCCAGGGTGGTGATGATGAGGTGCTCGCACACGATGGTCACCTCTCCTGCTGGTCGTTGATGCTGGTGACGATGCTGTTCAGGAACCCCAGCAACTCGGGAACCGAGTCGGCCTCCAGCACCACGCCCTCACCAAGTGAGACGGCCGGTCCGTCGTTGTGGCTGCCGTCGTAGGCGTAGTCACCGGGGGTGCCGGTGTAGTCGAAGCCTTGGCTGGTGTGGGCCCATTCGATGCGGTTGGCCATCGGTCTGCTCCTGTGCGGCGCTGGTCGAGTTCATGTCGCTGATCGCGTTGTTGTCTTCTAGGTACGCGGCACCGACGGTGGTCCGCACAGGAGCAGCCCCAACTCAACGTCGTGGGTAGGTGGTGAAGACGTTCGGATCAGACCACACCGGACACAACTCGTCCTCATGCGCCCACCGCTGCACCGTCGCCCGATCACGCCCAACCGTGTCGACGAACACGACCAGAGCACGCCAGCGGGTGCCGTGTAGACGCCACTCCAACACCAGCGCCTGGACGGGGAGAAACACGTCGGGTGTGCCGCGACGGCGGTACCAGACGTGTCTGGTCGTGCGAGGCCGTGGCCACGCGTCGCGCTTCGGCGGGTTCGCCCCCATCTGGAGATAGTAGAACGTGTGTCCTGCGTCTCTGCTTGAGTGCAGTAGTCTGATTTCATGTCTGCGCAGTGGCCGGTGGGAGGCGTTGACTATCCCCGCACGTATCAGGAGTTCGGGTCCTGGTTCGACGATGATGTGGACTGTCGTGAGTATCTGGCCGCTCTTCGGTGGCCGTCTGGGTTTGAGTGTCCGCGGTGCGGTCACGATGAGTGCTGGATGACGGGTCGAGGGCTGCGGATGTGCCGCGACTGCGCGGTGAAGACCTCGGCGACGGCCGGGACGATCTTCCACCGCTCTCACACGCCGCTGTCGACGTGGTTCGGGGCGATCTGGATGATCACGTCGCAGAAGAACGGCATCTCAGCGCAGGGCCTTCAGGACGCCGTGGGGTTCGGGTCCTATGAGACTGCCTGGGCGTGGCTGCACAAGCTGCGACGGGCGATGGTCCGGCCCGGACGCGATCAGTTGGGTGGTGTGGACCGCCGCGGCATGCCAGTGAGCGTCGAACTCGACCAGAGCTTCCTCGGAGGCAAAAGCGCAGGCAAACTGGGGGGCGCGAGCGACAAGGTCCCGATCACGATCGCCGTGGAACGCACCGCAGCCGGTCACCTGGGCCGGGTCAGGCTCGAGGTGGCGCAACGCTCCGGCGGACTCGACATGATCGACTTCGCCCAAGAAGTGATTGTCCCGGGCACGATGGTCCACACCGACGGCGCCGCCCCGTTCATCCGGCTCACGACGCTGGGCTATGGGCACCAGGCTACGCCCAGCACTGAGCGCAGCCGCCGCGTGGAGAACATCGATGCCGTCACTCCCGGACCCCACCTCGTCTCCTCGCTACTCAAGCGCTGGACAGCCGGCACGCTGCACCAGGGGCTCAGCAACCGACACCTGCCCTACTACCTCGACGAGTTCACCTTCCGCTTCAACCGGCGCAACTCCCGCGCCCGCGGCATGCTCTTCTACCGCCTACTCCAGCAGGCCGTCGAGACCGACCCGCACCCTCTGAAGGAGCTCACACACGGCTGAAACACACCTACTGCACTCAAGCAGAGAGGCAGGACGTGTGTTCGATCGTGTCATAACGTGCCGTCCCCCGAATCGGTCGGTTCGAGCTCGTCTCAGTTGTCGTGCATCGACCCGTTCACGACCTCGCCTCCAGCACCCTGCTTAGCGGGATCCGGTCAGTCCACGAGTACGGCGTTTCGACGGTGACAGATTTCGCGTTGACGCGGACGATGCGATGCCAGCCGAACTCGTCACGGACGGCGACGTGGCCGCGCACGTCATCCGCAGTGAGCTTTGGTCGGTCAGCCTCGGCCTCGCGAGCTGCCTTGCGAGCAGCTTTGACCTGCTCATACTCGGCGTCGCGCTCGGCCTGCAGCTCAGCCAAAGTGGCGTCGATCTCGCGCTGCTGCTGCCGCGCGGCGGCGCGCGCGGACGCTCGACGGCGGGACAAGGGGACGGTCATCGATCCGCCTCCGAATCGGTCGATTCGCGGCGGTCCAGTTCCTCGCCCCACTCGAACCGCACGAGACCGATGGCATCGCGCAACCGACCATCACTGCTCGACTCGGACTGCCACATCAGCACGTGCCGAGCCGTCTCGATCTGCCGAACCGTTGGGCGCTTCATCGGTCGTCCTTGGTGATCAGGACCGTCGCGACGGGGGCCCGGTATTGGTGCTCCTGGCAGTAGTGATCGCCGTCGAGCATCCCGTCAACCGGGTCGCGTCCTCCCGTGAAGACGGCCGCAGCGCCGCAGTAGGAGCACGTCGCCTCATCCATTGGACCCCTCCTGATCGATCGCGCGCAGGCTGCCGCCATATGGAGAGAGCGCCCACCAGTTGCCGGCCTCGTCGCGCTCGGCTACGACGTAGCGACGCTGCTCGAGCTCTACCCAGAGCTGCACGAAGCCCTGACCGGTGCGCTCGGCATGGTCGAAGGCATCGACCGACCGGCACGCCGCGGCGAGCGTGCGCGCCTGACGCGCAGTCTGGTGGTCCTGACGTACGCCGTCGGAGCGCCGGGTGTTGGCGGTGGCGTAGTAGTTGCCGCGGCGCATCATCGACCTGACTCCGAATCGGTCGGCACTGTCCATGCCTCTCCGTCCTGCGCCAAGTGCGGGGGCGCGTGGCCCTGGACACGCCAGCACCGCTGATACCCGAGGGTCCCGGGGCGGGTGACGCCACATGGCCGCTCCCCATCGTCGAGAGCGTCGTACTCGGCTTCGGTAATCGTCGGCCGTTCGGAGCGCACATACTCAGCCATGATCGGCCCAAAGATGGACCGATTCTCGGAGTCGCTCGCGGCAGGGTCGGTGCTCATGCCTTCCAGGTAGGCGGCATGCCCGCGACTCTGCACAGTGGCCCCGTTCACGGGGAGGCGCTCTTCGTCTTCTCGATAACGGGTCGCTTGGCCTTGGAGGCCTTCACCGGTGACCCGTCACACCCCCACCGCGCCTTGCAGGACGTCGGGACGGAGCCGGCGACCAGCACCCATCGTTCACACTTTGGGCAGACCGCGACCGTCACCAGCGGCTTGTGCCGGATGAGCCGCAGGACGGCCGCGTGCTGGTTCATGAGCTCAGCCTGATCGGGCTCGATGACAAGCGACGACAGGCACGCCTGGGCGACGCCGGAGCGCACCGCCTCGCCGAGCTCGTCCCAGCTGGTGACGCGTGCGTGCTCGAAGACCGCCAACGCGAGGGAAGCCGCCTGCGCCAGGGCAGGTATCCCCGTTGGCGTCTGGAGCTCGCGAAAGTCGGCCATGTTCTCCCCTATGCCTGGATGGGGACGTCAGTCATGGCGTCCACCAGAGCCCTTTCGCTCAGCAAGTGGTGCTCAGGACGCGGATCATCGCGTCCTGCTCGGCCTGGGTGACCCAGATGTCGTATGCGGCCTTCACGCCGACGACCTGGGCGACGTACTCACACCTGTGGGGCTTGTTGGGCGGCAGCCAGGTCGCGACGTCGGCGTCACCCTTGGACGAGTTCGTCGGTCCGTCGACTGCGAGGAGGTTCGCCGGATCGTTGGCCAGTTCGGTCCGCTTCTCCTGAGGCCACTGCTGGGCGCCCTTCTGCCAGGCGTCCGACAGGGCGACGAGATGGTCGATCTGCACCGCCTGGGAGGACGTCCTGCCCTGGACGAAGTCGATGCTGTTGCCGGTGTATGGGTCCTGAAGTGTGCCGGTGAGGACCTTGCAGTCGCCGGTACCGGGCTTGTGCTCGACGTGGTCCAGGTCGCGGCCGAGGATGTCGTTGCGGGTGTCGCAGCCGTTGCGGCCGAGTTCGACGTCGACGGCGTCGGTCCAGGTCGCTCCGAACTCCTCTCGGGAGTATCCGGTCTTCGGTGCCCGACCCTTCACGGTCAGCGCTTCGGCCTGGGTGATCGCTTCAGCGACCCGGTCCTCATCCAGAGCTTCCCCGGAGCCTCCTCCGAGGCGTTCCTCGGCGGCCGACAACAGGCCGTCGACCAGGTTGGTCGACTCGGCGTCCTCGTTGATGTGAACCACCTGCGGGATGGCGGGGACGTCGAAGTAGTCCAGGTCGGGCAGGCCGAGCGCGGTCGTGAGTGCAGCTGTGACACCGAGGGAGTTCGAGACCGCCCACAGCAGCACCAGGGCGGGGATGCCGATGATCAAGCGGCGAAAGTTGGGCAGCATCTCGAGGTCACTCTCCTGACGGTTCGGGCGGTGTCGCCTTCTAGGTACGCGGCACCGGTGGCCCTCCGCTCACGCGGCCCGCCGCCGGCCCTTCGCCTGGTGGCGGTCGATCGCCTCATCCACGACCGAGCGGACGACTTCGGCCGCCGTGGTCGAGACGTCGGCGTCGAGTCCATCGACGATGATCGTCTGGGACCCAGTTACGGCCTGGGTGAGCACCTCGGACTTCTCCTGCAGGACAGTGAAGATGCGGCCATCGAGGGTGCCCGTGGCCAGCAGGTACTGGCACTGCACGTGGTTCTGTTGTCCGAAGCGGTCCTGGCGGTCTTCGGCTTGGGTGACCTCAGGAACGTCCCAGCTGGTCTCGACGAACAGCTGGGTCGATCCGCGGGTCAGGGTGACCCCGACCCCGGCGGCGGTGATCGAACAGATCAGTACCGCCGTGAGGCCGCCCTGGAATGCCTGCACTGCCTTGCCCCGTTCAGTCGAGGAGCTGGCGCCGTCGATCACGTCGACCATGCCGTCGCCGACCTTGGCGATCGCGGCCGCGGCGAGCTCGGCGACGGCCTCGCGGTGGTGGGCCCACACAACCAGCGGCTCCACGACGGTCCCGTCGGTGACGTTGGAGGCGACCCAGTTCTCGATCATCTCCACGGCAGCTGGCACCTTCGCCAACCCGGCAGCCTTGCGTAGCGGAGAGACCAAGGCGATCCGGCCGTTGACGTAGGCGTCGACCTGCCGCGACGTCGGGTACGAGCCGTGCTCGGCCACGACGTCCTCGACCCACTCGGTGACGGTCTCCAGTGCGTCCGCGTGGGAGGCACGGTAGGCCGCGAGGTCGACGTCCAGCCAGTTGGAGGTGCGTGACTTGCCTGGCAGATCCGGAAGGATGTCGGCTTTCTTGCGCCGCACCCACACCTTCGAGTCGAGCTCGCGGCGCAGCCAGCCGAGCTTGCGCTTCTGCGGGCGCAGGTTGCCGAACTTGTCGGTCCGGCACGTCTGCTCGACGAACGCCTCGTACCCACCGAACACTGGCCCGAGGTGCCCGCTGATGGCCAGCTGGGCGGCGAGCTCGGCCGGGGAGGTGAACATCGGCGTCCCCGTCATCGGCAGGCACAACGTCTCCGGCGGCATCGACAGACACAGAGATCGGATCGCCTTGCTGCGGGCGCTGATCCAGGTGCGGTAGCGGTGCGACTCATCGACGATGACGACGTCAGGGCGCCAGTCGATGAGTCGGTTCAACAAGGCCGGCCGGCTCGACAACAGTGAGTCCGGCACCACCGCCACCCCGACCGGTGGCAGCTCCGGTTCCTTGCGTCCGGCCCGAACACAGGCCACGTGCTCCGGTGTCGTCGTTGGGTCTGGATCACTCGATGATTCGACGGTGATGCCGGACTGGGCTGCTTCCACACCCCAGTGGGTGACCGCCACCGGCGGCGAGACCACCAACACCCGCCTGGCTCCCTTGATCGCCGCCGCCGCCAGAGCCGCCCTGGTCTTGCCGGCGCCCGGATCATCGGCGATGAAGTTTCGCCCGCACAGCGCAGCGAGCGCGGCCAACCGCTGGTAGGGGCGCAGGTTCAAGCCGAACCAGTCCGGGACATCGCCGACCTCGGCGACCAGACGACTCACGTCGACCTCACCGGACCCGATACCGGTCGAGAGCGCGGCAGCCGCGGCGGCCGACGCGGTGTCGGCGTCATCGGGGCCGATGGTGCGAAGTGCGGCGGCGACCGCAGCCGAGTGGGTGTCATCGTCGATGACCAGCCCGTCGATGACGTCGTGGTGGTCGTCGAGGAGGTCGGTGACCGCGACCTCGAACCGCTGGGTGGTCTTGTCCCAGGTGGCTGACGGCAGAAGGGTGCGGACGCGATCGAAGCCGGCGAAGCGGTGCCGGATGAGAGCGACTCCCGGGCGGCCGCGCGAGAGCCGCGCGATGGGCGGCCACAGATCGTCGACGTGGGTGAAGACGTCGTCGGGGTACTCGATGTCGAAGCCGGCGCGCGCCAGCACCTGCGAGGGTGGCCGAGCAGCACCGGTGGCAGTCAGCAGCCAGATCCCCCGGGTCCGGTCCCACTCTCGCCCTGGCGCCCGTCGCACCCAGTCCACGACCAGCTCGCCGGCCCGCGGGTGGCCTTGCGGCAGCACGGCGCCTCGGCCGAAATCCAGCTCCAGATGTGGGCTGGTCTTCGTGCCGGCCAAGCGCGCACGATACGGGCGGGCCATGTCAGCCGGTGGAGCGCAGTGGGATCTGCCGGTAGGTCTCGTAGGCCGCCAGCCACGCCTCGAGAGGGGCGACGTAGATGTCGGTGGCGCTGTTGCCGCCGCACAGCAGCCCGATGCGTTCGTGACGTGGGATGGCGAGGTAGCCGTGGGGACCGGCGTCGTCGCGCAGCCAGGCCAGCAGCCGCGAGATCATCGAGAACTCGACCGGGTCCTCGATGACTGGGGTGGGCCACTGACAGCTGGTCTGGACGGCGGCCAGCCACCTGACGGTTCCGTTGCGAGCCCTCGGGATGGGCACGAGGCCGACGCCGAGATCGAAGCGAGCGTTGAGTCGTTGGCGTTCGGCGCCGGCGGCGGCCGATCGGAGGGCGGTGCCGATCGTGGAGATACCCCATGCCTTGACCTGCACGGAGGTGTCGGGGAAGACCCTCAGGTCGCCTTCGTCGTCCTTGCGGCCGGCGCCGAGGAATCGGTCGGGGCGGTCGACGAGCAGGTGGGGGCTGAGGTGCTTGAGGACAGCGACGGCTTCGCGTTCGCCGCGGTCACCTTTGCTCTTGCTGGAGTTCGTCACATGCCCCTCTATACGAGTGGGCGTCGACCAGTCATAAATCGTGACGTTGAGGCGGCCTTCTCGGATGAAGCGGGCTTTGCGACTGGGTCGAGATCTGACTCAGGTCAGTCGCCGGCCTTTGGTTCCACCGGTAGCGGTTCGAGCAGTTCTGGGCCGTTGTTGCGTACGTTGCTGACCAACGTGCTCACGGGGTAGATCTCCAAGCTGCCTGGCAGAGGTGGGGCCATCAGAGCCCGCACCGCGTCGACGTCATCGTTGTGGGGGTCGAGCCATGCTTCCCAGTGCTCGGGGTCGATGGTCATCGGCATCCGGTCGTGAACGTGGCCGACGTCGTCGGTCGCTTCGGTGGTGATGATGGTGAAGGTCGTCAGCCAGCGGTCCAGGTCGTCGTCGGCCCTGGTCTTGTCGCGCCAGAACTCATAGAGACCGGCGAGCGGGAGCGTCTGCCCGACCTTCGGGTGCAAGTAGAACGGCTGCTTCTGCTTCCGGCCCGACGGAGTCTTCTTCTGGGTGGGGATCCACTCGTAGAAGCCGGCGATCGGCACGATGGCTCGACGTGACCGGAAAGGCTTGCGGAAGGATGCCAGCTCGTGCACAGTCTCGGCGCGCGCGTTGATCATGCGGCCGAGCTTGGCTTCCTTGCTCCATGAGGGAACGAGACCCCAGGTGAGGTGTCGCAGCTGCCGGACGGGGTCGGCGTCCTTCGCGTCTCGTGGTGGCCGGCTCAGGACTACCGGCGCCTCCTTGGTGGGGGCCACGTTGTAGTCAGGTTCGACCGACCTGTCGTCGGTGGCCTCGTCGAGGATCTCGAAGTCCTTCAGGAGGTCACCGCGGCTGCGAGTGGAGGCGTATCGACCGCACATGCCACCAGCGTGCCACCTGCTGCCCGCAGAACCAGTCTGTGGCGGAATGGGGAGACTTCCTGCCCAGTTGAGGGAGCCACGCTCCAGGGTGTTTCATGAGCGAAATACCGAACGCTGTCGCAGGATCTCCCTGCGCACCATGCCCGGGAGCGTGCCCCTCACCTACTAGGTACGCGGCACCGGTCGAACCTCGCACAGTGGCCCCGATCGAACCATCACTCGATGGGCTAGACCCCGGACTCCATCGATCGTTCGACAGCTCGGTAGACCGTGGCCCTGGCGACACCGAACAGCTCGGCGAGCTCGGCAACCGAGTGCTCACCCTCCTTGAAGAGCTTGACCAGGTGGGCCTCCTGGCGCGGCGACAGCTTGGGCTTGCGTCCCTTGAGACGGCCACGTTCACGAGCGAGTGCCATGCCCTCGCGTGTGCGGAGCTTGATGAGGTCGGCTTCGAACTCAGCGACCATCGCGAGGGCGTTGAAAAGCAGACGGCCGACTGGGTCCTTGGGGTCGTGAACAGACCCTCCGAGGTTCAGCACGATGCCATCGCTGGTCAGCTGATCGCAGATGCTGCGCGCATCGGGGACGGACCGTGCGAGGCGGTCGAGCTTGGGCACGACCAGCTGGTCACCTTCGCGGCACGCCGCCAACGCCTGTTCCAGGCCGGGGCGTGCTCGGTTGGTGCCCGTCAGCCCGTGGTCGACGTAGATCCGGTCCTCGGTGACGCCGAGCTCAAGCAAGCGCCTCTGCTGGACGGTGAGGTCCTGCGCAGCGGTGGAGACTCGGGCGTAGCCAATCAACATGTCGAGATCCTATGAGCCTGGCGAAACATCATGGCGCTCGCGACTCGAAGACGTCGACGAAGCCAGCCTTGATCTGAGCGGCTGTGATCTCGAAGTTGTAGCGCCCGGGACCGAAACCAACCGTTAGCCTCGCGTGGTCCGACGATCCGAAGCCGCCGTCGGCCCTCGTGAGCGTGCGTTGGACCGTGTACGTGCATGTGCGGCCGTCGCGAACGACGTCGATGGAGTCGCCCGCCTGGTATTCGGCGAGGCGCGCGGCGATCGATGGGGCGTGGTCGCTGTGCTCGCTCAGCGGCCTGGGCTGGTCAGTGGTCGACGGCGGACCCAGGTCCTCGCTGAGGTTGATGCTGTCGCCGGCATGGTCCGCTGCTGAGAACTGGCCACCGGTCGGGCTTCCCTTGGGTCGCCGCGCAGGCGTGGGGGTGCTCATGCCTGCTAGGTACGCGGGGCCCGAACCTCGGTGTCCGATAGACGATCGTCGACCGGACAGGTCGTGACATGCTCGTCCACCACTGTGGGTTTGAGTGCTTTGCGGCGGTTTTCTGTGATCGCTTGGGGGCGTTAGTTTCCGATCACGAGGATGCTGGCGGCGGATTCTATGACGTCGTCGGTGATGGTCTCGAGTTGGTTGATCTTGAGCACTCGGGCGATCTGAGGGAAGAGGCGTTCGAGGAGGCGGAAGTTGCCCCGGGTGATGCGTTCGATCGCGGCGATCGCTTGAGCGTCGGTGAAGTCGTCTGGGTCAAGAGTGCGGCCGAGGCGTTTCCAATGGCGATCGAGGACGAAGAGCAGTTCCTCGCGTCCTAGTGCCCGGTATCGGTGTGAAAATCCGAGGCGGCTGTAGAGCTGAGGGTAGTGGCGAAACCGCTGGTCAATGCCAGGCATGCCGATGAGGATGATCGCCAGGTCGTAGCGGTCGTGTTCATCACGGAGGAGTTCGAGTGCGGTCGGGGCCAGTCGTTCGGCTTCATCGATGATGAGCAGCTCGACCCACTTGTTGGTGTGACCTGAGCGGGCGCCGGTGACTTTGCCGATGTTGCGCTGGTGTTCGTCGATGCAGATGCCGAGCTTTGTCTGCAGGTGCGCGATCTCGTGCATGAGGATTTTGGGCCTGGGGAGCACCTCGGGGGTGTAGAACACGGTCCGGCACCGGTTCGCAGTTGCATAAAGCTTGGCGTCGTCTTCGGTGCGCGGCCCCCATTCGGTGATGAACGGTTCCACGGTGTCCCAGTGGGCGTATCGGCGTGCCGATTGGGTCTTGCCGATGCCGGCGTCGCCGTGACAGATGCCGATGGTGCGTTCCTTGCGTACCGCGGTGGCGAGTTCGGTGAACCGGCGATGTTCCTTGGTGATGATGAAGTCCTTGGCCATCCTTAGTCCTCTTCGTAGGTGCGCAGCTTGGTTGGCCGCGCTCCGGGGGCGGCGGTGCGCGGTTCGGCCCGATCGGCGATACGCGGGATGCGGTCGTTGATGTCTTTGCGCAGTTGGCGCCGGCGGGCTCGGCGTGCGGTCTCGACTTCTTGCAGGCTTACCCGTTGGTTCGGGTGCGCCTCATCGATGGCCACGCAGAGGAAGGTGTCGCGGTCGTATACGCGAACCTCGGAGATGTCACGCGGGTCGTAGCGGATCGTCACCGGGCGGCCAACGAACGGTGCCAGAGTTGGCGCGAGGTAGCGCCGGCCTTGGAAGTGGATGCCGTCACGCTGCACGGTGCGGTGCTTGGGCACCGTCAGCAGCAGTCCGTCGAGTTCATCGAGGGATTCGGGCATGCGTGGCAACCACCCGTCACCGATCCACGCCTTCTTCGGGCTCGTCCCGATCTCCCGGTGGGTCCGCTCGTTGTAGGTGGCGATGAAACCGGCGATCGCCTGATCGAGCGCAGGTAGATCCAGAGATGGAGGTGTCTTGGCCCCTGGTGCCAGATGTCCGGGCAGGGTGGCCAGGAGCTCGGTGTTGACTGTGCCGAAGAACCGCTCGATCTTGCCTCGGCCTTGCGGGCGACCGACGGTGGAGAAGATGAGGCGGATTTTCAGTGAGACCGCGGTGTACTCGAGGTGGCGGCTGGTGAAGTCGCTGCCGTGATCGATATAGAGGACGTCGGGTAGTCCGCACATCGCCCAGGCCGGTTCGGTCTTGCGCCAGATCGCCTGTCGTAGCACCAGCGCGGTGTTCATCGCCGATGGCGCCCCGGTGAAGACCATGTACCCGCAGACCGCGCGGGAGTAGTCGTCCATCACCACCGTCAGCCAGGGCCGGTCGGGGGTGCCGCTGGCGCCGGTGATGAGGATGTCGAGTTCGGTGTGATCGGCTTGCCACGTCACATTCGGCCGTTCGGCGCGATGGCGGAACACCAGTTCATAGCGGTCCCGATATGCTGCCGGCCCCTCCAGAGCAAGCGTCACCAGGGCCGGGTCCAAAGCGTGGACGATGGCGCGGACCGTGGCATAGCTCGGGGCCGCCAAACCCAAGCGACCCGCTTCGGCCGTGGTGAGCCGGTGCAATGCAGCGGTGCTCGGGCGTGGGCGGGTCAGCGCGAGGTGCTCGAGAAACGTGACCAGTTCCGCCGGAGTGCGTCGAGATCCCGTGTCGCGTCGTGGCCGCGGCTCCAACGCCGCGATGCCGCCGGTCTTGTAAAGCTGGTGCCAGCGTTGCAGTGTCCGCAGCCCGGTGCCGGTGTCACGGGCCAGGGTCGTCAGCGAGATGCCGTCCTCGACGTGAAGCCGGAGGATTCGCCACCGCTGCGGCCCGTCCATGTCACACCTGCTGGGAGACCATGTCGCGGTCGCGGGCAGCCTGTTGGTGCCGGTACAGCGTGGCGCGAGACCATCCGACCAATCGGGCGGCTTCCTCGGCGGTGCGACCCTTGGCGCGGGCGTCCCGAGCGATGTCGAGTTTCTCCGCAATCACCGCCGGGTCAACAGGCGGCCGACCGAACCGGGTACCGCTCTGCTTCGCCGCAGCGATGCCGGCATTGACTCGCTCGGTGATCAGCTCGCGCTCGTACTCGGCCAGCGTGGCCAGCATGCCCAGCATTAACCGGCCGGAAGTGGTCTCCGGGTCGATGCCGTCCGAAAGCGACTTGATCTTTACGCCCTTGTCGCGCATCAGGTTCACGGTGTTGAGGACATCGATCAAGGATCGGCCGAGCCGGTCGATGCGCCACACCACGACCGTGTCGCCGGACTCGGCATAGTCCAACAGGCGCTTCATCCCCGGGCGTTCGATCGCGGTCCGGCTACCCGAGGTCACATCCGCGAACACATCCCGCTTCTGCACCCCGGAATCCACGAGTGCATCCAACTGCAACTGCGCGGCCTGACTCGCAGTGCTCACGCGGGTGTACCCCAAGAGCCTCATGACATGATTATGACTCACAAACCCCTACCGAGCACCACCCTGCGACAGTTCACGGTGAGACGACTTCGCGAGAGGCAGAAGGTGCCCATCGGCCCATGAAGCGGTCTCGGCGTCCGGTCCCCGCCTGGTGTCTCATAAGACTGTAGGTTTTTAAGGCACATTCACGGCGCCAGGCGGGCCGCCGCGGGAGCCCTCGTCCACCCCGCTGGGGCCGCGGGTTTCAGGCGCAGCATGACGTCGGCATCTGGTTTCGGAAGAGGCCGGCCACGATGCGCAGGCTTTCGCTCATGGTCAGGTACGGCGCCCAGGTGTCGGCCAGATCGTCGACGGTCATGCCGCTTTTGATGGCGTAGGTGGCCGCCAGCATGATCTCCCCGGCCCCGTCCGCCAGAGCGTGCACGCCCAGAACCTTGCCGCTCACGGCGTCGGCGACGAGCTTCACCGCCCCGCGGGTGTCGTGCTGGACGAGCGCCCGGGGGACATCGGACAGGTCCAGGACGCGGCAGTCGCACGCGTGCCCTCGGGTGAGGGCCTCGTCCTCGGTCAACCCCGCCGAGGCCAGCTGGGGCCGGGTGAACACGACCGCAGGAAAGCCGGCGTAGTCGACCCGAGCTGCCGGCGGGTACCTGTCCTCGGTCAGGGCGTTGAGCGCGGCGGCCCGACCGCCGGCGGCGGCGGCGTAGACGTACTGGGGAGCCCCCGAGACGTCACCGGCGGCCCAGACGCGCGGGTTGGAGGTGCGCTGGGTCTGGTCGACCACGACGAAGCCGCGCTCGTCCACGTCCACACCGGCAGCGGCCAGGTTCAGGCCGTCGGTGCGGGGCAGGCGTCCGGTGGCCACCAGGACCTGCGCGCCGCGCACCTGTTCGCCCGAGTCCGTGGTCACCACCACCTCTCCTGCGGGGCCTGGTTCGCGGGCCACAGTGGTCGCGCGCTCTTCGACCACGGTGATGCCGTCGTCGGTGAAGACTTCCCGAAGTCTCTGGGCCAGCTCCGGCTCGGCGTGCGGCGCCAGACGCCCGACCACAGAGACCCGGGTGCCGAGGTGAGCGAACAGCTGGGCCTGCTCCATCCCGACGTACCCGCCACCGATAACGACCAGGGACTCAGGCAGCTCGGTCAGCTGCATCGCGGTGGTGGACGTCAGCCGGTCCACAGAGTCGAGACCGACCACCTCCGGGATGGCGGGGGTGGCACCGGTGGCGACCAGATAGGCCCGGGCCCGCAGCGCCTGGCCGTCGACGGCCAGGGTGTCCCCGTCCAGGAAGCTGGCCTGGCCTGGGCGGACCTGGAAGCCGTAGGCAGCGGCCACATCGGCGTACTTCGCATCACGCAGGCGCTCGATGAGTGCGTCCTTCTGGGCCACCAGATCGCCGAGGTTCACCGGTGCGGCTGACGTTGGGGCACCTTTGAAGGGATTGGTGAGCGCGGCGTGCCGGGCCCCGGCGGCCGCCAGGAGCGTCTTGGACGGCACGCAGCCGATGTTCACGCACGTCCCGCCCAGAACACCGCGCTCAACCAGCACGACGCTCTTACCGGCCTGGCTGGCCGCGATGGCGGCGGACATCGCCGCGCCTCCTGAGCCGATCACGGCCAGATCGACGTCGTAGTCCACACCCATTTGCCCACCTTCCTTCGCGTGACCCCTCTTCAGCGTCCATAGTGGACGTTCCAGCGCAGGGGAAGGTCAAGGCGAACATGGACGAGAGCCGAGAAAGGGGCCACTGTGCGCATCGGTGAGTTGGCCGTGGCCAGCGGCACCACAACCAAGACGCTGCGCTTCTACGAAGAAGCCGGCCTACTACCTGCGCCTGAGCGCACCGCCAACGGATACCGCGACTACACCCCTGCGGCCCTGGCGCGCCTGGACTTCGTTCGCCGCGGCCGCACCGCTGGGCTCACCCTGGCCCAGATTCGCGAGATCCTCGACATCCGCGACGCCGGAGTCGCACCCTGCCAGCACGTGCACGCCCTGCTCGAAGCCCACCTGGGCGACCTGGACCGCCAAATCGCCGACCTGCAAGCACTGCGACACACCGTCGCGCACCTTCACCACAGTGCCACCACCAGCGACCCCACCAAATGCGACACCACGACCGTCTGCCGCTATCTGTGACCAGACCGGTGCTCGCGTGTATCGCCATGAGCAGATGCCGCCACAGAGCGTCGACAGAACCCCGCCATATAACGGCGAAAGCCACAGCCTGTGACCGAGTGTTCAGTGCGTGCTGTATAGTTCAGTCCATGCTGACTATTGCTTCGCGTCTCGACGTGATGAACCGCCTGGGTCGTGCACTGGCCGACCCCACTCGATCCCGGATCATCTTGACCCTGCTCGACCATCCCGCTTACCCGGCGGAACTGGCCCGAGATCTGGACCTGACACGCCCGAACGTGTCCAACCACCTGGCATGCCTGCGCGATTGCGGGATCGTCGTCTCCGAGCCCGAGGGTCGTCGGACACGATATGAGATCGCCGATTCGCACCTGGCGCAGGCGCTGACGGCACTGGTCGATGCCACCCTGGCAGTGGACGAAGACGCCCCGTGCATCGATCCCGCCTGCTCGCTTCCCGGATGCGACGCAGCTGGGGAGGGCGCATGATCCTCACCTCGGTCTTGCAGGCGATGGGCCTGTTCGCAGCGACCAACATCGACGACATCATCGTGCTCTCCCTCTTCTTCGCGCGAGGGGCAGGCCAGCGCGGCACTACCGCCCGCATTCTGGCCGGCCAGTACCTCGGATTCGCCGGCATCCTCGGTGCCGCGGTCCTGGTGACCATCGGTGCCGGAGCATTCCTGCCCTCGGCAGCCATCCCGTACTTCGGTCTCATCCCTCTGGGCCTCGGCCTCTGGGCCGCATGGCAGGCCTGGCGCGGAGACGATGACGACGATGACGACGAGGCCAAGGTTGCCGGCAAGAAGGTCGGCGTGTGGACCGTCGCAGGCGTCACCCTTGCCAACGGCGGCGACAACATCGGCGTCTACACCCCTGTCTTCCTCAGCGTGGAACCTCTCGCAGTAGTCGCCTACTGCATCGTCTTCCTCGCGCTCGTCGCGGTCCTGGTGGCCCTGGCAAAGTTCGTCGCCACCCGCCCCCCGATCGCCGAAGTGCTCGAACGCTGGGAGCACATCCTCTTCCCCATCGTTCTCATCGGCCTCGGCATCGTGATCCTCGTCAGCGGCGGAGCCTTCGGACTCTGACGTAGCGGCAGCGATCCAAACGGCCCCGACCGGGCGCACCCCTCTCGGTTCAGACCGCGACACCTACCTGCAGCCAGTCCTGCGTGATCGCGGCAACAAGACCGCCACGGAGCGCTGCAAAAACCCCGCCACCAAGCGAACGAAGCCACAGTCCGATAGACCCGTCCGGAGCCATTCTCGCCAACGGCCCCATCAACGGACGCCCGGCACGGGGCGTCATCGCGAACCGTCAGCGATGGCTGTGAAGGCTCAGCCCGGCCTATGGTGGGGGCCGGTCGCCCTCGTCGCCATTCACCCCCGTCTGCGCGAGGAGGGCGACCGTCATAGGCCAGCGCCGTCAGCACGGCTGCTCGAAGTTCCCGTTCCCAGTTTGGCGGCCGGATAGATGCCGAACTCTACTGCCAGTCTCGCCGAGGTCCAGAGGCGATGGACCTTCGGTTCACCAGGCAACGGACCACACACATGATCAGCACGACCGTGACCCCAGGGCCATACCGCTCTGGAGAGCGTCGGCGCTCGAATCGCCGGACTGCCAGAGGAGGACGCCGAGGGCCACAGCGAGACCGACGTCCACCCCGGCGAACGGAGGGGGCGGATCGTTCTCCAGGAGCACCTTAAAGGCACCGAGCCAGACGACAGCGACCGCGGCCTTGGCGAGTGTCGTTCCGCAGCGAACGCTGCACGGAATCGCCGGAGCATTCTTACGCAGAGTGGCTATCCATCCTGCTGCTACGATCCCGCGGCCTTTCGCCACGGCCGGTCGATCGGCGAGTCGGTGAAGCTTGCGAGGAGGACCCGCGTCGTGCTCGGCGCCAGGTGAGGGCGCAGCCGGGGCCAGGTGTCGCAACGGGATTCTTGTAGGGCACGGCGGCGGAGGTCACAGCGTTCTCGAGCAAGCCGCAAGAACAGCAGTCCACGTTCGCGTGCCGTGCGTCGATTGAACCGAAACACGAACTCATCGAAATGGGTCTGCAGGTGCGGGGATCTGGGCACCGCCTTAGTGCGTGCCCTCCAGGACGCGCATGCTGAGCAAGAAGCTCCGACTGGCTGGCATCGACGAGGCGACCCACGAGGGACGGCACCAGTTCTATCGACTGTCCGGAGACCACGTTCAACGCCTGGTACGCGAGCCCTGAACAAGGCCGACCGCATCGTCACCGGCGAGAAGCCTCGCGCCTGAGTTGGCCGCAGGTCCTTCCGATGAGGTCCGAACATGCTCGCTGACGGCGCTCGTCTCGCATCGGTAGTGAAGTTTCTGAGCCTGACCACTCTCTCGCCGGGCCGCTCCTGCTGTGGCGAGAGGGAGCCCGGTCCGGCCGCTCGTCAGGGCCAGGGGTTGGGTTCGCATCCCTGCAGGCCGAGTGTCTGTTGGAGCATGACGGGCGCGGGCTCGCCCGGTGCCGAGCATGGCTCGTGGCCGAAGCCGAGTGCGTGGCCGACCTCGTGGTTGACAACGTAGTGCCGGTAGTCGCCGAGCCTGTCGTACGCCGCCGCTCCCTCGGTCCAGCGCCGAGCGTTGATGACGACGTCGTCGCCGTTGCGGCACGATACCTCCCCGCGGGTCTGCAGCGGTGCGCAGAGCCGATCGGTGGTCGCGGGGCTGGCCAGGACCACCCGGAGGCGAGCGTCGGCGGTGTGGCGGAAGGAGAACCGGCCGTCCGCGGTCCACCCGCGCGGGTGCGCGAGTGTCGAGCCGACCGCGTCGGCGAAGTCCTCGGCCTCGATCCCGAGTCCGTCCTCGACCTCGACCCGGTACTCCACCAGCCGACCCTCGGCTCCTCGTCGCTCGTCGTCACCGGACGCCACGGAGAAGGTGCCCGCCCCCTCCTGTGGGACCGGGGCCGGGGTCCTGGTCGGAGCCCTTGACGGGCCGGTGGGCCGCGGGCGGGTGTCGTCCGGCACGACCGCGCGGGTCGGAGCAGCGATCCCGCCACTCGGGGCGGTCGGTGCCTCCTTCGGCGGCCAGACCAGGACGCCGAGGACGACGGCGCCTGCAGCGATACCGACAGCGAGACCCATCACGAGCGACAGTCGACGCCGGCGCCTCCTGCTCGTCGCAGTCCGGTGGCGCCCACGAGCACTCATGACGCATCCCGCCAGGAGGCCCCCTCGTCGTCGCTGACGTACAGGCCCGTCGAGCTCGCCGAGTACCAGCGATCGCCGTCCACCGTGAAGGCCGCAGGGACGCCGTCGACCTGACCGCGCCCGGTCCAGGAGCGGGCGTCCGACGACACCCACACCCGGCCGTCGGGGCCCAGTCCCACCAGGCCGCCGGGTACGCGGTCGATCGTGACCAGCCCCGGCGCATCGCCCAGCCGTTCTTCGCCTGCTCCGCCCATCAGCCGCAGGACTCCGTCCGCCCCGGCGACGGCGACGTCGCCTCCACCGGTCAGCGCCACGTCGAGGGCCTCGACCTCGCCGACGGTCTCGAAGGTCCGGCCCGCGTCGGTGGAGGTCAGCACTCGGCCGCTGAAGGAGTCGTAGGCGGCGAGGTCGTCGCCGTCGGCGTCCAGGCCGTGCAGGTCGGCCCGGCCCGTCAGGCTGACCGGTTCCCACGTCAGCCCGCCGTCGTCGCTGCGCACCAGTCCCATCGGCTCGGGCAGGTCACCACCGACGGGGTGCCCGCTGGCCAGGAAGCGATCCTCACCCACGACGGTGAAGCCCATCAGGTCGTGTGTGTCGTGACCGACGCGTCGCAGCTCGCCGTCGTCGAGCACGTACAGGCCGAAGTGGGTCGCGACGTGGAGGCGGTCGTCGCCCGGGTTGACCCCGAGTCCGTGGACGTGGCCGATCGCCGGTTCGGGACCGGTGTCGGCTTCGGGCTCAGCGCACGCGCCGAGCAGTAGCAGGAATCCCAGGGCGGCCGGCAGGGTGCCGCGCCGGGTGATCGTCGAGATGCTCATCATGGCAGCCGGCGTGATCCTCCGGTCGTCGGTGCGACGACCGGAGGATCACAGTGGGCTCAGGACCCGAGCATCTCGCGCATCTGACTGATCTCGGCCTCCTGGGCGGCCTCGATCTGCTCGGCCAGTGCCACGGCGGCGGTGTTCTGGCCTTCCTCCTGCTCGGTCCGGGCCATCTCGACCGCGCCCTCGTGGTGCTCGATCATCATGGACAGGAACAACTCGTCGAACCTCGAGTCCGAGGCATCCTCCAATGCCGTCATCTCGTCCTCGGACATCATCCCCGACATTCCGGAGTGGTCCATGCCCTCCATGGACTCCATGGACTCGGGCACGTCCTGTCCCCAGTCCTCGAGCCATCCGGTCATCGTCTCGATCTCGGGGTCCTGGGCGGCGGAGATCTGCTCCGCCAGGTCCAGGATCTCGGCGTTGTCGGTTCGCGACGCCGCCATGGCCGCCATCTCGGTGGCCTGGCGGTGGTGCGGGATCATCTCCTGGGCGAAGGCGACGTCCGCGTCGTTGAAGTCGGCGGAGGAGTCGGATCCGTCGCCGTTGGAGCAGGCGGCCAGGGCGGCCGCGGCAGCGACGATGGTCGCTGCGAGCATGCGTGTACGCACAGTGGTTCTCCTTGATGTGGGTGCTGAAAAGGGGTTGTCGTCGTGTCTCGCCGATGGGGAGACCGCGGTCCGTCAGCAGCGAAGAACGGTGGTGCGTTGTCGTGGTGTCAACAGCTCCAGCGACCGCCGAGGGTACCCCAGACGCATCGTGGTGCCCCGGGGCTGCAACCACAGCACTCGCCAGGATCGCCCGCGACGCCACCGGACCAGCCCGGCGAGCGAGAGAAGCAACGCCATGCAGGCCGCGAGGAGCCCCCCACAGTCCTGCAGCATCGAGGAGTGCTCCGGGCTCGCTCCGGGCTGCGCGGCGCCCTCACCGTGGTGCATCAGCCCATCGGCCGCCAGCTGGTGCTCGGCGACGGCAGCCGTGTTCGAGACGTCCGAGCTCTGGGGGGCCTGTGCGAACAAGGAGTGCATGGCGATGACGCCGACGATGAGCGCAAGTGCCAGTGCCGCCAGCAGCCATCCTGGGCGAACTGGCGGCGACCCTGTCAGGCTGACCGCACTCATCGGCGTCCACGGTACTGGCCCGGCGAGAGGAGTGCCCGGCAGGCGTCACGCACGGATTCGCTTCGCCGAGGAGTCGGCGTGCAGGCGCGGCGCCCAGTCCTGCACGAGTCGGCCGGCATCGAGCCCCACCACTGCGACGGCTGTGTCGTCCTGCTCGTGCACGACGACCAGCGGGTCGGTCGAGACGACTCGCGCAGAGTCGAAGATGCCGGTGATTCCGGCACCACTGAGCGTCTGGTCGTACAGGCGTGTCGAGAAGGTGCTGCGGGCCAGGTAGGGGCCGGGGTCCGGTCCGAGTCCGCGGTCGTGCAGCACGCTTCGGGCCACGTGGGTCCCCTGGGCGGCGGCGTCGGCCCAGGGGTCGATCCGCCACCACCCGAGGGCCTCGTGGTGGTGGACCGCGACGCCGCCGGCGGCGTACACGTGCGGGGTGTCGATCGCCCTGAGGTAGCCGTCGACCTCGATGCCGTCGGTCCACGGCGCCGGCGGCACGGCCACCGTGCCGTGCGCGGCGACGATCAAGTCGGCGCCCAGGCGCGTCCGGTCATCCAGCACGAGGGTCACCGCGCTGCCTTCGACGGTCAACGCTCGGACCGAGCGGCCGAAGTAGGTCGAGACGTGGGTGCGGTGCAGCGCAGCGACACGGTCGGCAACCACCTCGCCGAACGCCGAGCATCCCGGCGTGGACGAGCGAGCCACCATGGCGACCTCTTGACCGGCCCGGCGCAGCAGCGCCGACGTCTCGGCCGCCAGCACCCCCGCGCCGAGCACGACCACTCTGGCCGGATGCGGACTGCGGGCCAGGACGTCGCGCACCCTGACCGCGTCACGCATCGAGTGCAGGGTGCTCAACCGGCCCATTCCGACGACGTCACCGACGCCCGGCAGGTCGGCATCGAGCCGTCGCGGACCGCTGCCCGTGGCCACGACGAGTGCGTCGAAGTCGACACTCGCGCCGGAGGTCAGCAGGACGCTGCCCGCGGCGGCATCGACGGACCGGGCGGTGCCGTCCACGATCGGGACACCGGGATCGGGCAGGACCGCCTGCCCGGGCTCGATGAGCCCGGCCGCGACACCCTTGTTCACCAGGGTCCGGTTGTACGACCCCTCCTCGCTGGCGCTCATGAGCGTGGCGTGGACGCCCGGGGCCTTGCTGAACGCTGCGGCAGCAGCTGTCCCCGCCGCTCCCGCCCCGAGTATCACCACCTGGTGCATCGGCATGACCGCACTCCCTTCTTCTCGGCTCGCTTGATCCATATACCCCATTAGGGTATTCATGAGGTGAGTCGAATACAGATACCCCCTACCCGTTACTTAGTCGATGTCGATAGGCATTGGAGAGGACAACGACGATGAGCACCACTCAGACCTACGCCGTGACCGGGATGACCTGCGGGCACTGCGAGACCGCCGTCCGTTCCGAGGTCACCCAGATCCCCGGAGTCCAGGAAGTCGACGTCAGCGCTTCGACCGGTCGGCTGAGCGTGACCACCGACGAGCCGATCGAGGACTCGGACGTGTTCACTGCGGTCGACGAAGCGGGTTACCGAGCGGAGCGTCTCTGAGATGCGTGCGCCCGTGAGGCTCGGCCTGTACGCGGCGACGCTGATCGCCGTGTTCGGCGTCGCCTTCGCCACGGCGGGGGCGGTGGTGCCGCAGGGGACGGTCCAGTCATGGGCGAACCAGGGCGACGACGGCGGCCACGACGCCACCGCCCAGCGCGATGGGGTCGCCACGTCACCGGCCGGACTCACCTCGGAAGCCGGCGGCTACCGCCTGGACGCCGTGGACGCTCCGACGGCGACCGGCGCGAGAGGCGAACTCGGCCTGATGGTGCTGGGCCCGGACGGAGAGCCCGTGACCGACTTCGAGCTCTCCCACGACAAGGAGCTGCACCTGATCGCCGTCCGTGCCGACGGCGAGGACTTCCGGCACGTGCATCCGGAGCGGGATGCGGACGGACGATGGTCCATCCCCTGGGAGTGGGCTTCGGCGGGCAGCCACCGGCTGTACGCGGAGTTCGTGCCCTCCGCCACCGGGGAGACCGTCACCGTGTCCACGCTGAGGCAGGTCGCCGGGGAGTTCACTCCGTCGACGCCGTCCGAGCCGGTCGCCTCGTCCGAGGTCGACGGCTACGACGTGGACCTCGCCGGTGACGTGGTGGCCGGCGAGGCCTCCACCGTGACCGCCACCGTCACCCGCGACGGTGAACCGGTGACCGAGCTGGAACCCTACCTGGGCGCCTACGGCCACCTGGTGGCGCTGCGTGAGAACGACCAGGCCTACCTGCACGTGCACCCGCGCGGCGCGGAGGCCCAGGCGGGTGAGATGTCCGGACCTCGAGTGGCCTTCGACGTCACCGCACCGACGCCGGGCCGCTACCTGCTCTACCTGGACTTCCAGGTGGACGGGAACGTGCGCACGGCCGAGTTCGTCCTGGATGCCACGACGAACCGCACCGGCTCCTCGATGTCGGGTCACGAGAACGGCAGCAACGATGAGAAGAACGACCATGGGACAGGAGATGACGATGACCACGACCACTGAGCCCGCCCCGGCGGGATCCGACGTCGAGCTGCAGATCGGTGGCATGACGTGCGCGTCGTGCGCCAACCGGATCGAGAAGAAGCTCAACAAGCTCGACGGGGTGACGGCCAGCGTCAACTACGCCACCGAGAAGGCCCGGGTGACAGTGCCGGAGGGCCTCGACCCCGCCGACCTGATCGCCGAGGTGGAGAAGACCGGGTACACCGCGGCGCTGCCCGCGCCGCCTGTCAACGCGGACGCCGACGGTGACGACGTCTCGACCGGCGAGTCGGCCGAGGAGACGGAGCTGCGCACGCTGCGCCAACGGCTCATCGGTGCTGCCGTGCTGGCGGTCCCGGTGATCGCGATGGCCATGGTCCCCGCCCTGCAGTTCGACTACTGGGGCTTCGCCTCCCTCGTCCTCGCGGCCCCCGTGGTCGTGTGGGCCGGATGGCCGTTCCACCGGGCTGCGCTGATGAACCTGCGGCACGGCGCGGCCACCATGGACACGCTCATCTCGGTGGGCACCACCGCGGCCCTGACGTGGTCGATCGTCGCGCTGTTCTTCGGCACCGCCGGTGAACCCGGGATGGCCCACCCCTTCGAGCTGACCATCTCCCGCTCCGACGGACTGGCCAACATCTACCTGGAGGTGGCCGCCGGCGTCATCACCTTCGTGCTGTTGGGCCGCTACTTCGAGAAGCGCTCCAAGCGACGGGCCGGCGCCGCGTTGCGAGCACTGCTCGAGCTCGGCGCCAAGGAGGTCGCCATCCTGCGCGAGGGCCGCGAGCACCGCGTGCCGATCGAGGAGCTCTCGGTGGGCGATGAGTTCGTCGTCCGCCCGGGGGAGAAGATCGCCACCGACGGCGTGATCACCTCCGGCACGAGCGCCATCGACGCCTCGATGCTGACCGGCGAGTCGGTCCCGGTCGAGGTCGCCGAGGGCGAGCCGGTCACCGGCGCCACGGTCAACGCCGGCGGCCGACTGGTCGTCCGCGCGACCCGAGTCGGCTCGGACACCCAGCTGGCGCAGATGGCCCAGCTCGTCGAGGACGCCCAGTCCGGCAAGGCCGAGATCCAGCGCCTGGCCGACCGGGTCTCCGGAGTCTTCGTCCCGATCGCCATCGCGATCGCCGTCGCGGCGCTCGGTGCCTGGATCGGCGCCGGCTTCCCGCTGGCGGCCGGATTCACCGCCGCGGTCGCGGTGCTGATCATCGCCTGCCCCTGCGCCCTCGGGCTGGCCACGCCGACCGCGCTACTGGTCGGCACCGGCCGTGGAGCCCAGATGGGTGTGCTGATCAAGGGCCCGGAGGTGCTGGAGTCCACCCGGCGGATCTCCACCATCGTGCTGGACAAGACCGGCACCGTCACCACCGGCAAGATGACCCTGATCGACGCCGTGCCTGCCGCCGGCGTCGAGCGCGCCGAGCTGCTCCGCCTCGCCGGAGCCCTGGAGGACGCCTCGGAGCACCCGATCGCCCAGGCCATCGCCAAGGGCGCCACCGTCGAGGTGGGAGACCTGCCCACCCCGGAGTCCTTCGACAACGTGGAGGGCCTAGGCGTCCAGGGCATCGTCGACGGCCACGCGGTACTCGTGGGCCGGGAGGCCATGCTGGCCGACTGGTCGCAGCATCTCGACGATCACCTTCGCGGGGCCAAGCAGACGGCCGAGGCGCAGGGCAAGACCGCCGTGGCGGTCGGCTGGGACGGTGCCGCCCGCGGCATCCTGGTGGTCGCGGACGAGATCAAGCCCAGCAGCGCCCGGGCCGTCGGTCAGCTCAAGGACCTGGGGCTCGTCCCGGTGCTGCTCACCGGTGACAACCAGACCGTGGCCGAGCAGGTCGCCGCCGAGATCGGCATCAAGCAGGTCATCGCCGAGGTGCTGCCCAAGGACAAGGTCGACGTCGTCGCCCGCCTTCAGCGAGAAGGCAAGACGGTGGCGATGGTCGGTGACGGTGTCAACGACGCACCGGCCTTGGCCCAGGCCGACCTGGGCCTGGCGATGGGAACCGGCACAGACGTGGCCATCGAGGCCGCCGACATCACCCTGGTCCGTGGCGACCTGCGCGCGGCCGCCGATGCGATCCGGCTCTCCCGCCGGACCCTGCGAACGATCAAGACGAACCTGTTCTGGGCCTTCGCCTACAACACCGCGGCGATCCCGCTGGCCGCCTTCGGGCTGCTCAACCCGATGCTCGCGGGTGCGGCCATGGCGTTCTCCTCGGTCTTCGTCGTCACCAACAGCCTGCGGCTGCGCACGTTCAAGTCCGGGGCGGGCGAGAGCACCACAGCCCTAGCCGAGCAGCAGCCCGCACCGGCTGTGGCGACCGCTGCCTGATCGACCATCCTCCGACGAAAGGAAACACCCCCACATGAGTACTCACCCGACCAATCCCGGCCACGCCCACAACGAGACGGCTGACGGCTCGTGCGGCGGGCACGGCGCGAACCCCGAGGCCCTGGCCCGCACCGGCGCCGAGGACGTCGCCGAGTGCCCCGTGATGACCGGCACCACGGTGATCAAGGCCGAGGCGGAGGCGGCCGGCCTGGTCCGCCACCACCGGGGTCAGCGGTACTGGCTGTGCTGCGACGCCTGCGGACCGCTCTTTGACGCCGACCCCGAACGCTACATCGCCTGAACTGCCAGCACTCTATACCCGAGGAGCCCGCCCGGACCGATTGCGCATCGGCCGAGCGGGCTCCTCGCTTGCCCAATACCCCTACGGGGTATAGTGTGGCGATCATGAGTATGCGCCACGATCAAGACCTTGAGCGCCGACCAGCAAAGTCCGACGCGTCCGCCGAGCCGCCCCATCACGACCATGGCGGGCACGACGACCACGGGCACGGGGGCCATGGCGATCACGTCGGTCAGTTCCGGCGTCTGTTCTGGATCATGCTCGCGCTGGCCGTCCCGGTGGTCGGGTTCAACGAGATGTTCGCCCACCTCATCGGCTACGGACTGCCCGACGCCGGGTGGGTGTGGTGGGTCTCTCCGGTGCTGGGCTCGGTCGTCTACTTCTGGGGTGGCTGGCCCTTCCTGACCGGGGCGATCAGCGAGGTCCGCTCGCGCCGGCCGGGGATGATGCTGCTGATCGGGCTGGCGATCACGGTGGCGTTCATCGCCTCCTGGGGTGCGAGCCTGCGCCTGCTCGACCGTGAGCTGAACTTCTGGTGGGAGCTGGCACTGCTGGTGGTCATCATGCTGCTCGGCCACTGGGTCGAGATGCGCTCCCTGGCCCAGACCACCTCCGCGCTGGACTCACTGGCCGCGCTGCTGCCCGACGAGGCCGAGAAGGTCGACGGCGACGATGTCGTCACGGTCGCTCCCTCCGACCTCGTCGTCGGGGACGTGGTCGTCGTGCGTCCCGGCTCATCGGTCCCCGCCGACGGCAGGATCACCGAGGGCTCGGCGAGCATGGACGAGTCCATGGTCACCGGTGAGTCCAAGACCGTGCGTCGCGAGCGCGGCGAGTCGGTCGTCGCCGGTACGGTCGCAACCGACTCCGGGCTGCGCGTCGAGGTCACCGCCACCGGAGAGGACACCGCACTGGCGGGCATCCAGAAGCTCGTCACCGACGCGCAGGCCTCGTCCTCGCGCGCCCAGCGGATCGCCGACGTCGCCGCGGCCTGGCTGTTCTGGTTCGCCCTCGGCGCAGCCGCGATCACCGCGATCGTCTGGTCGCTCCTCGGCCTGCCCGACGATGCGGTCGTGCGCACCATCACCGTGCTGGTCATCGCCTGTCCGCACGCCCTCGGCCTGGCGATCCCGCTGGTGGTCTCCATCGCCACCGAGCGCGCCGCCCGCGGCGGCGTGCTGGTCAAGGACCGGCTCGCCCTGGAGTCGATGCGCACCGTCGACGCCGTGCTGTTCGACAAGACCGGCACCCTGACCAAGGGCGAGCCCACCGTCACCGCCGTCGAGCCCGTCGAGGGGCACACCGAGGACGAGGTGCTCGCCCTGGCCGCCGCCGCCGAGTCCGACAGCGAGCACCCCCTGGCCCGAGCCATCACCGGCGCCGCACGTACTCGCGGACTCAGCGTGCCCACGGCGTCGGACTTCTCCTCCTCCCCCGCCGTCGGGGTCAAGGCGACCGTCGGGGACCGGGGCGAGACCGTCGAGGTCGGCGGTCCCCACCTGCTCGACTCCCACGACGCGGCCGAGTTGCCGGTCGCCGAGGGCTGGCGCGCCGAGGGCGCGATCATCCTGCACGTCCTCGCGGACGATCAGGTCATCGGTGCCCTGCGGCTCGCCGACGAGATCCGGCCGGAGTCCCGGCAGGCCGTCGAGGCCCTGCATGCCGTCGGCGCGCAGGTCGTGATGATCACCGGCGACGCCCAGGCCGTCGCCGACAGCGTCGCCGCAGAGCTCGACATCGACCGTGTCTTCGCCGGGGTCCGCCCCGAGGACAAAGCGGCCAAGGTCGCCGAGCTCCAGCACGAGGGCAGGAAGGTCGCCATGGTCGGTGACGGCGTCAACGACGCCCCCGCGCTGGCCCAGGCCGACGTCGGCATCGCCATCGGTGCCGGCACCGACGTCGCGATCGGTTCCGCCGGCGTCATCCTGGCCAGCTCCGACCCCCGCTCGGTGCTCTCGGTCATCGACCTCTCCAGGGCCAGTTACCGCAAGATGAAGCAGAACCTGTGGTGGGCCGGCGGATACAACCTGATCTCCGTCCCCCTCGCAGCCGGCGTCCTGGCACCCATCGGATTCGTGCTGCCGATGAGCATCGGTGCCATCCTGATGTCCGCCTCCACCGTCGTCGTCGCCCTCAACGCCCAGATCCTGCGCCGCCTCGACCTCACCCCAGCAGCCAGCGCCGCCAAGCTCACCGGCCACAACACGATCGAATGACAACTCGGCACCCGCCACCACCGATCACCACCACGACCACGACCACGAATCAGGAGCGCACGCCATGGTCACCAACACCGAACCCGGCACCCAGGCCCCGCACGGCTACATCAGCGACAAGGACCGCTACCTCGCCCGCCTCAAGCGGATCGAGGGCCAAGCCCGCGGCATCCACCGCATGGTGGATGAGGACACCTACTGCATCGACATCCTCACCCAGATCAGCGCCCTGACCTCGGCGCTGGAGAACGTCGCCCTCGGCCTGCTCGACGACCACCTCAAGCACTGCGTCGTCGGCGCAGCCAAGGCCGGGGGCCCCGGGGCCGATGAGAAGGTCAAGGAAGCCTCCGACGCCATCGCCCGTCTCGTGAAGTCCTGACCGACGCTCGATGCGCACCGGTCCTCATACTGTGGCACGGGCACTGCTCGCGGTGGCAGTCACGGCCATCGCTCGCCGCGATGGTGACGCCGCGTCCTCCTCGTCACCATCGGTCCCGGCGCGTGAAGGTCGACGCGGCTTGGCCGTCGAGGTCGTCATACGCGTGGCGCAAGCCTGCCGATGAGGTCGTGGGCCCGAGCTCTTGCTGGGGACCTCAGTGAACGGCGAGACTGCTTGCTTCGCCCTGCTCGACGACTATCAGAAGGGGTGGACGGAACCGGACTCGGCCGGCGGCAACATGCGGTGCCGCCGGCCGAGTCGTTGGGTAGGGCGTGAGCGTCGTCAGCGAGCGCCGGTCTCCTCGGATGGTTCTGGATGCGTGAGAGTGACGCCGCGGAGTTGGCCTCCGTCCTCGAGCAGGACGACGTCGTCGGTGATGGCAAGCAGCCTACGCTCGGCCTTCAGGGCAGTGCTGCCCTGAAGCAGGACGCCGTCGATGGATGTGGACCAGGCTCCGTATCCGCCGTCGAGCTCGACGTCGTCGTCGTAGCGGGTGATCTGGCCGTCGTGAAGATCGACAACGAGCGAGGCGAAGGTCGCCACCTCGGCTCCGCGGCCGCGTCGCCACTGCCCGCCCGCCGCGGCCTCATCGCTGAGTTCGGCGACAGCGAGAGGTTCACCTGTGGTGGTCTTGTGCACGGCGAAGACCGTGCGTGCTGGGGACCGCCAGATGACGGCAACCTTGTCGCGGCCGAGGCCCGCCCACCGGGCGATCCGCGACCCGTTGTCGGGAGCGACCAGATCGACCTGTCGCGGAGCTGCATCGGACTCGAAGTCGGCCAGGAACAGTGTCCCGTCCGGATCGGCTGCGATCAGCCGCTCCCCAACCACTCCCATGGGTGTCGATCTCGCGGGCAGGGCCACCTCGACCAGATCGCCCTGCCCGGTCAGAGCCCACTGGTCGGAGCCGGCCATGATCAGCACCCCGTCACCCGCAGCCGACACCGAGGCTCCGTCTGGAAGCCGCGCTTCGGCGAGCGCGCCTTCGCTCCAGATCGTCAATGTCGAACCCGAGCGGAGCACCAACGCGGTCGTGCCATCGAGCGTGGCGTCGAAGACCGCGTCGACCCGACCCGGGACGCCAAAGGTGTCCAGCTGCTCGCCGGTCGAAACTGAACGGATCGTGGCCCGCTCATCGGACAGTTCGACCACCCCGGCTCGAGTGGCGACGGCCGGCGCTCCAGCAGTGCGCTGACTGCTCCAGACCTCGTCGCCGAGGACCTCGGTGAACGCTCGGGTCTCACCGACCTCGGTCACCTGCGTCGGCGCCAGATTCCTATCGGCGTCGTTGTCCGGGAGTCGTGGCACCAGGCCCAACCACAAGGTGGCGGCAATCGCCACGGTCAGGATTAAGCTGAGACCGGTGGCAACGGCTCGCGGCCCGATGGTCGGCCACGGCAGCCGGTGGAGCTTCGTGGGTCCCCCGGCTGCCGGCAGATCCTTATCCCCAAAGACGTTCGCCTCGATCCAGGCGAGACCTTCACCCTCGCTGTTGAACTGCAGGGCCGCATGACCGCCGCCGGTCCCAGCCTGACCGATTACAGCGTCAGGTGGTGCTTCGTCGGATTCCTCGCGATGCTCGGGCTCGGCGAAGACAGCAGACAGCAGCGGCCCGTCCGCGACGGAGCTGTCATCGTGCCCGGTGCCCATGTGGCATCTATGCCGGCAGCTCCCGAGCAGTGATTTGCCCGGCGCGGCAGAGCTCAGCCGGCGGTCGAGCCTGCCTGATCTGGTGTCTCGACGAGCTGCTCGAGCTCAGCCAGCGTCGGCCGGTAGAGATTGGCGACCTCGGAGAGCTTCGCCAACACCGCGGCGATGGTGGCGTCGGGGTCGCAGAGCTCATCGACATCGAAGGGCACGTCGGCGAACACGTCCGGGGCGATCATCGCGACCATGCGGCGAGCGTCCTCGTCCTCGGTCGGGGAGCCGTCGGCCGCGTGCACCAGGTCGATGAGGTCGTCGGCCATCCGCACCCAGGATGACTCCACCACGAGAGTCTCCAGGCGGATCGCATCCTCCATGGCCCAGGTCTGCGATACCCCCGGCTCGGGGGCGAACAGCTCAGTCAAGTCGATGCTGTCCAGGTCGGCGTCGACCTCGCCGGCTTGCCAGGCGGCGACGCGCTCGAGATCGGACTCCTCGTCGACGTCGATTCCGACGGAGGCCAGCACGTCCGCCCAGCCGCCGGTCTCTATGTCGTACAGCCCGCTCGCGCTGAGCTCGAGGGCGACGCGGATCGCCCATAGTGTGTCGGTCTCGCGGAAGTTCTCCCCGTCGACGGTGGCGTTGTAGCGGCCGGCCAGCTGGTGCGGCAACCACAGCAGCGGGTGCCACATGGCTTCTGCGGCGACCTCGGGCCAGCGGTGGTCGAGCTGGTCGCCTTGACGCACCGGGAGGGGAACCGAGCTGACGGCGGTGGAGAGGATCTTCTCCGGCGGCAGTCCCATCTCCTCGACCATCTGGGTGTACCGCCCGACGTGGTCGGCGGCGGAGCTGGCGAGCAGCAGCGGTTCGTCCGGCCTGGTCATGTACCGGCGGCGACTGGTCTCCATGAGGGGCGCTTCCTCCGTGCGGGTGCGTGGTGACAGATCTACCTCGAAACATGCGCCGGTTCCAACCGAGCTCCAGATCGCGATTCCTGTCGACTGGTCCGCTATCCGAGTGGAGCCCCTACTCACCAGGCCTAGGATGTCGACGGCGGACGGATTCGCTGGAATAGCAGGTGAGAATGAGCATCTGTATGTATGTAGTGCTCACCTTACTCACTCGACACACACACTAGTGAGTAGCGATTATCCCTCTGTTTGCAGTCGTATCCGACCTGTTACTCACCTTGCTCACCAGTCAGAGGTATGTCACCACGAGATACAGGTGAACCGGCACCGATGTCGCGGGGGACTCGATGGTTCGTTGATCCAGGTCCCTATATGCACACTTCCGGAACGGTGAGTAAGTGAGTAATCGACCGAATACACCTGGAACCGCAGTGAAAAGTGTTACTCACTCGGGTGAGTAATTGCTCACCGCGACCACGAAGTGCCATCGCCAATGCCCGCTTGGCGCCTACCGGCGAGGGTCAAATGAATCGTCGAACGGCTGCTGCATCATCTGCCACGAGCCGTCCGGGATCGCCGCGTCGGTGATCTCGTCGGTGATCTCGCTGTCAAGATCGACGCGCGACAGGTCAGCCAGCAACTGATCGGCTCGGCGCAGCCACCACAGTCCGACCAGCACCGGATAGCGGTCATCGAAGCCGTTGTACAGAGCACGGCGAGTGCAGGCCCACCGCAGAGCGTCATCGCCGAAGCTGGTCACCTCGGCACCGTGTGTTTGGGTCAGTGACGTCGCCGCCGTGAACGCTGGCTTCCACCCGTCGGTGCTGAACGCCAGGAACGCCGCCGCGGCTGGCTCGAGCGCATCGACTACGGGGGCGTAGACGATGTCAGACAGCAGATCCGGTGACTCCGCGGTGGCCAGGTCGTTCAGCGCGTCAGCGGATCCGAAGGCTCCGTTGGCGTCGGCAGCGCCGACACCGTCGGGAATGTAGCCGTGCGGTCCGGGTCGCACCAGGTCGACACCACCGCCGACCACCCGTCCCCCCAGGGCTCGCCACGGGTCATCGGCGGGGAGTGCCTGCATCAGCGAGCTGGTCACTCCGGAGAACCACATGAGTGCCCAGTCCTGATGTGCGCTCATGACCGACTCGAACGAACTGGTGACCGCTGCCTTGCGTGAGGCACTCACCAGGGGGTTGTGCAGGTGCGCCAGATACCGCGCTGTCGCCTGATGCACGGCCTTCACAGGTTCTCCGTCCGGTGGGGAATGCACCCCAGGGGGGACTGGTTCGCGGCACCCGTCATAGACGAAGTATGGACGAGAAGCGTTCGACGACGGTCGGGCTGGTCGAGGCCGACGAACTCAGGGGCCCGTTGGCTCGTGCTGGCCTGTCGATTGTCACTGGCGAGGACTTCCGGGCCGCGGCCGCCGCGGTACGTGAACACCTCGAGACGGTCGGCGAGATTCCGGTGATCGTCTCCGACGTCGGCCGGCCGGGAATGAAGCCCTGGGTGATCCGCCTGGCCGCCGAGCACGCAGTGGTGGTGCTGCATCGCGAGCACGGGACCGGGTTCGCACCTGAGCGTGCCGAGTCCGTTCACGTGCCCACGGTCCTTTCCACGGTGTTGAAGGCTGCCGGCATCGATGGCGACGGCGTCGACGACGTCGCCGTCGGACCCGAAGCCCAGACCTTCCATGCGGCCCAACCTACGCCCGATGCTCCAGCCTGGCCGACGACCGACGATACCCCCGACGCCGGATCTCAGCGTCCCGCTCGAACCGAGTCATCGCCCGCCGAAGCAGCTCCTCCCGAACTCGATCCCTGGGAGACCGACACAGCGACCGCTCCGCCCGTCAACGTAGCCGAGCACGGCGTCGACGACACCCTTGTTGACGACCCCTGGGCCGACGAGGCCCCCGGCGACGACTGGGTCAGCCCCCGCCGCCGTTCCGCCGTGCAGCAGCCCGGACCCACCAGCACCACCCGCCACGCCGCCACGCGGTCACCGACCCCACCGCATCACCAGCCGACCCACCGCAGGCCGGAGGCCCAGGAGCCGGCAGCAGCCGAGGACCTGTTCGGCGGTTCCGGTATCAAGAGCGGTGGGGAGTGCGTCGTCTGCTGGGCTGGCCGGGGAGGCGCCGGCAAGTCCACGGTCGCCATCACTGTCGCCCAGATCGCCGCGGCCCGCGGTCTACGCGTGGTCCTGTTCGATGGCAACATCGGCCAGGGCGACCTGAGGACCTACCTGCGCCTTGGCGAGCGGGCCATCCCGACGATCTACGACATCGCCCGCCATGGCGACCTGCGCGGCGGCGCCCTCGATCCGGACATGATGGCCGAGCTGCGCGGATCACGGCTCGACAAGCTTGGGTTCCTGTTCGTCGCCGCACCGAGCCCAGGACTGCTCGCCGATGGTTCGGTGACTCCAGACGTCTACCTCCGCGCGGTCGAGCAGGCACGGCAGATGGCCGACCTGGTCGTTGTCGACACTCAGACCATCGAAGGTCTAGACCCGTTCGGCATGGTCGATGGGTTCGTCAAGCCGCTCCTCGGCGGCGGCGCCTGGGGACTGGGTATCGGGAACATCACTGCGCCGGGGATCAACAATCTGTACTGGCGACTGAGGGCCTTCGCTGATGCCGGAGTACCTCGCCAGCGGATGCTCGCGATGCTCAACATGGCCCCACACAACGACCCTTGGGACGAGCAGCGCACCGAACAGCTCCTCGAGCAGCTCTCCACCTATGTCGGCGTCGCTCCGTTCGACGACCAGGTCCGACGCAAATCCAACGCCGGCCTCACCTCCGCCGCGTCTTCGACGTTCACACCAGTCGTCACCAAGATCCTCTACCAGGTCACCAGCGACCGCCGGTTCAGTCCGCCACCCCGGACGTCACAGTCCTTCAACCGTCCCGGATGGAAGGACGCGGTCAACCGAATCCGGAGGCGAGTCAAGTGACTATCAGCGGCACCGAAATCGCCGACCACCGTCCCGCGCGGGCCGCCTACATGACGGCCTGGTGCGACCAACTGGAGACCATCATCCGTGGCCGAGACGCTGCCCAGCTGCTGGAAGCCGGCGGGCTCCCGGCCCGCGGTGCCATTGCCCAGCTGGACGTGTGGGTGTGGCGGCTCGCCGCCATCGACGTCGGCCGCAAGGACCTCGTGCCGGGAGGCAACGAACGCCTGCACATGCCGGTGCGCGTCGACCACGCCGACGGCACCGTGCAGGTCATCGGCCTCGGCCAGAAGCAGGACTCGACGTGGACCATGTCCAGCCTCGGCCACACCGGCGTGGGGTCGATCGAGGTCGCCTGCTCCGAGCTGGTCCGCAGCGAACGAACCGACACCTCTGGAGACGACACTCCGCCCAGCTCGGTGACCTACCCGCCACAGTCCAGGCAGAAGATCTCCGCCGAACTGGAACGGATCGCCGAGGCCGGCCGACTGGCCGAATGGCAGTTCCGGATGAACCTGGAGAAGTTCGTCGACCAGTGCGTGCACAAGGCCCACCGGCGGGTGCTGGCCGACATCTTCGACGAGGACGTCGTCGCTCTGTTCGACCCGATCAAGCTCGATCAGATCAGAGACCGGATCCTCTTCGGCGACGACGAGAACCCCGGCGCCGTCACCCGCTTGATCGAACGGTGTCTGCGGCCATCGAGCTTCGCCAAGGTCGACCCCGTCCGCTACATCTCCTCCAGCCTGCGCCGAGACGCCGAAGACGCCGTTCGCAAGGAAATCGGCGACCCTCGAATCGGCCGGGCCTTGCGCAGGCTCGCCGAGACCGTGCAACCGGACTCGATCGACGAGCTCGTCGAGGCCTACAACGAGCTCAACCCGAACGCCCGCATCTCCACGAAGCGAGCGCACGACGCGATGACCATCACCCCCGACCCGATGGCGTCGTGGTGCCAGCTGTTAGACGAGACCGACGACGTCGAGATCGATCTGCGATGAACCGCCGGCCACCACAGGTCCCTCTCGAGCGAGCCAACGCCGCCCGGCAAAGCGCGCAGCGCTATCGAGCCGAGTGGCTGGTCGCGATCGCCAGCGAGGTGATCGACGTGCACGACCTGATTGTCCACGCTTCCGCGGAGGAAGGCGCACCACTGCGCAAGCTGCGCCTGCGTCAGGTCCTGATGGCCAAGCCGGCCTGGGGTCCGGTCGTCGCTGACCAGATGCTGGCCCGACTGGGCGAGATCGTCGAGACCGGCCGGGCTCCCTTGACTGTTGGCTGGCTGATCGACAGCCGCACCGCCGGCCGTCGACTGTTGGCTTGGCTCGACGTAAACCATCCCCGCGGCGCACCCACCCCCAACTTCCCCTACATGCCACTGCGTGAGGAAGTCCGGCGATGAGAGCCACCGAGCAGCGGATGGACTACCACGACCTCTTGACCGACATCGTCGCCGCGGAGGCCGGACACCAGCGCGACATGCTGATCACAGAGTTCTTCCAGCTCGCACACCGCGATCTGTTCTCTATGGCACATCGCTTCTGCTCCTCGTTCCGCGTCGACCGCAATACCTGGGCAGATGACTGCTACGCAATCATCCTGGAGACCGCGAACGGTCTCATCGAGGAGACCATCGAGAACCCGAGGATGTTGGAGAAGCTGCAGAGCTTCGTCAGCCTCACCCAGTACCGGGCTCGCTACCGGATCACCCAGTTCTTCGAGTCGTCAGCGGGCACCAACCCGGCGTCGGGGATGAACTCGATGCGCCGACGCCGCAGCGAGCTCGAGCGGGACCGTGCCCAGATGACCCAGACCATGGGTCGGGACCCATCGCCACAAGAGGTGGTCGCGGCAACCAACGATCGGATGCGCGCCACCCGAAAGGACGCTGCCAGGCAAGGGATGATCGCCACGGTCGCCGACTTCGACCTGCACCAGGTCGAAGACATCGATGACTACCAGGAGATCGCCGAACCGCAGACCGAGACCCGATACCTGGACCGTGTCGATGTCCGGGACGCACTCAAGAAGACCGTCCGGTTGGCAGATCGTGTCTCCGACGAGCTCGGTGCCGTCGCCCGCGTGTGGGCGGAGCCGATGCTGCTGGACCTGGAGCTGGAGCTGTCATCGAACCGGGCCATCGTGGAGCGGTGCCAGTTGTCCCTCGCCGAGGTGCGCACGGCGCGCCAGCAACTCTCCCAACTTCTCGCCGGAGTGCTGAGCGATGAGCACGGCGTCGACGTCTCAGCCTGGGCAGGCTGACCATCGTCCGACTATCTGGATGTGCAAGAGATCTGAATGCCGCCTACCTAGGAAGCAGCACAGACGCCACCTGGTGACCGCTGCTCAACAACCTCCCCAGCAAACCGATCTAGCGCTTCCGTTTGGCCTTGCGTCGCTCGGCCTCGGCTTCACGGAACGCGCGGCTGCGCTCTGACTCCAGCTCGACGTGGCTGTAGTAGGAGACGTTGAAGTAGTCGGTCATGCTGTCGATGTCTTGGCGGTTCCAGGCGTCGGCGATGCCTTGGACGCGGCTGTCCAGTTCGCGTGCCTCGGCGGTGAGTGGCGTGAACCCGTTGTTGTTCTTGGGCTCGCGGACCTGGGTGTCGTCCAGTCCGCAGACGGTGACGTCCAGGCTCTGTCCGCCGGCGAACTTGTCGGTCGTGACCCGGTAGTCCAGGTGATCGGGTAGGTGACCGGCGGCCTTGGCCGTCTTGATCTCCTGGCGGACATTCTTGGCGACGTCGGTGACGTTGACGTGGCCGCCGGGGTGGTGCTCACCTTTCGTCGGCTGCGGGCCGTGGCCGTCGACTCGGTGCTGGGCCGGTGGCGTGTAGTCGTCGACGGCCGGGATGCCCTTGGCGTCACGCCAGGCGTCGTTTTCGCTGAGCGCGCGGGCCATGGCGCTGCCGAGATCGTCGGCGCCGAGATCGGGTTCGTGAACCGCGCGGCGGATCTCCTCCCAGGCCGGGGAGAACCGATCCGGTGGCATGTGGTCGAGGATCTGTTCGGCGTCGAGTTCGTCCCGGTAGGCCGTCTCCTCGAGGTCCCCCTGGTCGGCATCCTTCGTGTCGCTGGGTTCGGCGACCCTCGCGACGAGGGCGTCGAGCTCTGAGCGTCGGTCGCGGGGCATCTCCCCCAGGCCGCGGATCAACGGCATCTCGTGCGGTTCCGGCGTGGGAACGATCGGGGTGTCGCCAACCCACGCGACTCGTTCCTCGGACTGCAGTATCAGGTCGATGCCGTCGTCTGCGTGCTCGAGAGGTGCGTACTGGCCCCCGGCGGGGGTGCCGTGAGGTTGGCGGTGCTGGGGTGCTCTGGCGCTCATACCCGTTAGGTACGCGGGGACTGCTCTCAGCCAGTGGATCGGCGAAACGAGTTGACCAGGAAGTGCGCCGCGCCGACGGAGAGGACGTAGAGGATCGCGGCGACTGGCCACGGCTCTGGTCCCACTGGCGTGGGCCATGTCGATGCGTCCTGGATCTCGGTCTGGACCACCGTGGCCGTGAGGACCGTGCCCACTGTTGCCGCTGCCAGGGCGGCGACGACGTAGAGCAGCAGGAGGACGATCGGCGAGAACGGCTTGCGTCGGTAGGCTCTGGCGACCTCAGCAGCGGGCATGCCCGTCTCCCGAGCGAGGTTGCGCTGTTGTCGCCGGTCGCGGCGGCCGCGGTACCCGACGCGGAGTGCCGCGCCGATCAGCACCACCAGCCCACCGAGGAAGATCCACGCGTGCAGCCTGGTGGCGAAGATCGTTGTGGCGAACCAGGCCGCCAACCATGCGAGGGCTGCCTGCCCGAGTGTCTTGGCCGGCTCCCGATCGTGCCGACCCTTCCAGGTGAAGAACCCGACGGCCGCAGCGGCGAGCAGGCATGCGGCCCCGAAGACCGCGATGACCGGATCCATGATCATCAGCCTCCCACCTGCGCCGGACAATCTGCGTTCACGCCGCGGCGTTCGCGGAGCCTGGCCTCCACTGAGGGCCGGTAGGTGTTCTGGGGTTCAACGGCTGCCCGAGCAGGGTGCGAGCTCCGTGGTCCTCGTCGACGACGGTGCCGAAGGTTCCCCAGTCGTCGTCGCGCTGGAACCAGGTGAACGACCCGGAGGCGTCGGGTTCGATGTGCTGGTGGTAGATGCGCCCTTGGGCGTCGTGGAACAGGCTTGCGATGTAGTGGCCACTTTCGCCGGCGTAGGACTTGGTGCCACCGGTGGGGGCGACGGTCTTGGTCTCGTAGTAGATGACGGTGTGCGGGCAGCCGTACGCGCAGCACTCTTCGACGCGTCCGACCTCCCGGTAGATGTGTCGTGGGCTGCGCATGAGCTATCTCTTCTCTCGGCAGGCCGGACGGCGTCGCGGTTGATCGCCGCTGTCCGACAGTCGGTTCTGGGTCATGTCTTCTAGGTACGCGGCACCAGAGACCTCTCGCACAGACCCCATCACTGGCGCGGCCGCGCCGAGCGGGGCGGCCGGGTCACCTCCTCCCCGCGCGCCCACTGCGTAGGGAGCTTTCCGCCCTGGGCGACGAACCCGTGTCGGCTGTACCAGCCGGCCAGCCGCGGCATCCTCCGCTCACCTTCCTCCTTGCCGAAATGAAGGTCGGGGACCACCTCGCATGTGATCGGCAATCCGTATTCGTCGGCGAAGCGACACAGCTCGACCAACGCAGCCGTCCCAAGACCGGTGCCCTCGTCCGGCAGAGTCGCGATACGACTGAGCCAGATCTCCTGCTCCGGAGGATCGAGCTCATTCCGGCTGGATCTCTGGATACGCGCCGACAGAAAGAGCGGCCCACCGGATCGGTGGAGGTCCTCCAGCTCACGAGGGATGGGTCGACGATGCCCAGGGAGATGACTCGCAAGCCGTCGTCGCGCGTCGCTTGGTAGGTCGGCGTGTTCGAGCAGGCGAACGATGTCATCGCACAACTCGCCGACCATGGCCTAGTCGCCGGTGAGCTCGACCTGCGCCCGGAGGTGAGGCAAGCGGGTGGCGATCTCCACTACCTGGTCTCTCAATGCCGGGAAGTTCGCCTCCATGACACGCAGGGTCGACTCAAGTCGTCGACCGGCGACTCGGGACAGCGGACCCCACTCCCCCTGGCGCGATCCTGCTGCGAGCCACTCCAGTTCCTCAGCGCACGCCTCCCTCTCTAGGAGTGACCGCTTCCCACCTTGAGATCTCCTCAGGAGCGCGCCGACCCTACCGAAGGTTGTCAGAGCGGAGGGCCGGTCTACGACCCCAGCGTGGAGGCTGATCCACTCTCGCGCAGCTTCTACCGCGGGCCGCCCGGTGCAAGTCGATTCAGTCATGGCACCCCCTGCGACCCATTCTGGCTGGGGGAGACCGCACGAGCCGACCTTCACGCCGACAAGTCTCGACATGACGTGTGCGAACTATGGCTCGTGCCGCGTACCTAGGTGGCATGTCCACCTCCTTCACCGGCTCCTGCCGCCGCTGCGATTTCGACACAGAACAGAGAGACCTGTTCGAAGACCACATGCGCAGGAAGCACCGCCGCACCAAGCCGCGCCTGCCGTCCATCTACCGAATGTGGAAGCCACCCAAGGCCAAGGCGGACCCCGCCCCGTACGGACCGGTCGGCTCTGAGGTCGGCGCACCAGTGGCGTGGACCCAGGAGGGCCCTGCCGGGTGTCGTGTCGAACGCAGTGGCCATATCTGGTCCAAGGGCAGGCGCGAGAGCTCCGTGTGGGTCGTGCCGGACGAGCTGTTCGACGGCGAGCTCGCCGTCCTCTTGGTGCTCCGAAGCACCTCGGAGCCGTTGTACATCACCGACCAAACCGTCGCCCTCCGACCACCGGCCACGGCCTGAACGGGGAGGAAGCGATGTCGACACCAGTGCCACGCGGCACGTTCAAGCGCTCCTGTCAGTCCTGTGGCTGGTCCGGTAGGTACGAGACCGCCGGACGCGCCGACTACGCCAAGCGGCGACACTCCTGCCAGAAGTACCAAGCCAAGGCCGCAGCCCGCCAGCGAGGCGAGGATCGCCGAGCAGCAGTGGACCGCACCCCGAAGCCATGCCGGCACAAGGTCGCGCAGCATGTACACGGCACCTACGCCTGCTACACGCTGGACCGGTGCCGCTGCACGCCATGCTCGTCAGCGAACGCCGAGTACGAGTCCGAACGCACCCGTCAACAGGCGTACGGGCGCTGGGACAACTACGTCGACGCCGAACCGTCCAGGCGGCACGTCAGCGCGCTGATGGACCAAGGGATGGGTCTGAAGAGGATCGTGGTCGTATCCGGCATCAGCCAAGGCTTGCTGTGGAAACTGGTCTATGGCAAACGGCGACCCGACGGCACTCGTGTCCCGAGCAAGCGAGTGCGCAGGGACACCGAGGTCCGCCTCCTCGCCCTCGAAGTCGACCTCGCCGACGGGGCTCGGATCAGCGCCGTGGGGACTCGGCGTCGACTCCAAGCCCTGGTCGCGATCGGCTACAGCCAGAGCAACCTCGCACGACGGCTCTCGATGCTCGCCTCGAACTTCGGACCCCTGCTGCACGATCGCAGGGAGGTGACGGTTGCCACCGCTCAACGAGTGCGCGATCTCTACGACGAGCTCGCCATGCACCCCAACGAGCCGACGGAGTGGCACGAGAAGGCCGCTGCCTCACGGGCGCGCCAGTACGCCGCCCGCATGGTGTGGCTTCCTCCCCTGGCCTGGGATGACGAACTCATTGACGACCCTTCCGCTCAGCCGGCTGACACCACCGGTCTCCTCGATCAGGGGCTCGACCTCGACGACGTCGCCATCGAGCGGGCGATGGGAGGGGACCGATCCGTCGTTCGAGGTCTTTCATTCGACGAGCGGGTCGATCTGGTCCGACGGTGGCGCGAGACGGGTGAACCGCTGAATGAGCTGGAACGCCGCACCGGCCTGAACGCTCGCCGCTACTTCGTCGACGAAGAGGAAGAAACCGCGGCTTGAGCGGTCTTCGGCCACTGCCGCGTACCTAGATGGCATGTGCACCTCAAGCAGCGGCACCGCCAGATGCGCGACACCGCCAACGCCGGCAGCGATCGCGGGCCGTATCCGCCCACGCGAAGAACCCGACGACACCGGCGCCTTGCTCACGGTCCGCGTCATCGTCTCGCGACGACCGACAGCGGCGGCGTTCGCCGTGATCGCCACCGACGCGGACCGAGTGGTGTTCCGCCACGCGGAGATCGTGCACCGTGACCCCACGGACACCAGGCGCGCAGGACAACACCTTCTCGAGGTGGGCTTGCGAGCCGTCGAGTCCATCGTCACGAACCTCAGTGACTGGCGAAGGATCATCGTCGACTGCGACACGCAGGTACACGAGATCGCCAGACAGCTGCCCTTCGATCGACGCATCTGCTGGCGACACGACCGCATCGCTCAGCAGGCGAAATCGCTCTACGAGGTCACTGAGTCACTGCTGGACACCGATCCGGTCGCCTCCCCCGAACGAGTGCTGCTGGCCACCGACGCATCCTGGTCAGACCGCTCACAGAACGTCGGCCTTGGCTGGGTCAGCATCCCCACCTCGATGACCGCGGCGACCCGCAGCCGCATGCGGCTTGGGCACACGAAGGCGGCCTACGCCAACGCCGAGCTCGAAGCCATCCTCTGGGGGCTCCAAGACGTCAGGACTGCGTTCCCGTCCCTGACCCGTGGCATAGGCACCGTCGACGTGCTCACCGACTCTGAGACAGCGATCACTGTCATGAGGCGCCTCAAGCGAGGTGAAGACGCGCCTCAGCTTCGCTCGTCCCTCAAGCTGTCACTTCGCCAGGCCGTCGAAGGGCTGAGAATCCGGTACACCAAGGTCAAGGCGCACACCGGGCATCCGCTCAATGAGGTGGCCGACTCACTCGCGGTATCGGCACGTCGCTGCGCAGACGCATCGGCAGGTGTCGGCGCCGAGCACAGGATCCTCCACGGCATCAACGTCGGAGCCATCCGGGCCGCGTCCGACCATGTGGCATCCGAGACCGTGGCTGGCGACGACGTGAGCGAAGCTGCGTGAGTGCCGCGTACCTAGAAGGCATGAGCCAGTCAGCCTTCTTCGCTGCCGCGGTCGACGAGTGGCGCCAGGTCCGCCGCGACTACGCCGACTTCCTCGAGGCTCAGTACGCCGCAGCCGAGCACATCTGCCGCGGCAACCTGCTCAACAAGCGCGGCCGGCGGTCCGGAATCGATCCGTTCACCCTGTTCTCCGGCCCCCAGGTCAGAGCACACGCCTATGCCTCAGAGGAGCTGATCGAGTTCTGGCGCACCACTCCCCGGGTGACGTTCACCGAGTTCGAAGATCGCGCAGCCGGCCGCCACGTGTGCGCCCACTGCGGACAGCTGGCAGCGGCGTGAGCGAGCCTCGAAGGCTGCCGCCTACCTAGAAGACATGAGCGAGCACACCGTCATCGACACCACCGGAGGCCCCCGATGAGCCCCATCGAGTTCGCCGTGCATGAGCTGCTCGGAGAGATCGACGCATTCGACTCCAAGCTCGACCGGATGCTGGATGACGAGCCGCTGGAGGTGACGACAGCATGAGTGCGAGCAGCCTCAGTGACGTGGCTGTGGTGGTCCAAATCGATGCCCCGGACGACTACGACGAGTACGAGCGTGCCGACGCGATCAGGTGGCACCTGGAGGCCGACAGTGAACCGCCATTCTGAGCCCACCCCCACGCCGGACGTGGGCCTTGACGCGATCAGGGAACGTGCGTCGTGGCTGGATGAGCACCACGCGAGTTACCGGGACGACATCCGCGCATTGGTCGCTCGCATCGAGCAGGCTGAGGCGGAGGTCGAGGAGTCCGACCGTGAGGCCACGCGCATGATCGACGCGCTTCAACGGCGCACCCGCGAGTGCGACGAGGCCCTTGCAGCCCGAGACGACGTGGCCGCGCAACTCGTCCACGCATCACGCCGCGCTGACGACGCCGAGCGCAAGGTGGCAGCGGTCGAAGCGCTGGCCCGCGATCTGGAACGTCTCGGCCCGGAGCAAGGCGGCTACGCGCACGAGTACGCCACCTTCATCCGCGCCGCCGTCGCTGGCCCGGAGGCCGACCAGTGAACGCGCCGCAGCGGTGGCAGAAGGTCGCGTGGCGACTCGGCGCGCACGACGTCGGGCTCGACTTCGAGCGCGACGAGTGCGAGTCCGACCCCGACTTCCTCGAGTGGGCCGAGACCGCGCACGGCGCCGAGGCTCGGAGGGCGCTCGCCGTCGAGCAGGCGCTCAAGGACACCGCTCCACCGAAGGCCCAGCGATGACCGACCAGCTGCTCAACGCCGACGGCTGCGAGTGCGGCCACTGCGTGCTCGCTTCTCGGCGGACAGTCGAGCGTGGAGACGCCCTCAGGGTCGCTGAGAGGCGTTCTGCCGATCTGAGGGCCGCAGAAGACTTCGCCGAGAAGCGAGCACACGGAGCACTGGACGCCATCCGTCACAACATCGACGCCGGGAGGGCGTGACCACGATGACCAACGAGATCCGCACCCGCCGACTCATCGTCACCCTGCCCGTCGTCTCGGGCGAGGAGGCCGACGTGACCGCCTCTACGGTCGAGCGGTCAATCCAGCGAGGTGGATACGAAGACGCCACGGTCGATCACCCCCTCGACGACGCGCCGCTCGACGGGTTCCGAGTTCTCGACCACGAGGACGGCTGGGACAAGGACCCCAACGACCCGGCGGTCACACTCCTCAAGGACGGTGTGACAGTCGCAGTTCGCCAGCCCGAGGAGATGCGCAAACTCGCCGCGCTCCTACTGCGTGCCGCCGATGATGCCGTGAGGGTCGTCTGAGGAGCGACGCGACGAGGACGATCGAGGTCGGGGCCACGCAACAGCGAGCATCACATCGCCCCGCGTACCTAGTAGACATGAACAGCTGCCACGCTCGACCGCAACGATCATCCATCACCGGCCAGGTCGCCAGCGAACACCAGGGGATCAATGCATGAGCCACTACGAGGCTGAGTGGGGCAACTTCACCCTCCCCGAAGATGACTACAGTCGCGCCCTGGACACCTTCCGGCTCGAAGTTCACCGTGCCAAGGAAGTCTCCTTCGATGCCGCCCAACGGTTCTCCGCCGAGCTCACCGAACACCAACGGACCGACCCCGAGGCCTACCAGGCCACGCGCGATAGGTTCATCGACAACTTGTCGCGGGACGCTCGAAGCGTGGAAGGTCTCGAGTTCGCCGATGACGTGCGCGCCGTCCTGGCGTCGTGCGAAACCACCGTGACCGACGCAGTGGGCCGCCGCCGGCACATACTTCCGACCACACCTGAGCTCAGCGACATCACCTGGCCTGACGGAGACGCACGTGCCTTCGACGACGAGACTGCGACGGTCTACTTCGACGACAGGTCACACACGATCCGCTGGGAGGTGGAGGAGAACAACCGTGCGGTCGAGGACGCTCTCGGCCACCGCATGGACCGTCTGTTCAACGACGAGCTCCAGAAGACCCGCTGGACGCCCAACACCGGCGGAGTCATGTACTACCGCGACGAGTACGACGACGGAGCCAGGACCACCCGCGGCATTGGCCCGATAGGGCACGAGTTCGACGCCGAGAACGCCGAGGACTATCTCGACTCTGAAGGCGAGCTCGTCCGCGGAGACATCGCACGGTCCGCCCATCGTGATGCGGTCGTCGCCGCGGCTGACACCTACCGAGAAGTGTTCCGCGCAGCGGTCAGCAACGGTCGCGTTGGCAAGGGAGTGCCCGCCGGCGGACAGTTCACTGTGGCAGCCCACGCCGACGACGACGTGACCTTGCTATGACCCCGCGTACCTAGCAGGTAGGAGCGCCGCCCCGTCGGCGCGTCCACGGCGATAGCCGACATAGAAAGAGACCTCGCTTCGCTCGGTCATGGCGTGGTGTTCGGGGCGTCTCGTGGCGTGTCGATTCGTTCGCTGCGTGGCTGTTCGTGGCGTTTCGGCCCGGGACGGTGCGTGCAGGGTCGGCGGGGTGCGTTGCTTGTTGGACACGTGTGTTCCGTTCCGCTCTCTTCGATACTGGCCGTCGGCCTGCGGAGCTTGCGGAGCAGGCTGGGACGGCGGGGGCGCAGCCTGTTTGGGGTGAAATCCGCGTGGCGTCTGGGGTGTCTGTGACGTCAGGTGCTCCCGGTTTGCCACCGGCGCCGCCGCGAGCTGCTCGGCGGGCTGGCGCATGTTCCTGTGCATGGGACATCGTGCACCGACTGGCATCTGGAAGATGGCTCGCACGGCGTCGTCGGACCTGAACCCGACGACGATCGTGCAGCGTTCGGGGCCGTTCGCTTCGGTGGTGAAGTCGTTGGGCCAGGTGACGTTGCTGGTGCATCGCAGTGCCGAGGGGCTGAACGGCTACCTGGTGGCACCGGATGTGCAGGCGGCGGGGAAGGCGGCGCTGCATCTGTCCCATGCGGTGGGTGCTCGGGTGGAGAAGGTCGATGAGGTCGATCTGGTCGGCGGTGACGATCATGTGTTGACCGGGCAGTTGGTGGCGTCGCGTCATTCGGTGGTCACTCGTGATGTTCAGACGGGGCTGGATCCTGCGGAGACTGCACGGCTGTTGGCGAACGCGATCCCCCCGGATGGATGGGTGGCGTTGACGTTGCGGGAACCGAGCCGGCGCGAGCGCAAGTGGCACCACGGGTGGTTGTCGGCGCGGTTGGGCTCGGACGTTCCGACTCACCATTCGATGGCCTCGGAGGTGATGGTGATGAGCGTGTGGGCGGGGGCGGACACGGCCGGCGAGGTGCGCACGATGTTGGATCAGGTGGCGTCCTCGCTGCCGGGGTTCGATGTCGATGTGAGCTCGGTGGCGTGGTCGCCGTGGCGAGTGGCCCGATCGATGGCCGCCGTCTCGGTGGTAGCTGCCGCCGTGGTCGTGTCCGCGCTGCTGGCGGGGGTCCCGCAGGCGGCGATCGTGGCAGCGGCCGGGACGGTTGTCGCTGGCGGGTTGGGCCTCGGCCGTGGTCGTGGCTGGCTGCCGTCGCCGCTGGCTCTGGGGCAGCGGGCGGCGCGGGATTTGGTGTTCGCGCAGCCAGCCAAGCGGCACAAGAAGCCGAAGCCTCCTGAGCCGGAGAAGCGCAACGAGAAGGACGGCAAGATCGTGCCGGCACAGGAGGGTGAGTACCCGCTGGCGACGGGGTCGTTCATGGTGGGCCCTCATGTCGCGGTGGGGGTGGTGGCTCCGACAGCTGGGGCGGAGTCGGGCTCGGCGACGACGCGGAGCCGTTCGGCGCCGCCTGCGCTGCTGAAGCGAGTGGGTCCGCGGATCGGCAGGACTGCTGCAGACGAGGGCGTTCATCTGGAGGCGGAGGCGCAGCGTCACGGTGTGGGGATCATCGGCTCGGGCGGGTCCGGCAAGATGCAACCTCTGGACACCCGCTTCCCCGTCCCGGTGAGCGCAAGGTTCCCCGACGGCTGGGCGCGGAACGGGGAACTGTCCGTTGGGGACTTCGTGTACGCCGCCGATGGGACACCTACCCCGATCGCTGGATTCTCCGGGATTCAAGATCGCGCGGTACACCGAGTCCGCTTCTCCGATGGACAAGTGGTCGAATGCGGACCCGATCACCTGTGGCGAGCATCAACCCAGGCTTCCCGTGACCGCTTCACTCCGCGAGCGATGATGGCGAGGGCCTCCCGGCAAACCCGTGACCATCAGCGGGCACAATCGCTGCGGGCCGATGCCGCTCACATCGAACCAGGAACGGTCGCCACGGCTTCAAATCTGGCCAAGATGATCGATGCTACTGGCTCACATGTTCGGTCGTTCGCTCGCGACGTCGGCCTCCATCCGATCGATGTCAGCGTCGAGTACGTGGCCCAGGGCTTTGCTGCCGGCGTGACGGCCACCAAGGTGGCGCACGCGTTCCCGATGGCTGAATTCCTCACGCTCTACGCGGACCATGTCGAACGCGGGAGCAAGGTCAAGCCGCTGGAAGTTGTCGTCACCACCGAGGAGATGAGGCGCTCGGCAACCGTCGCGCGTGGAGGAAACAACTGGGCGATCCGCATGCCATCGTCCATCACCGCTGATGACGTCGCTCTGCCCCTCGACCCGTACGTCCTCGGCTACTGGCTCGGCGACGGTACGACCGGTGACGGAATCGTGTGCGTTGGGGATCAGGATGCCGCGGAATCGATTACCGAGCTTCGCGCGGCATGGTCCGGCGAGGTCCGGGTCCGGCGTCGCAAGGGCGCGGATTATGTGTCACTCGTGCGTCCTCATGGCGAGTGCCGACGCGGACACCGTCGACGGTTCGGAGTCCAGTGCAGAGAATGCGATCGCCAGCGGCTACGCGGAGAAGCATCGAACACAGTGCACTGGAGCCTCGGTGACCTACTCGAGTCTCTTGGCGTCCTGAAGTCCAAGCGGATCCCACCGACCTACTTGCGCGCATCGGTCGACCAACGACTCGCGCTGCTTCAGGGTCTGATGGACTCCGATGGCACCATCAGCCGAAAGGGTGCGTGTGAAATCGCCCTGTCCAACGATGAACTCGCTGCCGGGGCACTGGAGCTGGTCCGCTCCCTCGGGATCAAGGCGTCGACCTCATCGGGGCATGCGGCGTACCGAGATCGAGAAGGCATCCTGATCGACTGCAAAGATCGCCACCGAATCAGGTTCACGACGACGCTGCCGATCTTCCGCCTGAGCCGGAAGGCGGAGCGACTACCGACGCAGGTCCGCGAGACCTCGAGCTGGTTGTACGTCGAAGGCATCGACGTCGGGGAGAGCGTGCCGATGCGCTGCATCCAAGTCGAGCATCCATCGAACCTGTACCTCACCGACGGGTTCGTCCCAACGCACAACTCACAGCTGGTCCGGTCGCTGTTCGGGTGGGCGTGCCTGGAGCGGACGCGTTCAGCCTCACCGTCGGCAGGGTTCCCTGGTCCGCACAATGCTCTGGTTGCGTTCGAGTCCAAGGGCGAGGGTGTGCCCAAGTATGTCGCGTGGGCGAAGGCGACCGGCGACCGGACGTTGGTGATCGATGCGGGCGATCCGGCGTCGTACGGGCTGGATGTGTTGGACATTCCTGGTGGGGTCGGTGACCGGGCGTTGTTCTTCACGAACGCGCTGCGGTACGCGTTCGGTGACAGCGCGGTCGGTGACCGTTCGTTCAAGTCGTTGACGGCGGCTTTCACCGGGTCGCTGGCGGTGGGCCCGGAGGTGGCTACGCAGGTTCAGGGTCTGGATCCGAACGCGTCGCCGGTGACGTTCGCGCACACGCTGCTGGGCGGGCGGGGTGATCAGGCTGGCATCGACTTGCATCAGGCGATCGTCAACGAAGCACGCCGCTCCGGGCACGCGGACCTGGTGGAGGCCGCTGACGCGTTGGCGAACTTGTACGACGGCACGACGCCGGCGCAGCGGCGGAACCTGATCGAGTCGAGCGAGAACAAGACGTTCCAGCTCAGCCAGCTGGAGCAGTGGTGGTCACCTGCACGGCCGAAGGTGTCGTGGCGGCGGATTCTGACCGAGAACCGCAGCGTCGTGATCAACACCGGGACGAGCGCTTCGGGTGTGGTCATCGACGAGAACCTGAACCAGGTCATCAGCTCGATCCTGATGTTCAGTCTGCGCAACTCGATCCAGCGATACTGCTCGACGTGGTTCGACGAGAACCGCAGCGTTTCGCTGTTCTCCGACGAGCTGAAGATGCTCGCCGGACACTCGCCGGAAGTGATGACGTGGATGCGCGACCAGGGCCGCTCCTACGGGCTTCGTCAGGTTCTGGCGACCCAGCGACCGCACCAGCTTGAGGACCAGGTGCGGCAAGCGCTGATGGACTTCGAGACGCTGATCTCGTACCGGCTGAACAATGACACTGCGGCCGCAGAGATGGCCCGAGCAATCGGATCGTCTGATGAGTGGACGGCCGAGGACATCAAGCAGCTGCCACAGTTCACCGCGGCGGTTCGCACGAGCGCCGGGTCGACGCCGATGAGTCCGTTCACTCTCGCCATCGACAACTTCGAGGCCGATCGGGAAGGGTTCGCCGACCTGCAGGGCTACTCGCAGATCCCGAAGCAGAACACGGCCGTCCAACCGTTGCCAGCTGCGGAGGTCGAGACGACGGCCGCTGACCAGGATGCCGTGTCCGTTCAGGGCCCGGGTGATGCCAGCGATGACGACGAGGACGCCCCGGCCGTGGCGGACCTGTCGCAGTGGTGAGCTCGATGCTGTCCGATGCGAGTGCGTGGCGGCTGCAGGAGTTGTCCAGCCGCTGCCCGGCCCCCGAGTTCGCCGCGGACCAGCGGTCGGATCCCTACTACGACGGACTCTTCCCCGCGGGCGGGGCGGCCGCCTGGGTCGACGTGTTCTCGGCCATGCGGCAGGTAGAAGCCGGCCTGGCCACGATGCCCGCGGGCTTGGATCAGGATCATGACGCTGCGGTCGCCTCTCTCCGGTCTCGCCGGGGTTTCGACGAGCGACTGCGGGTGATCTCGGTGCTGGACTCCTGGCGCACGGTGACCGCGGCACAGCTGGCAGCGTTCACCGGTTTCACTTCGGCCGCGAACGTGCGGTCGTCGCTGATCTCGACGCTGTTCGCCGCGGGGGTCGCCGACATCGGACAGTTCACGAACGTGCTTCACCATCTGGACGCCTTCGGCGGTCACGCCGCGATGCGGCCGTCGCGGTCGCGGATCGTCGAACGCCACCTCTTGCCGCAGCTGACCTGGCCGGAGACGGTCGCGATGACCGGCGGCACCCCGGTCCTCACGGGTGGCACGTACGACCGGCACAACATCCTGACCGCCGAGCTCGGGCTGCGCCTGGGCGAGTACGTCGACGAGGTCGCCTTCTGCCTGGGCGAGAAGTTCAGCCACCACGACATGCTGCTGGGATCGGCTGCCGGGGGTCGTGATCTGTCGGGCACGCCGAACCGAGCCGACATGACCGCGGTGCGTTCGGACGGGCTGCGGGTGGTGGTGGAGACGTCGACGACCCCGGGGCGTTCGTTCGAGGTCAAGGCGCGGACGTGGGCGCGGCTGCTCAGCGAGGTCGACCCTGCCGACGCGGGTGTGTTCGTGCTGTTCGTGACGGCTGAGCGGGCCGAGACCCGGTCGGAGGCGACGGCGAGGAACGAGTTCTTGACGCTGCTGAACGCAGCGGTGCGTGAACATCCTGGGCCGAGCTCGAGGCGGACGGCCGAGCGGATGGGACTGGTGTCGTGGCGGGAGTGGTTCCCTTCGCGGTTGACGGTCTCCGAGGCGTTCCTGGCCGGGTCAGTTCATCGGCCGACGGGCCCAGCTGATGCGCCGTGGGAGTCGGTCGACCTGTGGGGTGGCGACGATGTGCGCCAGCGGTGGCGTGATCCGACGTTCGGGTCGGCTGTGCTGGATAACGCGCACCTGCTGTGGGGTGTCCCGACCTGGCAACGCGACACGAGGCTGGCGCCGCCGTTGTGGGCCGACCTGATCATCGGAGCCGGGTGGAGCGAGCTGCCGGTGCCGGAGTCGTCGCGGGCCGGCAGGGTGCGGACCAGGCCTTTCGGCGCCGGCAGTGGGGCGGCGCAGGCTCCGCAGCCGCCGCGACGCCTGACCGCCTGCTGACGGCGATCGTCGGGCCTGCCGACGGCGGCCGGATCGTTGCTGAGTTCGAGGTGGTCGTACCGCCAGGTGGCGCATGTTCCTGTGTATGAACGAGAAGAAGCCGCCCAAGTCAGCCCGCGAGCGCCGTGACGAGGACCTGAAGGACTGGTTGAACGGCCAGGGGGGCCTGTTCTTCGGCGGGTGCGTGATCGCGCTGGTCCTCTACTGCATCTACCTGTGGATCTTCTGATGCTCGGCCAGGGCGAGGCCTCCGTGACCATCATCGGGAGCGCCGGAGACGGCATGAACGGCGACACCTCTTGGGCTGCCAACGCCGACGTCGTCCGGGTCGGCCGCGACGGAGAGCAGCGCACCGGGCGACTGCTGGACGCGTTCGCGCGCAAGCATCCCGGCGTCGCGGTCCTGCACAACCTGCAGCCTCCGCATCCGCGTGTGCGGATCAACATCGACCACGTGGTGGTCACCGGTCGGACGGTCCACCTCATCGACTCCAAGGTGTGGCGACGCGGCTTCTACTGGACGCTCGGTTCGAGGTCGTTCCGAGGGATTCGACGGGACCGGCACGCCGAGAAGCGGACTGTGCAGATCGCCATCGAGTCGATCGAGCACCTCCTCGCTGCACGTGGCAACCGCAGCCGGGTGCGCGAAGGGGTGCTGGTCGTGTGGCCGGGCAAGGGGTCGAAGGCTTCACGGTTCTGGGCGCTGCGTGTTCCCGGCGCGAAGGCGGTGCCGGCTCACCGGTTCGCTCGATCGTTGCGGCGTCGGTTCGGGAGCACACCTGCGGACCCGCAGATCGTGTCCGCGCTGGCCGCATTGCGTGAGGACTGGTGAGCTCGGCCCGGCATAGAGCGATGGAGACCGTCAGCATCGAGGAGAGGTAGTCGTGAGCAGGCAGAAGGCCGCCACCAAGCGGCGCACCGCAGTGGCACCGACGTTGGTGCTGACCGTCGGTGCTGTCGCTTGCCCCGTGCTGGCGTACTTCGCTCTTCCCGGCTTCACGGCGCTCTGGTTGGCACTGTTGGTGGCCGCCTGGATGCTACCGGCGCCCGAGCTGACCGGTAAGAAGGACGCCTCCGGCTACCCGACTGCCGCGACCGAGCGGGAGCGGTCGCAGCTGGCCCGCTACCAGGGCGCTTCGGAGCTGAAGTGGCGTCTCCTGGTGCCCAACGGCTGGTGGGGGCCGGGTTGGTCTCTCCATGACGTAGCCGAGGCCTGGCGCGAGGCTCGAGGCCGCGCCGACCAACTGCCGATCTATGTCTCTGCGCGGATCGTGGGTGTGGCTGTGGGAGCCCGGCTCATCGGCGACATCCTGGCTGCCTTCATCGTCGGCCTCGTCAGCGCGGCGGCGGTGTTCTCCGCCGGCCACCTGGAGTCAGCGATCACCTGGGCGGATGCGGCCGCGGTGTACGTCCTGGGCACGACACTGGCCGGGTGGCGGCGGATGTCGGTGTCGGCTGGGGATCTCTCGCCCGGCATCAGGGTGGACTCGCTACCCGGGATCGGCCGAAACGGGCTCGTGGCGCTGGCAGCGGGGGCGGCCGCAGGCGCGACCGCGGGTGTGTCGACGTTGTCACTCGTGAATGAGCGTGGAGGCCACTCGAGCGTCTGGGTCGCCGCGTGCTTGACGCTGGGTGCGGCCGTAGCAGTGTCGCCGTGGTGGCGCACGGCAGCGCTGTCGGACTGGTACAGCCTGTTGGCCGCGCGCAGGGAGTGGATGCCGCGGTGGGAGGCATTGAAGATCGAGCCTCCACCGTTGCTGGTCGATCGCCGACAGCTCGGAGCGACAGAGATCCTCACCTTCGATGCCCCATCGAGCAAGGGCGCCTCACTCTTCTACCCGATGGCGGCGAAGCTCTCGCCGGCTGTCGGCGCCGGAACGACCCTGGTGGTGCTCTCCAGCCCCAACACCGACTCGAGCCGTGCCCCGGTCCCAGGGTCGCGGCATCCGGTCCGTTTCCGTGTCGTCACCTGGCCGAGCGATGAGACTCCCGATCTGACTGATCCGGAAACCGATCAGGACGTGGTCACCGTCCTGACCGACTGCGTCCTGGCTCAGGTCGCCGACGAGCTCGGCGCTGCACGCCCAATGGTCGAGACAGCCACGGCCTTGGCGGCTTCGGAGACGGGTCGGCAGGCGTGGGCGATGCGGCTGCTCTTCCCCGACGGCCCGACGCTGAAGTACGTCCGTACGACCATGCGGCCGCTGATCGCCGCCCAGCTCAACACGGAGGTGCTCGTCGACGACCGGGGTGGGCTTTTCTTCGTTGGCGACCTCACTTCCGGCGAGACCGACCTCGATTCCGGCGGTGTCACGACCGTGCAGACGATGCGCGACGTTGCGAACGAAGACACCTGGAACCTGCGCTGGGAGCAGGTGCTCAAGCAGGGCGTTAACCCGCCACGTCCCGATCACTCCGTGGCCGCTTCGGAGGCACTGCCTGACGGGGTCGTGGTGCACCGGCAACCGTTCGTGGTCAAGCAAGGCTTCGACCCGGAGGACTACTTCGACCATGGGCCCAAGCTGAAGACCACCCTGAAGGCCGCGCCCTTCGTGGCGGTCACCGGGTTCCCCGCCTCGGGGCGCGGCACGGCTCGCCCTGGGGAACGACATGCTCAGGCATTCACGGTGTGCTGGGCGGACCGTCCGGTCCCAGCTGATCCGGACCGGATGAGCCCCAGTCGCGGCGATGGGGCGGTGCATGCGGCACAACGGTGGGTACTCGCCGGATACGTCGCCGACGCCTTCAAGACCGCCCGTCTCGCTCGGCCAGAGCTGTACGCCGCCCGGCCCCTGACGGTTCCGGAGTCGCGTGGACACATCTGGGAGATGAAGGTCCGTCTGTACGGCGGGGTGACACTGGCGAACGTCCGCGGTGCCGCCGGCAAGCTCAAGGAAGGGCTCGGGGCGACGTGGCTGCGGGTGGGCGAGTGCGACGACGGGGCCGTGATCATCGCCGGCGCGGACCCCACTGGCGTGACGTTCGCGGACCCTGAGCGCGACGTCGTGCAGGTCGAGTCGCTGGACTGGGAGCAGGCGTGGCTAGATGCCAGGGTCACCGGCGTGGGCGGGCTGACCCCGTCACTGTTGGAGGTCTCGACGCTACCGAAGAACGACAAGGTCCGAGTGTTCGACTTCTCGCTGCCCTCGGGTCTGGCGTTCAGTGAAGTCAAGGCCGCCACCCGGAAGCTCGAAACGAGCACAGGGAACGCCTACGTCGAGGTGAGGCGGCACAGTAGCGGCCGGTCCGACCGGATCAACGTCATGGTCAGCGAGACCAACCCGATGCCCGAGCTGGCGCCGTTCGACTTCGATGCCGCCGAGACCGGAGACCACCGGATCCCCCTGGGGGTCGGTGTCGCCGGAGAACCGGTCGCCTACGACAACAAGACCGACCCGATGCTGTTTGTCTTCGGGATGCCGGGTTCGGGAAAGAGCGAATCGCTGAAGGCACTGACGTATGGCGCGCTGCGCCGAGACTGGATCGGGTACATCGTCGAGCCGGTCAAGGGGGCGACGGACTTCGCGTTCGCCGAGCCTTGGTGCCGGGCGGTCGCGGTCGATCTGTGGCAGGCCAAGGCGGTCTTGGACGACGTCTACTCGCTGGTGATGGAACGTAAGTCCATCAACAAGGCGCACGCGTGTGGCAACTACCGAGACCTGCCTGACGATGTCCGCTATCCGCACGTGCTGGTGTTGTTGGACGAGTTCACCTCGCTGATGCTCCCTGACCCGCCACCGGCGGCGAGCGACGATCCTCAGGTCCAGGCAGAGATCGCGCGCGTGCACGCGAGCAACGCCGCCAAGGCCTACATCGGCACCTACATCGGAAAGATCGTCCGTGAGGCTCGCTCGACGGGGTTCACTCTGGTGCTGGCGACACAGTCGCTGAAGGCCAAGACGCTGGACAAGATCCCCGGCGGGAACGACCTAAAGGACAACATGAGTCGGGCCATCTTGGGCCGTGCGTCGTCCGGGCAGCTGATGTCTTCGTTGAAGATGCCTGAGGAGGTGCCACCGATGCCGGAGGTGCTTCCTCCGGGCCGGGGCCTGTACGAGGGCAACGGCAAGCGCTCGGAGTCGGTGCAGTTCTGGTTCGAGGGCGACCAGGCTGTGTTCGCTCGCGAGCTCGCGGCGCGGCGCGAGCCGCTCAAGACTGAGGACAAGCTGGATCTATCCGGTGCGGTCGAGCCGACCCCGGAGGTCCACGACGGGATGCTGCTGACTGGTCCTGAGGACTCAGCGGCCATCGAGTCTGATGAGCCGGTGGTGGTCGACCTGGGCACTCTCGACCTCTCGCTGGAAGATCTCGAGTCCGACGACGATCCGTTCGACGACCAAACCCCAGACACGGCGACCAGAACCGAACTGTCGAACCGTCAGGTCACGGCATCGGCACGGACTGGCCCGATGGCGGCGTACGCACCCGGCGCCGGAAGAGCACGAGTTCCGGTTCCTGCGGGCCCTGACCCGTCCGATGCGGAGGAGGAAGATGACGATGACCCCTTCGCCTGAGGACGTCTTCGCCGATCTGTACGCGAGTCACCACGGGCAGGTCAGCTCACGGGCGCGACGGATGACCTACGGCGACCAACACCTGGCCGAGGATGTCACCGCGGAGACCTTCTTCCGCGCCTGGCGTCACATCTCACGGCATGGCGACTCCGGCCCGGGCAGCGACATCGGCTGGCTGTCTCGGATCTGCACGAACATCGTGATCAGCCACTACCGGCGGCACTCGGTTCGGCGCGAGACTGCGACAGCCTTCGCCGACGAAGGGCTCGACGTTCCCGAGCCGGTCACCACCGAAGACGTCGTCGAGGCTCGTGAACGGGTCAGGGTGCTCCGTCAGGCGGTCAGTGAGCTTCCTGAGCCTCAGCGTGAGGTGGTGGAGCGGGTCGCGTTCGACGAGGAGTTGCAGACCGATGTGGCGCGCTCATTGGGGGTTCAGCAGGCCGCAGTCTCGCGGCGCATGTCAAGGGCCCGGGCAGCGCTGGGAGAGTCGGTAGCCGTGCGAGGTCTCGTGGCTGCAGGCTAGGCCACTGCAGGGGCAGTTCGGCGGTTCTCGCTGGTGCGGACGGCCGCGGCCCACAACTCCTCGGCGTAGGCCTGGTGACGGGTCAACAGCTCGACCACACGTTCGCGGCCGGTGCCGTCCAGCTCCGAGCCACCGAAGGGCGCGAACAGCGCCTCCGTCGTGGCATCATCACGCCCGGCGTCCCAGTCGGCCGCGACCCGGGCAGCACCGCCGGCGGCCTTGATCTGCTTGCGGGCCGCAGTCGCGTGGTGCACCCGCATCGACCTCGGTCGTGCCGGCGGTGCGCCGGTGGCAGTGGCGAGGGTGTCCCAGGCCTCCCGTCGGGCGGTGAACTTGCCCTGGCAGGACCCGTCGGAATCCTCCAGCTGATCGAGGGCGCCCTCGATCAGCGGGGAGACCGTCTCGACCGCCGCGGTGGTGTCTGCCCAGTCGTGCGAGTCCAGCGGCACTTCACCGAGCTGTCGCTCGAACCCGACTGACGGGCGGTGGCGGGGATCGTGCCAGCCGGCGCGGATGTCGTCGGCGATGTCACTGCGCTCCAGCCGCGTCGGATGCCGGTGATGCTCCTGCTCGAAGGCCGCGATGCGGTCGCGGTAGACGACGCGCGCGGCGCTGTCAGCTGTGGGCGATCCGCGCAGCGGTTCGTTGGCGGCGATGCGGTCGAGGTAGGCGCGAGGACTGTCGACGGCGCGGTGGGAGCGCCAGGCTGCGATCAGGCCGGCGATGGCTTCCGATGCGACGTCGTCGACGTCGAGGTGCGGTGCGAAGGCTTGGCGGCGTGATGCCCAGCGCTGTGCCGACCGCCTTGCGACGGCCAGGAGCTCTTTGCCGTCGATCCCGGGCTGCGGCGTGTGGTGTCGCGGCTTGGATGCCCTGTGGTGCTTGGTGACCCAGGCTGGGCAAGGAGCCGAGCTGCGGTCGGCCGCGGTTGGCTGCGTGTGGTGGTCGGTGGCGGATGCGGCGGTGAGCGTCATCGTGGAGCCTTCCTGTCAGCGATTGCGTGACAGGAAGGTCGTCAGCGACCCTCACCTGATCCGTTCCCCCGACGGCGTTCCCCCGCTCCTGTTCAGCCGTTCCCGCGCACGTTTGCGCAGGTCAGACGACGTTCCCCCGAAACTGTGACCGCGCGTGTTGCGGAGGGAGCGCGGGGGTCGTCCAGATGATCCGAACCGTGTCAGATCACGCGGCCCGTTGCCGTCTTCGTTGCCAGTCGGGGCGGCGTCCGACCCTGCAGTCAGCGGGTCAGCCAGCCGCGTGCCCGGATCACGGCCTCGCTGCGTTCTGAGAGCTCCACGGGGGCCTCGCCATCGTCGGACCGGTTGCAGACGTCGTCGAGCACGATCCTCTCCGCCTGCTCGCGATGACCTTCCGCGCTGAGCACCGCGGCCAGATCCAGCCGGGCGGCCTCCGCTTCCGGGAGAGCTCTGAGCGCCGCCTGGGCTGCAGTGTGGGCGGACTTCAGGTCACCGGTGGCGAGGTCGTGGCTGACCACGATGTGGCTGACGTCGGCGACCGCACAGTCGGCGATGTGATCGAGGCGGTCTCCGCGCTTGAGCATCCACCCCCACCCGCCGGTGCGCAGTTGGCTGAATGGTCGGCCATTCACCAGCCTGAGAGCGGTGCGGAGGTCGGCGATGCCGTCATCGCCTCGTGCCTCCCCTCGGAGACGGAGGCGGCGGAACAGGTCGAAGTCGACCAGGACGTCGAGGACCTCGTAGACACCGACGCCGCGTCGACGCCCTGAAGGGCCCTCCAACGCGTTGGGCAGATATGGGCTCTCGTTGGTCTGGGGGTCGCGGCCGAGCCAGTCGCGCAGCGTGTTGATATCGGTGCGCAGACGGCTCGTGCTGATCCCGAACGCATCGGCCATCTCGTCGGCGGTGGCGCCGTTCTCACGTCCTGCCAGGTAGGTGAGCATCTCGGTGTAGAACGGCTTGCGTTTGGCTAGAGCTTGTCCGCTGGTGCGCGCCTCCACGGGCCCGAGGAGCCGGAGCCGTGGCCGAGGGTCATCGCCGGAGAACCACGCGTCGACATCGGCGTCGAGGGCCGGGTCGGCGGCAGTCACCTCGTCGCGAACCGTGGAGGACACGTCTGGGGCGAGGTTCGACAGATCGGCTTCGGTGGTCGCTGCGACGTCGAGGTAGTCAGCGTCGGAACCGTTGAGCACCGAGGCGACGTCAGGGACGTTGGTGCCCTCGTGGCGTCGCTCCAGGCGGTGCTCAGAGCGAAGAGACCCCGTGGAGGTCGCGAAGTTTTTCCACGGCTCGGCACCGTTCAGGTTCCCCGGCGGGGTCTGTGTTTCGTCGTCGACGCCGGCGAGCAGGGAGGTGACGCCTTCGGCTTCGTCGACGCTCAGTCCGCAGGCCTTCAGGGTCAGGCCGAGCTCGTCGCATGTGAGGTGTCCGTCGCTCTCGAGGTGGATCTCTAGGCCGCCACTGATCGGGTCGCCGCCTGCGACCAAGACAGAGGCAGCGGCGCGGGTGGTGTGTGATCCGATGAGGCGGCAGAGCTTGGTGACCTCAGGGGATGCGACAGCTGAGCCGTCGGTGATGAGGACCCGCGTGGGCCAGACGTCGGGGTCGTCTCCACGTGTCCGCGCGGTCGCCAGGTCGACGTCGTAGTGGTTCAGGCGGTCCAGCGTCGCCTGGAGCTCGTTGGCAGACCCGGTCGCAGGTGTGGCGGGGGCGGCATGGACCTGCACCCGGGCCGGCGCGATACGGGTGGCACTGTCCGGTACGCCGACGAGGTCGACCGAGGCGAGGCGTGTCCATGGGTTGCAGGCGAGCTCGGTGCTGACGGAGCGCACGAAGGCCTCGATCGTGTCGTGGTCTCCGCTGAGTGTCGCCACCACACCTTCGAGGTTCAGCAGCCACGTTCCGCCGCCGCTGTCGCGGCCGATGGTGACGAGTGACAGCCAGGGCGTGAGAGTGTCGTCGGTTTCTGGGCCGTGGTCGTCTGAAGAGGCGGCGCGATCGATCGACCAGATCCGCCGGCTTCTCCCGCTTTCCCATCCGGTGCCGGCCGGAGGGGTGGCGCGAGCCCGCAGGTGGAGAATCAGTTCGTTGTCGGTGATTCTGACGGCCGTGATCGCGGGAACGTGGGCGCCGGTCTCGGCGATCGCTCCGGCGAGGCGTCGCAGCGCCTCGTCGAGGTAGGCGGTGGTGACGTCGGCCGGTCGGCCGGCAGCGAAGAGGGACGGTTCGGTCTCGATGGTGGTCGTTGCGCTGCTCATGACGAAGCCGGGGTTGCGGCTGCGGTGGTGCGTGTTGCGGCGGTTCTTCAGAACCATCAGCGCGGCGCCTGCGAGCATGCCGCCAGCGCCGGTAAGACCAGGTAGGACCCATCCAGGGAGCGCATCGTCTTCGCTGTCGGCGATGGTCGCGATAGTGATCTCTGAGGCCTCGGGGATCGGGTCGTCAGCCCCTTGGTCGAGGGCGTCGACCTGGGGTACGGGACCGCCTTCGGTGTCGTCTTCAGGGGTGGGCTGCTGCTCCGCCTCCGGCGCGGCGCGTGGCTCATCTACCGTGGCGGGCGGGATGTCAAGTCTGTCGCCCGGGTGGATGAGATCGGGATTGTCGAAGACGCGCCCGCTGGGCATGGTCTTGCCCTTGTTGGCCTCCCAGATCTGCTGATACTCCGGCCCATCGTCGTACTCTTCTTCGGCGATCCCCCACAGCCCGCGGTGGTCGTCCTCGGTCACCGTGACGACCCTGGGCTGCGGCTCTGTGACGGTCTGTTCAGCGGGGGTCTCCACCGAGGTTGCGTCGGCAGGAAGCTTCAGGACCCACCCTGCACGCAGACGGTCCGCAGCGCGGAAGGTCCGGCCGTCGACCATCTCGGCGCCTTCGTTGAGATCGCCGATCTCTTCCCACCGGTCAGCATCACCCAGATGGGTCTCGGCCAGCCCCATCAGGCTCTCACCTTGCTGCAACGTCACCGTAGGCCCGTCCTCCGCCTCTGTCTCGGTGACTGGGTCGTCGTCGCTCTCGGCCTCCTCGACATCAACGCTCGTCGAGCTCTGAGCTTCCTGGGAGACGGAATCGTTCTGTGCGCTGGCATCGACCGTGGTGGCGCCGGCCGCTGTCAGACCGACCACAGCGACCACGACGGCCCCGATCAGCGATCGCGCCATCTGCCGCTGGATGCCGAAGGAGCCGGGGACCTCGATGTCGACGTCGCGGACGACCGAGACGACCTCGGCGACGATGCAGACCATCACCTGGGCCCAGAAGAACCACGTCAACGCGGCGATGAGCCCGATGACCGCCTCGTCGGTCAGAGGCGCCATCGGGTCGATCCCACCGGTCGGCCATGGGTTCCCGACGAAGCCCACCAGCAGCGCCGGCACGCCGACGATCATCGCCAGCAGTGCCACCGTGGCACCGAGTGCTCGAATCCAACGCACTTCTGCTCCTAGTTCTCTTCAGGGCCATCAAGCGACCTCGCAGTCGCGGTGGAGGTCATCGTGAATGAGCCGCGCCCGAACGCCTTCATCAGCGTCGCCGGTTGCACCTTGGTCACAGTCACGGTCACCTCTTCACCGTTGACGCGCACTGACCCCCGCAGGCCGGCCGAGGAGACATACGAGCGGGCCGCGGCGCCGGCTCGCTCGGCCGACAGCTGGCTGCCGCCGACGCGCAGGCTGTCGGTGTCCAACTGATCCGCCCCCACCCGAGCGGCCTGCTCGGCCGTCCTGGCGGCCTCACGCTTGGCGGTCATCGCCTGCCCCCCGTCGATCACCAGGCCAGCGGTCGTCAGCGTCACCAGTGCTAGGCCGATGACCCAGAAGGCTGCCGCCCCCTTCTCTGCTCTCCTGCGCATGACAATCACTCCGACCTGTACTGCTCGATCGGCACCACGGCCGTGTGGGTGTACGTCTTCGATCCCGGGAACCCGACCAGCACCAAGTCCGACAGGTTGGCCTGGCACGACACCCTCGCACGCACCTGGCCCCCGGCGCGGTAGTCGCCGGTATCGACTCTGACGTTCAGTCCGACGCAGGACATGCCACGCTGCGACAGGCTCCGGGTCGCTGCGGCTTGCCCTGCGGCTGTGGCCGCTCCGTGGTTGCGTTCCAGCGATGCCGCCCTGGCGGCCTCGTAGGCTGCGGCGTTGACGCCGCCCCCGGCCTGGGCGACTCGCCCCATCCCGACGACCAGGAAGATCATAGCCAGCAGCAGCGGCGCCATGATGAGGAACTCCATCGCGATCGCGCCCCGCTCGTCGCTTCGTCGACGCATCATGGCGCCTCTTCCTCGACGAAGCGCTCCACCGGTCCGCTGGAGCTGGCGCGCACTGTGCTGGGCACTAGGCCCGGGAAGATCTGCACCACCTCGGCGTCGACGTTCACGCTCGCGGTGGTGCCGCTCCGATCAGCGGTCACCGAGGTGGAGGTGAACAGGCTGGAGCCGAGCTCGTTCATGTACCGCTGGGCGGTGGCCTGCCCCTGGCCTGCGGTGCCCTCCAGTGACCGGGCCACAGCAGCCCCTTCCTCGGCGGCAGCCTTGGCGCCGTTCTGCGCGTGCATCAGCAGGCCCCACTGGACGATGTAGACGAACGCGATGAGCAGGACGGGAGTGACGATGATCATCTCCATCGCCGTCACTCCCCGCTCGTCTCGCCGCTTGGCCATCGTCCAAGGTTCCCTGTCAGCCGGCGGGGATGCTGTCGGCTGCGCCGCTCAGTCGAGTGCGTACGACGTATGCGGCCGCGATCACCCCGACGAGGATGATGCCGGCGAGCAGCAGGTACTCCAAGCCCGTCGCACCACCTTCGCCGCGACGCGTGGTGGTCTGGTCGATGTGGGCCCGCACGTAGGCGACGATCATCTGCAGCTCGGACATGGTGTCCTCCTTCGAGTGGTGCAGTTCAGGTGGTCAGGACGAGTTGGAATGCGGGGTAAAAGATCAACATCACGAATCCGACGACGAAGAAGTACAGCGCGTACGTCATGGATTCGTTCTTCTTCTCGGCCTCGCTGTGTGTTTCGGCGAGCTGGCGTCTGCGCAGGGTGTCGGCCTGGGCCTCGAGGGTGTCGCGGATCTTGGCTCCATCACGGCCCACCAGCTCCAGCGAGGAGGCCAGCCCGACCAGCTCAGGGACGCGGCACCGCTCCCCGAGGTCGCCCATCGCCCGCCAGACGGTGGTGCCGCCCAGTCGGGCGGTGTTGACAGTCTCTCCGAACAGGTTGAATGCCCAGCCGCTGCCGATCGCTGCGGCCTGCGGCAGCGCATCGCCGAACCCGCGGCCGCCGGCCAAGGCCATGGAGACCAGGTCGAGGTAGCTGCCCAGGGCGCGGCGTACGTCCTTGCGGCGTTGATCGGCTTCGGTGCGCACCTGGTTGACCTCGTTGGCTACGAGAATCGCGGCGAAGAAGAGTCCGGCTACGGCAGGGATCAGCACCCCCAGGGACAGGCCCAGTGCTGCGGCCGCGGCGCCTGCGATGGCCGGGAGCAGGAACCCGCCGGCGGCGTAGAGCACGAGGGAGGACAGGAACGACTCCCAGGGGCGGCTCAGCAGTGCCAGGTCGGCCTGCAGCCTGGGCAGCTCCACGCCCCGCCTTGCGAACGTGTCAGCGAGCCACTGACCCACCCCGTGGGCGCGAGACTTCTCCTGCGCCCCGTGGGTGTCGCGGTCGGCGGCACGTCGTCGGGCGACCTGCCACTGACCGATCGCCACCGCGATGTCAGGCCTCGGTGGGGCCCACCCGCGAAGGATCAGCAGCAGACCGAGACCCACGCCGGCGCCGGATAGGACCATCGCGTTCATCGCACAGCCTCCAGAGATGCCTGGGAGATGATCCGTGCCGGCTTCTCGTAGACCGCCAGCCTGCGCAGCCGGTAGAACCCGCCGGCGAAGACGGCGACCACCAGCAGCAGGAACGCCTGTCCCTGCACGGTGGCGTACGGAGCCGCGAACTCCCCTCGAGAGAGCAGGAGCACCAGGCTGGCGATGATGCCGACCGCGGCGAGCATCCACCACGAGGTGCGCTGCATCCGTCGGCGCCCGTTCTCGATCACCTGACGCTGTGCCAGGTCCTCACGAGCCAGCGCCGACAGCCGCGTCAGCGTGTCAATCAGTCCGCGTCCCTTGAGCTTGGAGTTCATCAACAGCGCTGCGATGGCGTTGTCGGCGCTGGGATCGTCCAGGTCGTCGGCGAACATCACCAGCGCCTCGGGCAGCGGGACCCGGCTGGCCATCCGACCACGCAGCAGCTCCAGCGGTTCGCGGATCGCCGGTGCGGCTGCGTTCACGCTGGCTGGGATCGCCTGCTCCAGGCCCGCCGAGCCGGAGATCGTGTCGCGCAGTGACTCCATCCACCCCGCGAGCGCCTCGAGCCGGTCGAGCTCTTCTTGGCCACCGCGCTGGGTGATGACCTTGGGCACCGCCCACACCGCCACCGCGGCGCCGATCGCCAGGACCGGCCACCGAGTTAGCAGCCCGATCAGCAGCCCGACTACGATCGCGGCAGCGAGCAGGTTGCGATCCGCGGTGGTGAACCTGGGGCGCCGGGTGCCGCGGCGCCCGGCGGGCCGGATCAGACGCTGGCCTCGCCACCCGGTCACGATCAGCATCAGGCCTGCGGCGATCATCGCGCCGATGAGGGCACCGGTCAGCATGGTCATCGTGGGCCCCCGTCCCTGGGGGCATCCCATCCGGCTCGGAGCAGCCGCTCCAGGTTGCGCGAGGTGATGCCGGAGTCGGTGCGCTGAGCGTCCTGGCCATGTCGAGCCTGAAAGATGGTGTTCGACAGCACGTCGCCGTCGTAGCCCTCGACCTCCAGGATCTCCGCTACCTGACGCCGCGGACGGTCCGCGTCCCGGTCGTCCGGGTTCTTGCGGACCTGAACGATCAAGTCCAGCGCGTCGGAGGCCATATGCTTGGCCGCGACCTCCTGCAGCTGCTCTCGGCTTTGCAGGCAGTAGGTCACGATCCTGCTGAACAGCTGCCGCGGTGTGTCCGCGTGCATGGTCGAGATCGAACCTTCGTTGCCTTGGCTCATGGCGTTGAGCATGGTCACCATCTCGCGCCCACGAACCTCACCGACAATGATCCGATCGGGGTTCATGCGAAGGGTCCAGCGCAGCAGCTCATCGACCGAGACCTCGCCGTGGCCCTCGGCGTTGGCCGGGGTGGCTTCCATGGCCACCACGTCGTGGTGCGCATCGACGTTCTCATCAAGGCCAAGCTCCAGTGCCGGCTCGATGGTGATCACGCGCTCCATCGGATCGAACACACCAGCCAGCGCCCGCAACATGGTGGTCTTGCCTGCCCCCGTGCCGCCGGTGAGCACGATGTTCAACTTCGCTCGTACGGCCGCGGTCAAGAACTCAGCGACCTCAGGGGTCAGGGTTTGGTTACCGACCAGGTCGGCCATCGTCACCTTCTTGTGACGGTGACGGCGCACCGAGACAGACGGCCTGGTCGAGTTGCCCTGCACAGCCGACAGACGCGACCCATCCGGGAGACGCAGGTCCAGCTGCCGGTTCGCCGAGTCCCACGGCCGCGCGTTCAGGCCGGCGTAGGCGGCGAGGTTCTGGATCTGCGCGATCAGATCCTCATCACTGTCCGCGATCGGCTCCCCGCGCCACTTGCGACCATCAGCATCAATCAACAAGACGTTGTCGTGGCCATTGAGGTGGATGTCCTCCAAGGACTCATCGTCGAGCAGCTCCTGCAGGCTTCCCGCGCCGAACACCCGGGCCTCGAGCGCGGACCCGTACTCCTCGGCCAGCTCCAGCGGCATCGGGTCCCGGCCGCTCTCCACAAGCGCGCGACGGTGGGCGTTGACTCGATCGTTGATGTGGCGCCGACCAGCCTGCCGTTCAGCCTCGCCCGCGAGACGCGACTTGCCGTCCGCCTGCCGGCGGCGCTGCTCGGCGGCAAGTGCGTCGGCAGCCTCTTGCTGCAGACGCGAGAGCAGACGAGGATCCAGGCGGCGACTCATGCTGCCACCTCTGCCGCGATCTCACGGATGCTCCGCACACTGGCACGTGCCGATCGCAGGAGCTCGGTGCGCTGCGTCCAGTGGGCGTCCCCGGCGCCGGCGTAGAGCCGGTCGACGACCGTCGGATCCCAGGCAAGGAAGGCCGTCGGTGCGACTTCTAGGCTCTCGACCTGGAGAACTTCGTCGACCTCGCTCACGGCCGTGCGCGCGTACTTCCGCTTGCTCACGACCAGCGGAACAATCTGGCTAGCCTTCTGTGCCCCGAGCACGTACTTCAGGTGCGAGACGCGCTGCTGCAGATGCAGCACCTCGTGCGGGTCGGCCTGGGTGACCACCACAACGACGTCTGCCGCCTCGAGGATGGCCATCGACCTCGAGGCGGTGTTGACTCTGCCGACGTCGGCGATCACGTCGACATCGGAGACCCTCAAGACGTCGACGAGATCACCCCAGAGCTCACGCATTCCACCGCCGCTCTCGTACGCTGCGATCCCGGGCACGACACTGAGCTGCTCGGTCACAGCCTGTGCGGTGCGTCGCACCAGCGACGGGTCCCGGTCGGCGACAGCCGCCAGGCTCGCGATCGTGCGTGATGGCAGCAGCGTCTGCCCCTGGGTGGTCCGCAGGCGAAACGGGAGCGTGGCGCCGGACTCATCGGCCTCGACCACCACGGCGGGCTGCTCCCACGCGGTGGCCAGCGCCAGCGCCGACGTCGTGACTCCGGGCGAGCCCTTGCTCGAGCAGACGGCGACCAGCATCACTGATCACCCTCGCCCTCTTCGCCGTCGTCGGCCTGCGGCTGCTCCGTCGCCGCGGTGTTCTCTCTGGCAGGGATCTGGACCACCGCGGCGCGACCCGCGGCCGAGGAGGCGGCGAGCTGGTTCGACTCACCCTGCGGGACCACGACCGTCACCACGCTGCGGGATTCGTTCCCTTCTCCCCCGCCGGTGACACTGAGCACTTGCGCCCGAGCCGCCAGCACCGTCGCCTCCGAAACACCAGCAGTGGCCTCATCGGCCGCCGGCACAGAGACCACCTGCACCAGATCACCTGGCGCCAGGTCCGCCGGCATCTGCGCCGCGGTCAGCGAAAGCCCAACCACCGACTCCCCCGGCCCCGGAATCGGATCTGAGGTGATGGCGTCCTCCACGATCACCTGACCGGCCGTCATGTCCACAGCCGCGGTCGAGCCGATCACGCGGTCGACGTCCTGCACAGCGATGGACCCATCGACGCCGGCGACCTGCTTGGAGACCAGATCGCCACGCTCGATCACCTCGCCCTTGGCCACCGGCGATCCCGCGGCGAGCACCGATGTCGTGGCCCCGGACTGCGTGAACACGTAGGCACCGATGAGAGCGGAGACCAGCAGCACGACCACACCGGCAGCCAGTTGACTGTAGGAGCGTCCGCGGGTCGGGAGCTGACGGCTGCCGGTACGGGCTCGCAGTTGCTCGAGCAACCCGGGCTTGCGAACGTCTCCATTGCGCCTGTTGGAGTGTTTCTCGTCGACCGCCGTCATCGCGAGACCACAACTGACTGCCGCTCGGAGACCTCGAGTTGGCTCGTCGATGTCACGGTATCGAGCGTGCCGAGATCACCGCCGTCTTGGTTGCAGTCGCCCTCACACTCCCACGTGACTCGGTAGCGAAGCGCAGCACTGATGTCGTGCTTCTTGCCTGGCTGCTTCACCGACGTCTTCTCGTATGTGTAGGAGCAGGGTGTAGTGGCGTTCGTGCCCAGCCCTTTGCGCCACTCACGGCCAGGTCCAGCGCAGTTCACGGCTTCTTCGCCCATGTCCCACCGGGACTGGATCGGTTCAGCCGTCACTGTGACCTCGGCGCCGCCGGCCTCGGCGGATGCAGTGAGTGTCTGCCATTGCCCTTGCGGCACCCACAGCCAGGTCTCCAACCCGACCAAGGTCTTTACCGGATCCGCCGGCGAGGTGTTGAGGGTTGGGGTTGGGAGGTCGATCTGACTCGCCGCTCGCTCTGCTAACCGGGGTGCGTCGACGGGCTGCGTTGCTCCTCCCCCACTGCCCGGAGCGGCCGGATCGTCAGGGTCGCTGGAGCCCACAGCTCGGCACGGCACTGAGACAGTCCCTGACGAATCATTGACCGTGGATCGGCACAGGTCTGACAGGGAGGAGAACGCCGGCGGCTGGAGTCTCTGCAGCGCGCCCGCAATGTTCTGCGCGAATCCACCGCTCCCATTGGACCGCGGCTTGGCGGGATGCTGCCGAATGCTGGGAGTCGAGGATCGGCTGATCACCTCAGCGGTGATCGACCGGTTCGAGCCTGTGTCACCCTTCCACCCACGCGCTTTGGTGTCCGAATCAGCGGCCGCGACGGATGGCAGGACGAGTGCCGCCAGCACGCCGAGGGTGGCAACCGGGACTGCATGCTTGGTACGCATCAGCACTCCTCCTCGAACTCTTGGTCCTCTACTAGCCAGGTGCCGTCCTGCTTGACCATGTAGACGTCGGAGACGATGTTGTCGGTGGCCTCGGAGAACTCATCGCCCTCGTGCAGCTTGTAGTCACCCGGTGACTCGCACTGCTGAAAGTGGATGCGGCTCTCGCTCACTTCGACAGGAGCAGTCCACTCGACATCACGTGAGCCGCTGTAGTGCTGGTCGTTCTCGATCAAGCCCTCGTTGGAGTCGGACCATGCCTTGGTCTCGGGTGTCACGGTGTACTCAGCGAGCTCGAGCGCGACGTCGGGATCCCTGCTCGGCTCCTCCCAGACCCGGTTGGTGAACTCCTGGTACTCGGCGTAACGCTGTACGGCTGCATCGAATGCGGCCTGCTGTTCGTCGTCGAGTTCCGGCGTATCATCCGGTGGCGGCGAGACACTGGCTCCGGGACTCGGCGACTCGGTCTGGGTCGGGATGGGCTTGGGTTCGTCGTCGCCGTTGCATCCGGACAGCCCGAGTGTCATCGCGACGACAGCTGCTGTGACTGTCGCAGCGGATCTCAGCTGATGCGTCATGATGTCTCCTCGCGGGGTCCTGTTTGACCGCCGTGCATCTGGTTCATGTGGGCCTGGTCGCCTTCTTGGTATGCGGAGCGGTCGCGACCTTGCTCAGTGAGGAACATGCGCCACTTGCCGGTCGTCGATCGTGCGCGTCGCAGCAAGGCTCCGCTCGCGGGCGTGGGGAGGTACCGACGGTCGATTCTGGTCGGTCCATGCGTCCACCCCCTGGGGTCACATGGTATGGCCCAGAAGGGCTACTTTGCATAGTCGCTTTGGGGGGCCTGTGGGGCCAGGACCACCCGCGGACCCGCCTGTCCAGTTCGCTCGGGATGCGTCGACCTGAGCTTTTCGACCCTCCCCAGGCACGGGCAGGGCGACGTGCCGACTCGGCCTTGAACCCCCGATTGGGGAGCTGCGAGGACTCGCCAGCAGTCCTCAGGAGTGGCAAAGTGTGGGCCAAAGTGTGGGCATACCCCCACTGTGTTCGAGCCAAGAAAGCCCCTGATCCAGCGTTTCCGCTGGTCAGAGGCTTGCAGTGTGCTCCCCCGACTGGATTCGAACCAGTAACCCTTCGATTAACAGTCGAATGCTCTGCCGTTGAGCTACGGGGGATCGGCTCCCGCTCGGGGAGCACGATCGGAAACTCTACCAAGCCTGCGTCGGATCCGTGACATCGCCCGGTCGCCTCGTCGGCGGGCGGTCGAAGCACTGATTCCGAGGTCTCGCCCGACGTCTTCCCACGAGCGCGAACCCGTGCCGCCGAGGGGCCCGAGACGGGCCTTCAGGACGACCGCCTCCTCACGCGGCAGCGCCTCGACGAGGGGAACCACCGCAGGAGCGAGCGACGGCTCCTCGCCCACTTCGGGCACCTCCGGCAAGGCCAACGGGTCGGTCGAGAAGGTCCGGTCGTCGGCCGTCCTCCACCGCGCCAGGGCCCCGCCGATCCGCGGCCACGCGAACGTCGCCAGCCGGACCCCACGGTCGGGGTCGAACCGGTCGACGGCCGCCATGAGCGCCACGACACCCTCCTGCAGCGCATCGTCGATCTCCCCGGGACCGAACCCCATGGCCCGCACCCGCATCGCCACGAGGCGCAGACTCGCACGCACCAGCTCCTGACGGGCTGCGTCGTCACCGAGCCGGGCTGCCCGCGAGAGGGCGAGCTCTTGGTCGGCGGACAAGACGGGTTCGCGCAAGAGGTCCGCGAGCAGGTGGGGCACACCACGAGCGTGCCGCCACATCGTCACCGGCGGGCGAGCGTCGCAACCCCCTGTGGACACAGGCCCCGTGACGGCCCGCCCTGTGGATTCAGTCGCCCAGCGAGCGGTCCCGCATCTCACGCTTCTGCTGCTCCAGCGCGATCAGCTCGCCGAACATCCGGTTGTAGGACTCGGCCTCATCGACCGGATTGGTCCGCTGCAGCTTGGACTTGATCTCGGTGATGCTGCGCTCGAGGGTCAGCAGCTGCAGCCGGGCGATCACCGAGGCCACCACGGCACCGGTCGCCGCCTCGCTGGAGCGCAGCGGCTCGACCGCAGCCACCGCGAGCACGCGCCGCAGGTCTTCCGACGGCATGGCGTCGGAGATACGGGGCAACCATCCCGCATCGGCCTGCGTCGGGAACTCATGCTCGCTCAGCCGTCGCCACAGCTCCTGGGCGACGGGATGGGTGAAGTCGTTCTCGTGGACGTCCGTCAGGTGCGGCGCCGCGAGGTGCGGGTACTGCGCGATGGCCTTGAGTGCCTCCCGCTCGTCAGCGAACTGCGGCGCCCCGAAGCTCGCGAACGGGGCCGACGGGCCACTCTCCTCAGGCACCTCAGCAGCCGGACGGCCCTGCGGCTTGGCCGGCGTCGCCTTGTGTCGACGCTGCTCGGTGCGGACCTGGTCGACGTCGACGCCCACCTGTGTGGCGATCTCGCGCAGGAACTCCTCCACCTTGCTCTTGTCGCGGATGGAGGAGGTGAGCCCCACCGACTCCCGGACGGCGTCGATGCGCTGGTCGGCACGGTCCAGGTCATAGCGGCCCAGGATGTTGTCGAGGACGAAGCGGTACAGCGGCACCCGCGACGCGACGAGCTCGCGCACCGACGCATCACCATCGGCCAGCCGCAGGTCGCACGGGTCCATACCGCGCGGCTCCACGGCGACGTAGGTCTGCGCGACGAACGCCTGGTCACCCTCGAAGGCCTTCATGGCGGCGCGCTGGCCTGCCTCGTCGCCGTCGAAGGTGAAGATCACCTCGCCGTGCAGGGTGCCGTGGTCCAGCAGGACACGGCGCAGCACGCGGGCGTGGTCGTCCCCGAAGGCGGTGCCGCACGTGGCGACGGCCGTGCGGACGCCGGCCTGGTGGCAGGCCATGACGTCGGTGTAGCCCTCGACCACGACGGCCTGGCTCGACCCGGAGATCTGGCGCCGCGCGAGGTCGATGCCGTAGAGCACCTGACTCTTCTTGTAGATGGGGGTCTCGGAGGTGTTGAGGTACTTGGCCTCCACCCGGTCATCGTCGAACATCCGCCGCGCACCGAAGCCGATGATCTCGCCGGTCATCTCCCGGATGGGCCACAGCAGCCGCCCGCGGAACCGGTCATAGAGGCCGCGCTGTCCTCGTGAGGCCAAGCCACCGACCAGCATCTCCTCGTCGGTGAACCCCTTGCCCCGCAGGTGGGAGACGAGCGCCTCACCCGTGCGCGGCGCGAACCCCATGCCGAACATCTGGGCGGCTGCCTGGTCGAAACCGCGGTCGGTGACGAACTGGCGGCCCACCTGGGCCTCGGGCGAGGAGCTCAGGTACTCGGCGTAGAACTCCCCCGCGATGCGGTGCGCCTCCAGAAGCCGCTGGCGCTGACGGGGATCGCGGCGCGGGCCGGTGGGGGTGCCCTCCTCGTACTGCAGCTGGATGCCGTACTTGGCCGCGAGCCGCTCGACCGACTCCACGAAGCCGAGACCCTCGATCTCACGCAGGAAGGTGAAGACGTCACCGGAGGCGCCGCAGCCGAAGCAGTGGTAGAAGCCCTGCGCCGGCCGGACGTTGAACGACGGGGTCTTCTCGTCGTGGAACGGGCACAGCCCCTTGCGTGATCCGCCGCCGGCGTTGCGCAGCGTGACGTACTGCTCGACGACCTCGTCGATGCGAGCGCGCTCGCGGACGAGCTGGATGTCCTCGTCCTTGATCCGTCCCGCCACAAGCCGATCCTAGGTGGCAGGTCAACTGCTGGGCAGGTGCCCATGCGTGCTGAGCCCCCGGGGCCGTCTGATCGGTGCTTCAGCAACCCAAAGAACGCTCTTTCGGTTGCTGCGGCACCGATACGGCAGGCCGTCGTCCTTTCGGTTGCTGCGGCACCGATACGGCAGGCCGTCGTCCTTTCGGTTGCTGAAGCACCGATCAAGCGGGAGTCGATCAAGCGTCAGTCGAGCAGACGTTGCACCCACAGACGCGCTGAGACGTCGGTGAGGCTGGCCACCTGGTCGATGACCGCCCGCAGCCGTGCAGTGTCGTCGGCAGCAGCGACGAAGTCCGCCGCGAACTCGGTCTCGAGGTCACGCCCCTCCCCCGCCACCAGGTGCGCGACGAGGGCCGTCAGCGCCTCCCGCTGCTCGCGGAGCTGGTCCGCGCGGTAGGTCGAGCGCATGACGTAGTGCGCAGCGATGGACTTGAGCACCGTGATCTCGTCGCGCGTGCCCTGGGGGACCTCAAGGTCGGCGTCGAACCGGGTGAGCGGACCCGGCCCCCATCGGTCCTGCGTGGCCTGCTGCGCGGCGACGGCGAAGCGGCCGATCAGGGCGCTGGTGAGGCCCTTGAGCACCGCGTGACCGGCTCGGTCGCCGTCGAACTCCTGCCGCGGCCACTCCGGCAGCTCCTGCAGGCGTCCGAGGGCGGCATCCAGTCGCGCGTCGTCGGCCTGCGGGTCGTACCAGTCGCGGGCCACCTCGTGCACCGCCGGGACGTCGAGCCGCTGCGCCACCAGGCTGAACCATCCCCCGACGACCCCGTCCTCGACGTCGTGGACGGAGTACGCGATGTCGTCGGCGAGGTCCATCACCTGCGCCTCCACCGGGCGGCGTCGCTCGGGGGCTCCCTCGCGCAGCCACTCAAAGACCAGCAGGTCGTCGGCGTATGCACCGTACTTGGGGCCGCCGTCCGGAGCGTCCCCACGCATCCACGGGTACTTGACGCACGCCGAGAGCGTCGCGCGGGTGAGGTTGAGGCCGACGCTGCGGCCGTCGGGGGCGAACGTCTTGGGTTCGAGCCGGCTGAGGATCCGCAGCGTCTGGGCGTTCCCCTCGAACCCGCCGCAGGCGACGGCCGCGTCGTCGAGGGCGACCTCGCCGTTGTGGCCGAACGGCGGATGTCCCAGGTCGTGGGCGAGGGCGGCGGAGTCGACGACGTCGGGGTCGCAGCCGAGGGACTCCCCCAGCTCGCGCGCCACCTGGGCGACCTCCAGCGAGTGGGTGAGCCGGTTGCGCACGAAGTCGTCGGAGCCGGCGCCCATCACCTGGGTCTTGGCGGAGAGTCGGCGCAGGGCAGCGCTGTGCACGACGCGGCCGCGGTCCCGCTCGAAGGGCGTACGACCGGCGCGCTTGGGCGGCTCGGCGACGAGGCGAGCGCGTGCCTCGATCCCGTAGGGGCTCTCCACGTCGCGCAGGCTACCGCGTCAGCCCATCCGCGCTCCGCAGCCGTCGTGCATGGTTCTCGCCGGCTGCACGTGAAGTTCACCGTGCGATCGTTCAAGAACCGTGCACCAAGGCCGAATTCCCATGACGTCATGGGAATTGGCGGTCACCAGCGGCCGTGGCGGGGGCGTGGCTGGCAGCGGGGACAGGTGTAGGAGGAGCGGTTCATGAAGGCATCGCGACGAATCGGGGTGCCGCACCGCTCACATGGCTCACCTTCGCGACCGTAGGCGGACAGCGACCGGTCGAAGTAGCCGCTCTGGCCGTTGACGTTGACGTACAGGGCGTCGAAGGACGTGCCGCCCTGCTCCAGTGCCTCGTCCATGACGTCGGTGACGTGGCCGACGAGCGTCTCGATCTCACGCAGCCGCAGGTTACGGGTGTCCCGGGCGTAGTGCAGGCGGCTGCGCCACAACGCCTCGTCGGCATAGATGTTGCCGACGCCGGAGATCAGGCTCTGGTCCAGCAGCGCACGCTTGATGCCGGTGCGACGCCGCCGCAGCGCCGCCGCGAAGCCCGCGGGGTCGAAGGCATCGTCCAGCGGGTCGCGGGCGATGTGCGCGATCTCGGTGGGCAGCACCGCGCCGTCCTCGCTGAACGACATCCCACCGAAGATCCGCTGGTCGGCGAAGCGCAGCTCCCGGCCGTCGTCCAGCCCGAGCACCACCCGCAGGTGCCGCGGTGGGGGCGCCTCGGCATCGCTGATCAGCATCTGGCCGCTCATGCCCAGGTGGCACAGCACGGCGTCCCCGGCGGTCTCATCATCCAGCGCCAGCCAGAGGTACTTGCCCCGACGCCGCGCCGCGACCACCCGGCGGTCCGCCAGCCGAGCCGCGAAGTCGTCCGGGCCGGGCTCGTGGCGCCGCAGCGAGCGTGGTTCCAGCACGGTGACCGAGACGACGACCCGGCCGACGACGTGCGCGTCCAGCCCCCGGCGGACGACCTCGACCTCGGGAAGCTCAGGCATCGAGGGCGTCGGCCGGCGAGAGCTCGGCCTGCAGGGCCCGCCAGGCGATCTCGGCGACCTTCTGCTCGGCCTCCTTCTTGGACCTGCCCGTGCCGACGCCGTAGACCCGCAACCGCAGGTAGACCCGGGCGGTGAAGGTCTTGTCATGGTCCGGGCCGGTGCCGACGATCGCGTACTCGGGGACCCCGAGGTCGTGGTCGGCGCCGATCTCCTGCAGCGACGTCTTCCAGTCCAGGCCGGCCCCGAGGTCGGCGGCGCGGGCGAGGAAGGGATCGAAGACCCGGTGGATCACCTCGGAGGAACGTTCGATGCCGAACTGCACGTACACCGCGCCGAGCACGGCCTCCACGGCGTCGGAGAGGATCGAGGCCTTCTGGCGTCCACCGGTGGCCTCCTCGCCACGGCCGAGCCGCAGGTGCGAGCCGAGATCGAGCACGTGGGCGACCTCCGCGAGGGCCTTGGCGCTCACGACGGCGGCACGGAGCTTGGCCAGCTGTCCCTCGGGGAGGTCCGGGTGCGTCGTGAACAACGCATCGGTGATGACCAGCCCGAGCACGGAGTCTCCGAGGAACTCCAGGCGCTCGTTGTGGAGCACGCCGTCGTGCTCATAGGCGTACGAGCGGTGCGTGAGGGCATGCTCCAGCAGCTCGGCGTCCAGGTCAGGGACGCCGAGCACGTCACGCAGTGCGTCCAAGGACCCCGTGCCGATGCCGTCGGAGGACGGCGTCCCATGGGCGCCCACGGGCCGCGGGCGAGTCAGAGAACCTGGCGACGCTCGCCGCGGGCGCCGTACTGGCCGCACTCGCCGCACGCACGGTGCGGCAGGACCTTGGCGTCGCACGCGGGGTTGGCGCACTCGATCAGACGCGGCGCAGTGGCCTTCCACTGCGACCGACGGTGACGCGTGTTGCTGCGCGAGAGCTTGCGCTTCGGGACCGCCACGATTACTCCTTGGGGCTGTCCGGGCCATGGCCCGGCTCGTTCATCTGTGTCTTGAGGTGGCTCAGGGCCGACCATCGGGGGTCGATCGCCTCGCCGTGTGTGTGTCCTGGGTCATCCGCGAGCCGCGCTCCGCACTCGGGGCACAGTCCCGGACAGTCCGGGTCACACACTGGGTTCAACGGTAGCGCCAGCACCACCGCGTCCCGCAGGACGGGTTCGAGGTCGAGCAGCTCGTCCTCGAGGGCCATCTCGTCGTCGGCGTCCTCCCCGGTGGCTACCGGTTCGTAGACGTACAGCTCCTGGAAGTCCACGGCGATCTGCTCGTCGAGGGCCTTCAGGCACCGTACGCACTCGCCGACCGTCCGCGCCGAGGCGGTGCCGGTGGCCAGCACCCCGTCCATGACGGCCTCGAGCCGCAGCTCGAGATCGATGGATGATCCCTCGGGCACGCCGATGACGTCGTGACCCAGATCTGCCGGCGCCTCGATGTCCTTCACGTACGTCTTCTCGGTGCCTGGCCGGCGACCCAGTACCTGGGTGTCGAAGACCAGTGGTCCGGGAAGCACGTCAGATCCGTCCGTCGAAGTGCACGACACATCACGGCCTGCGAACAGGCCGACGTCGATGGTACCCCGGGATCCCCGGGAGACACCAATCCACGGGCCTCTGGCAGGCAGAGATGCTCTCGTTCGGTCGGTGCGCGGTGCCAGCATGACGGCATGGAGACGAGCGCGCAGAACGAGGGGACGGTGCTGCACGCCGACCTCGACTCCTTCTTCGCCTCCGTCGAGCAGCGCGACGACCCGTCCCTGCGCGGACGCCCAGTCATCGTCGGCGGGGGTGCCGGGCCACGGGCGGCAAAAGGCACAGCCGGGGGTGCCGGGCCACGGGCGGCAAAAGGCACAGCCGGGGGTGCCGGGCCACGGGCGGCAAAAGGCACAGGCGGGGGTGTGGTCATGGCGGCGAGCTACGAGGCACGGGCCCGCGGTGTCAAGGGCGCCATGGGCGGCCGGCAGGCGCTGCGCCTGTGTCCTGACGCCGTCGTGGTGCCCCCGCGGATGGAGGCCTACTCCCAGGCGAGTCGGGACGTGTTCGCCGTCTTCGCCGACACCACCCCACTGGTGGAGGGCGTCTCGATCGACGAGGCGTTCCTCGAGGTGGGCGGTCTGCGTCGCATCCGCGGGGCACCGTCGACGATCGCGGCGCAGCTGCGAGCCGATGTCCGCGAACGGGTCGGACTGCCCATCTCTGTTGGTGTCGCACGCACCAAGTACCTCGCCAAGGTCGCGAGCGCCATGGCCAAGCCCGACGGACTGCTCGTCGTCCCCCTCGCAGACGAGCGACGATTCCTGCACTCGTTGCCGGTGCAGGCCTTGTGGGGCGTCGGGCCGAGGACGACGCAGAAGCTGCACGATGCACGGATCCGGACCATCGCCGATGTCGCCCGGCTCGAGGTCGGCGAGCTGGCCGCGCTCGTGGGCCGGGGCGCAGCGCGTCACCTGCACACCCTCGCCTCGGGCGAGGACCCACGTCGCGTGGAGACCGGACGCAGACGCCGTTCGATGGGTGCGCAGCACGCACTCGGTCGCCACGAGCGCACCCAGCGTGACGTCGAGATCGTGCTGGCGACGCTCGTGGATCGCGTGGCCGGACGCCTGCGTGGCGCCGACCGCACCGCCTCCACCGTCGTGCTGCGGGTCCGGTTCGCCGACTTCACGGCTTCGACGTCGTCGCGCACGCTCCCCCGCCCCAGTGCCCACACCGACGTCCTGCTGAGCACGGCCATGACGCTCCTGCACGCTCGCACGACGGAGATCGAGCACCGCGGGATCACCCTGGTGGGCGTGCAGTGCGCCGGACTCGACGACCACGGTGAGCAGCTGGAGCTACCCCTCGCACCCGCACTGACGCGACCGCTCGACGATGCCCTGGATGCCGTGCGCGGCCGGTTCGGCTCCCACGCGGTCACCCGCGCCGCGCAGGTGGGGCGATCAGCGCGTCCCGCCATGCCGACGCTGCCGGACTGAGGTCCGGTGGACCTGGCTCAGCGGGTGAAGGCGTCCTTCATCTGCTCCAGCACGAAGTCCGGCACGAGGCCGCTGACGTCGCCGCCACCCCGGGCGACCTCCTTGACCAGGCTCGAGGCCAGGAAGGAGTACTCGGGGCTGGTGGGGATGAACAGGGTGTCGACGTCGGTGAGGTTGCCGTTCATCTGCGCCATCTGCAGCTCATAGTCGAAGTCCGAGACCGCACGCAGGCCCTTGGCGATGGCCGCGATGCCGTGCTCGGCGCAGAAGTCGACCAGCAGCCCCTGAAAGGACGCGACGCTCACGTTGGGCAGGTGCTCGGTGGCCCGCCGCAGCATGTCGATCCGCTCCTGCAGGGAGAAAAGTCGCTTCTTGCTCTCGTTGACGCCGACGGCCACCACGACCTCGTCGAACAGCCGCGCGGCACGCTCGACGATGTCGACGTGGCCGTTGGTGACGGGGTCGAACGACCCGGGGCAGACGACCTTCGTCACGGTGTGCTCCTGGACTGAAGAGATGGTTGGTGCCCTGCGACGGGCCGACCGTACCAAAGCGTCGTCTCGCCGTACGCCTTGTCCCGGACGGCCTCAAGGCCCTCCGGCCAGGTGAGGGAGTCGCGGCTGGAGCGCTCCACGACGACCACGGCATCAGGGTCGAGGTGTGGCACCAGGGCGGTGAGCAGGTCTGTGACGTCATCGGCCGGCAGGGCGTACGGCGGGTCGATGAGCACCAGGTGCCACGGCGGGCCGCCATGGTCGGCGACGAATCGCTGCGCCGTCGCCCGGTGCACCGTGGCTGCGGCACCGAGATCTCGCGTGTTGCCGGCGGCCACGGACGCGGCGCGCCCGTTCGACTCCACGAGGTCGGCGGACTCCGCACCGCGTGAGAGGGCCTCCAGCCCCAGGGCCCCGGACCCGGCGAACAGGTCCAGGACGCGCACGCCCTCGAACCCGCCGAGCAGTGAGTCCAGGGAGGAGAACAACGACTCGCGCACCCGGTCCGACGTCGGGCGGGTCCCCTCGCCGGACGGGGTCCGCAACCGCCGACCACCCCATTGGCCCGCGATGATGCGCATCACGTGCGCTCCAGGTACTCGGCCTGCTCGGTCTCCTCGAGCCGGGCGATCGCTGCCCGCAACATGGGCAGGTCGGCAAGCTCGGGGTCTTGCTCGACGACGGCCGTGGCGACATCGCGTGCCTCGGCGATCACCGCCTCGTCCTTCACCACCGAGAGCAGCCGCAGGCTGGAGCGGAACCCGGACTGGCTGGCACCGAGCACGTCACCCTCGCGGCGCAGCTCGGCGTCCAGGCGGGACAGCTCGAACCCGTCGTTGGTCCCTGCCACGGCGGTGAGCCGTTCGGCGGCCGGCGACTCGGCATCGGCGTCGGTGACGAGCAGGCACAGGCCCGGCTCGCGACCGCGACCGACACGGCCACGCAGCTGGTGCAGCTGCGACATGCCGAACCGGTCGGCGTCGAGGATGACCATGACCGTGGCGTTGGGGACGTCGACACCGACCTCCACGACGGTGGTGGCCACGAGGACGTCGACCTCGCCCCTGGCGAACGCCGACATGACGGCGTCCTTCTCCTCCGGCGGGAGCCGACCGTGCAGCGCCTCGACCCGCAGGTCCGCGAGCGGCCCCGTGGACAGCTCCGCGTGGACGTCGACGAGCGAACGCGTGTCTGGTGCATCATCGGAACGCTCGTGCTCGCCGGCGTGCTCACTCGCCGCCCGTGGCCCGGCAGCCCCGCCGGGCGCCGCGCCGATGCGCGAGACGACGACGTACGCCTGGCGTCCCTTGGCCACCTCCTCACCCACGCGCTCCCAGGCGCGCTCCAGCCACGCCGGCCGCTCGGCCACCGGGACGACGTTGGTCTGGATGGGCTGTCGGCCGGCCGGCAGCTCGGTGAGCGTGGAGACCTCAAGGTCGCCGAAGACCGTCATGGCCACCGTCCGCGGGATGGGCGTGGCCGTCATGACCAGCACGTGAGGGCGCGACTCCGCCCGGTCGACGAGCGCCGCACGCTGCTCCACCCCGAAGCGGTGCTGCTCATCGACGACCAGCAGCCCGAGGTCGGCCAGCTGGACCTTGTCCTGGATGAGCGCATGGGTCCCGATGACGATGCCCGCCGCACCGGACGCGGCATCGAGCAACGACTCACGTCGGGCGGCCGCCCCCATGGAGCCGGTGAGCAGGCGGACCCGGGTGGCCTGCTCCTCACCGCCCAGCATCCCCTCGGCCGCCAGGGTACCGAGCATCGTGGTGATGGCACGGTGGTGCTGCGCGGCGAGCACCTCGGTGGGCGCGAGCAGGGCCGCCTGCCCCCCGGCGTCGACCACCTGGAGCATCGCCATGAGCGCGACGATCGTCTTGCCCGAGCCGACCTCACCCTGCAGGAGGCGATGCATGGGGTGGGTGGCCGCGAGGTCCGCGGAGATCTCGTCGACGACCTGCTGCTGGCCGTCGGTGAGCGTGAACGGCAGCCGCTGCACGAACAGGTCGTGGATCCCGCCCTCGCGCCGGGGCCGGGCGACCGTGGCGTCCTGTGCGGCGGCACGGCGCCGCTGCGCGAAGACCGTCTGGATGACGAACGCCTCCTCGAAGCGGAAGCGGTCCCGGGCGCGCTGCCACTGCGCGGCCTCGCGCGGGCGGTGGACGTGCTCGAACGCCTCGGCCGCGCCGGGCAGTCCCTGGGTCGTGCGTACCGACTCCGGCAGCGGCTCGTCGACGTCGGTGACGGCCAGCACCTGCGCGACGGCCTTCTCGATCGTGAAGGACGAAACCTTGCCGCTGGCCGGATAGATGGGGATGATCCCTCGAGCGATCCGGCCGTCGGGGAGGGCCTGCCCTCCTTGCTGGTCCTCACCCTCGATCGGCTCGAACAACGGATGGGTCAGCTGCAGCCGGCCGCGAAACTCCCCCACCTCGCCGGCGAACAGGCCCACCGTCCCGGGAGCCAGCTGGCGTTGGCGCCACGGCTGGCGGAAGAAGGTGAGGGTGAGCGACGTGTTGCCGTCGGTGACCGTCACCTCCGTGCGCGTGTCCGGCCGGCCCCGGCCTCGGCGGAAGCTGTGGTTCTTGGCCTCGGCCACCCGCGCCATCACCGTGGCGTACTGGCCCACCCGCAGCGATGCGAGATCGGTGAGCTCCCCGAGCGGGACGTAGCGCCGCGGGTAGTGACGCAGGAGGTCGTCGACTCTCTCCATCCCGAACGCCTTGGCGAGCGCCCTGGACGTCTTGTCCCCCACGACGGACCGCAGCCGGGTGGCTGGTGTGACGGCAGCACTCATCGCGGGCTCACTCCACCGCGATGAAGAGCGGGTAGTTCTCCTGCTCCCCTGCGTAGACCACGACGTCGAGGTCGACGCGCTCGTCGCGGATCCGGCTCTCCAGCTCGCGGGCGAGACCGGGGTCCGCTCCCTCACCGAGGACCAGGGTGACTAGCTCGGCACTGGGCGAGAGCAACCGGTCGAGCACGTCGCCCACGACCGTCACGAGGTCGGTGCCGACGACCGCGAAGTCGCCGGAGACCACCCCGAGGGCGTCACCGGCGCGGCAGGGGCCGGCCATGGTGATGCCAGGCTCCGTGGCGATCGTGACCGCGCCGTGCTGCGTGGCGGCAGCAGCGCTGGACATCGCGACGACGTCGTCGTCGAAGCCCAGGCCGGGATCGTGCACGGCGAGCGCCGACAATCCCTGGACCTGGGCGTGGGTGGGGATGACGGCCACCCGGATGCCCTGTTCGCGGGCCTCACGGGCCGCTGCTTCGAAGAGACCGACGTAACGCTGGTTGTTGGGCAGCACGATGACCTCGTCCGCGCCGGCCTCACGCAACGCGGCGGTCATCTGCGCGAACCCGAGCGGCGCCGCACGGGTGAACTCCAGCACGTCCGCACCGGCCTCGCGGCACAGCGCGGAGACCCCGCTGCCGGTGGTGGCGACGACGACGGCCCGCCCTCGGTCGCGGGCAGATGCCGTCTGACTGGCGATCTGGTCGGCGAAGTGGGTGACGGCGATGCGATAGGGGCGCCCGGCCGCCATGCCGGCCTCGATGGCGGCCCCCACGTCGTCGACGTGCACGTGGACGTTCCAGAGCCTCTCGCCCCCCACCACGACGAGGGAGTCGCCCAGCCCCTGGAGCTTGTCGCGCAGCGCCGGGATCTGCGGGTCGTCGGCCTCCAGCAGGTACATGACCTCATAGGCCGGGCCGCCGGCCACGAAGTCATCACCGGCGGCGGGGAGCGGTTCGGGTACGGGGACGTGCGTGCGGCCCCGCTCGGGCGTGCGCCCGGTGAGCGCCTGCTCGGTGGCATCGAGCACCACGACGAGCGCCCGCCCGCCGGCGTCGACCACACCCGCCCTGGCGAGCATCTCCATCTGCTGCGGCGTCCGCTCCAGCGCCTCACGGGCCTGCCCAGCCGCCCGCGCGAAGGCCTGCTGACCGGAGAGGCCGGCCTCGGCCGCCGCCTCAGCTCCCTGCGCAGCGGCTGCCGCGACGGACAAGATGGTGCCCTCCACGGGGGTGCCGACCGCCGCGTGCGCGGCATCGGACGCGGCGCGGAACGCCGACGCGACGACTTCGGCGGTGAGGGGCTGATCGACGTCGATGGCGCCGAAGGTGGCCCGCGCGAGCTGGGAGAGGATGACCCCGGAGTTGCCCTTGGCGCCCGTGAGCAGGCCGTCGGTGTAGACCCGCACGAGCTCGGGCAACGTGGCGTCCTCACCGAGCGCGGCGACCGCCTCCGCCCCTGCGACGATGGTCAGGTAGGAGTTGGTGCCGGTGTCGCTGTCGGGCACGGGGAACACGTTCAACGCGTCGATCTCCGCGCGGGTGCGTGACAACGACTCCACACACAGCTGGGTCCAGACGCGGAAGGCATCGGGACGCAGCTGCAGGACCATGGTGGGAGATTATCGCCCGCCACCGTCACGCCCGCGGCCACGCCGGCCGGGCGATTCGTGGGCCGCCCGGCCGATTCGCCGCGAGCGGGGGCGATCGGCTATCCTTGAGCGGTTGCCCCGTGGCGCGTCGCCGCGCGGCACCCCAGGATCAAGCTTCACCCAGCACGTTCAGTTCAGTTCACCAGATTTCTCAGGAGTGGTCGCCGTGGCAGCGGTCTGTGATGTGTGCAGCAAGGGACCCGGCTTCGGCCACAACGTCTCGCACTCGCACCGGCGTACGAAGCGTCGTTTCGACCCCAACATCCAGCGTGTGCGTGCCGTCATCGACGGCACGCCCCAGCGGGTCAACGTCTGCACGTCGTGCCTCAAGGCCGGCAAGGTCTCGCGCTGACACGCGGACGTGCATGAGTAGGCGCGTCCACGCCTTCAACGACGACGCACTCGGCGACCTCGACGCAGTCGGGGTCGCCGCTGCTGTGTCCGCGGGCGACATCACCGCCGTCCAGGCCGTCGAGGCTGCCATCGCACGGATCGAGCAGGTCGAGGGTGTGCTGAACGGGCTGGTGGTCGGCGACTTCGACCGGGCCCTGAGCCAGGCCGGCCGTCCCACCGCCGACCGGCGCGACGGCGGCACGCTCCGGGGCGTGCCCACGCTCGTCAAGGACAACACCGACGTCTTCGGTCTGCCCACGCGTCACGGGTCGCTCGCCGTCCCCGCCGAGCCCGCCAGGGCCGACGCCGCGTTCACCACCCAGCTGCGTTCCACGGGCGTCGTCGTGATGGGCAAGTCCACGATGCCGGAGTTCGGCTTCAACGCCACCACCGAGTTCGAGCACCTCCCCCCGACACGCAACCCGTGGGACACCGACTACTCCAGCGGCGCCTCCTCCGGCGGTGCCGCTGCGCTCGTCGCCTCCGGCGCAGTGCCCCTCGCCCATGCCAACGACGGCGGCGGCTCCATCCGCATCCCTGCGGCCGCCTGCGGGCTCGTCGGGCTCAAGCCCACGCGCGACCGCGTCGCCCAGGCCGCCGAGGCCGCCTCGATGCCGGTCGACATCGTCAGCAACGGCGTCGTCACCCGTTCCGTGCGTGACACCGCCGCGTTCCTGGCCGGGGCCGAGGCGCACCGTGCGGCGCCGGGTCTGCCGCATGTCGGCTACGTCGAGGGACCGTCCTCACGTCGGCTGCGGGTCGGTCTGCTCATCGACTCCCTCACCGGGCCGCCGGATGAGCAGACCCGCGACGCCGTGCTGTCCACCGCCACGCTGCTCGAGGAGCTGGGGCACGAGGTCGTCGAGATCGACCTGCCGGTGGTCGAGAGGTTCAAGGACGCCTTCGCGCACTACTGGTCACTGCTGGCGTTCTCGACACAGAGGTTCGGCAAGAGGCTCTTCCATCCGGAGTTCGACGCCTCGGCCACCGATCCGCTCACCCAGTTCCTGGCCGGGCGGTTCCTGCGCAACGCCTGGCGCACCCCGGCCGCGGTCCACACGCTCAAGCGGTCCGAGCGGGTCTACCAGGAGAAGTTCGCCGCCGCCGGGATCGACGTGGCGCTCTCTCCGGTGCTCGGGCACGTGACGCCCCCGCTGGGCCACATCTCTCCCACGGTTCCGTTCCCGGAGATGTTCGAGCGGCTCCTGACGTACGTCTCGTACACGCCCCTGCACAACGCGTGCGGCGCCCCGGGCATGTCGCTGCCGTTGGCGACGTCCACCGAGGGCCTGCCGATCGGTGTACACCTCTCGGCACTCCACGGCGACGAGCGCACCCTGCTGGAAGCGGCCTACGAGCTCGAGGCAGCTCGACCGTTCGCCCGCATCCAGGACTGAGGTCTTCGCGCGGGCGTGACCTCGGAGCCGGCTGCTGACGACGTCGATCCGACCGGTCACCGTTCATCACACCGCTGGCCGGGCATGATTCTCCATGCGTATCACCACGACTGAAATCGATATTGGACGGGTCTTCCACGGCCTTCCTAGCGTGTCCCGGACACGAAAGGACGGGACATGACAGCCCCAAGAACTGAGACAGCTCCGCGGCCGCAGGTCCGTCGAGTGGTTCTCTCCGCGTTCGTCGGCACCTCCATCGAGTGGTATGACTTCTTCCTGTTCGGATCCGCTGCGGCGCTCGTCTTCCCCATGGTGTTCTTCCCCGAGTCGGACCCGCAGACAGCAATCCTCCTGTCCTTCATGACGTACGGAGTCGCCTTCCTGGCCCGACCGCTCGGTGGAGTCATCTTCGGGCGTATGGGCGACGCGATCGGGCGCAAGACCGTGCTCGTCGTGACGTTGTCGATCACCGGCGGTGGCACCTTCCTCATCGGATGCATCCCCAGCTACGACGCGATCGGCGTCTGGGCCCCGCTGCTTCTCGTCCTCATGCGACTGGTCCAGGGGCTGGGCATCGGCGGGGAGTGGGGTGGGGCCGTCACTCTCTCTGCCGAGCACGCCGAGGCCGGAGGACGAGGTGATGCTCGTGGCCTACTCACCTCAGCGGTCCAACTGGGCGTTCCGGTCGGGAACCTGTTCGCCGTCGGTGCGCTGGCCGTCATGAGTGCAACGCTGCCGGAGGAGCAGTTCGTCTCCTGGGGCTGGCGCATTCCGTTCATCGCAAGTGCACTGCTGGTCGTCCTCGGCCTGTGGATTCGCGTCGCGGTCGATGAGTCCCCACTGTTCGCAGAACAGGATCAGGTCGAGGCGCCGTTCCGCGAGATGCTGCGCACTCATTGGCGGCAGATTCTGCTGACCATCGGTCTGCGCGTCGCCTCTGATGTCTCCTACTACGTCTTCGCCGTCTTCGCACTCTCCTACTTGGTCTCCACGTTGGAGATGAACTCATCGGTCGGTCTCTACGGAGTCATCGCCGGATCTGTCGCACAGCTCCTCATCATCCCCATGTCGGCTGCGCTCTCGGACCACTACGGTCGTCGTCCTGTCTACGTCGTCGGGGCTGTCTCCGTGGGCGTGTGGGCCTTCGTCGCATGGCCACTCATCAATACCGCCAACCCAGCACTGGTGATCACGACCATCGCCATCGGCATCGCTGCTCAGGGCATCATGTTCGGTCCACTCGCAGCGTTCGTTGCCGAGATGTTCAGCACGAAGGTGCGCAACTCGGGTTCGTCGTTCGGATTCCAGATCGCCGGCGTCTTCGGCGGTGCCATCGCCCCATTCACGGCGCAGCTTCTCCTCACCAGCTTCGGCTCGACCTCAGCGGTCTCGATCTACGTCGCCCTGATGGCCGCCCTCGCGGTGGTGAGCGCATACCTCGCTCGTGAGACACACAAGAACGCCATCGGCGACTGAAGGACGAGAACCATGAACACTGTCGCGATCGACTCCATCCGCCGCACGCTGCAGGAGAAAGGCCACGCCGGCTACATCGCCTACACACCATCCTCGGTCTTCTACGTCACCGGGTTCCGCTCCTACTTCATCTCCGAGTGGTGGCGCCTGCACGGCACCGTGCTGGCGTTCGTGCCGGCGAACCCCGACCTGCCAGTCACACTGCTCGTCAGCGACTTCGAGTCTGGAACGGCGTCTGCCGCCGCACCGGGACTGCAGCTGCGAACGTATCGACTGTGGGTCGACCTCTCGACGGCCGAGCAGATGGCCACGCCTCCTGGCGAGGCTGTGGCGACACGTCCCGAGCAATGGGACGACACCGAGCTGGACAGCGTCGTCGCAGAAACACTGCGAGAGCTCGACATGGCCTCCGGCACCGTGGGGACGGATCTTCCCTTCGTCAACCATGCGACCATGGCTCGTCTTCAACGATGCGCAGAACAGGTCGAGCTGGTGGACCTCAGTGAGGAGCTCTACGCGATCAGGCTGATCAAGCAGGAATGGGAGATCGAACGGTTGCGTCTGGGTGTCGAGCTGTCCGAAGCCGGCATGGCGTACGCCGCACGGAACCTGAGCACCGGAATGACCGCGCAAGACGTCCGCGCCCTGTACCAGGTCGGGGTCGCTCAAGCCACCATCGGTGACGCCCGCTATCACGGCTATGCCGAGAACTGGGTCCTTCCGACGGTCGGAAGGACGACCTCGGCCGCCTACGGCGCCAGTACCGGCGGACTTCAGCGTGGCGACCTCGTCAAGTTCGACTGCGGGGCGACCGTCGCCGGTTACCGCTCCGACGGTGGACGCACCTTCGCCTTCGGCGAGGCCTGCGACGCCGCTCGTGACATGTACCAGGTGATGGCGCGAGCGCAGGAGATCGCGAGGGAGTCGATCGCGCCCGGGAAGGTTATTGGCGACACGTACAGGGCGGCGATGGCGCACGTACACGACAACGGCTACCCCACGTTCAACCGAGGACACATCGGTCACTCGGTCGGCCTGGACTCCTTTCACGAGGAACCGCCCTACCTAGGCCCTGACTGTCAGCAGACCTTCGCCGAGGGAATGGTGTTCGCCGTCGAGGTCCCGACCTACACGCCGGACATCGGGGCGATGATGATCGAGGATCTGGTGGTGGTCCGTGCGGGAGGGGTCGAGCTCCTGCACAGCATGTCTCACGAACTGATGGTGGTGTGATGGAGATTCGCGACCTCGAAACGCTGGTCGCCCTGGCAGACGAGCTGCACTTCGGTCGGGCTGCAGCGCGGCTGCAGATGACTCAGCCGCCCCTCACCAAGCGACTCCAGAAGGTCGAGCGGTCGCTCGGGGTGCGGCTCTTCGAGCGGGACCGACACGGGGTCCGCCTCACGCACGAGGGCACCGACGTCGTCGCGATGGCGAGAGCGGCTCTGCAAGAGGTCCACCGTCTGGAGCGTCACGCCAGCGAGCTGCGCGCCGGAACCAGCGGCACCATCCACATCGCCGCAGTCGGCTCGGCCTTCTACGCCGCTCTGCCCCGTCTGCTCGAACCAGCCCGGCGTTCTCATCCGGGTATGAAGTTCCGTGCGTTCGAGTTCGAGACGACTGAGCTGGTGGATGCTCTGCGAAGCGGTGAGGTCGATGTCGGCTTCGTCCGACCGCCGGTCGGGCGCGACCTCGCAACGCGCGAGGTGTGGACCGAGCCGCTGGTGGCAGCCGTGGGCAGCAACCACCCGCTCGCGGACCACTCGGTCGTGAGCGCGGAACAGCTAGCCGGATCACCGTTCGTGTTCTTTCACCGCGACGCCGGACCGGGCTATTGGGACCGCGCGGCCGACGTGCTGGCCAGTGCCGGTGCGCCACTGGAACCCCAGGTGGTCACTGACCACGTGAGCACGATCCTCGGAATGGTGGCGCTGGGTGAGGGTGTGACGCTCGTGCCCGCCTCGGCACGGGCATACCAGCATCCGGAGATCCGATACATCACCCTCGACCAGACGGTCGAGCTACCTCTGTCCGTGGCGACGATACGCGAGCAGCCCCGCGCGATCGTCCGTACATTCCTCGAAACCCTCCCAAGAACCGCCCTGACCTTCGGATGAGAGGACACGACCGATGACCGACTTCGTGGGCGTCAACGACATGGCCCGCTGGACCCGCGACCGCGGGGCCGGGGAGCTGATCGCTGGCATCTCACGCGAGATCACCGCCGACTTTCTTCGCTGGCCCACCTTCGACAAGACCCCTCGTGTCGCGCACCACACCGCGTTCGGCGTCGTGGAGCTCATGCCGGTGAGTGACGGCGACCACTACGCCTTCAAGTACGTCAATGGACACCCGTCCAATCCGGAGCGGGGTTTGCAGACTGTGACCGCCTTCGGCGTGCTCGCTGACATGAGCAGCGGGTACCCCATCCTCATCGCCGAGATGACCATCCTCACCGCTCTGCGGACCGCCGCGATGTCCGCCGTCGCGGCGCAAGCCCTGGCGCACCGCGACGCGCGGATCCACGCGCTCATCGGCACCGGGAGCCAATCGGAGTTCCAGGCTCTTGCTCTCCGTGAGGCGATCGGTCTGCGCGAACTCCGCCTGTGGGACGTCGATCCGCACGCCATGGAGAAGGCGGCCAGGAACCTGCGTCGACTTGGGTTCGACGTGCACCTCACCCAGGGCCCCGCCGACGCCCTCACCGGAGCGGACGTCATCACGACGTGCACGGCCGACAAGGCGCTGGCCACCGTCCTGCACGACGACTGCGTGCCGGCAGGTGTGCACATCAACGCCATCGGCGGCGACTGCCCGGGCAAGACCGAGCTGGACGCACAGATCCTCCATCGGGCTCGCGTGTTCGTCGAGTATGCGCCGCAGACCCGTATTGAGGGAGAGATCCAGCACATGAGCGCCGATTTCCCCGTCACCGAGCTCTGGCGCGTCCTGACCGGCGTGAGCGTCGGTCGACGCAGTGCCGCCGACATCACCGTCTTCGACTCAGTCGGCTTTGCGATCGAGGACTTCTCCGCCCTGCGCTACCTGCGACGGCAGGTCACCGGCAGCGAGTACGTCACCGACATCGATCTCGTCGTGGAACCCGAGGACCCCAAGGACCTGTTCGGCTTCTGCGGAACCCTCGCTCCCGTCTAGTGCACCTGCGCATCTCGAGCAGACGGAAGAGTGTCGTCCTGCGACAGGAACCTGGGAAACGTCACCAGTGGCGGTGACCGCCGTCGCCCTCGTACACCTCGCCGTCGACGAGCACACCGGGCTCGTCCGCCGCGAACACCGCGCCGATCGGGTGCCACCCGTCCGGCAGGTCGCTGTCCGGGCCGAACGTCGCCACGAGCGCGAAGTCCTCGCCCCCGGTGAGCACGAACTCCAGCGCGTCACGTCCCAGCGCCCCGGCGACCGTCTCGACGGGTTCAGGGATCTCCAGCCTCCCGGTGTCCAGGTCGATGACGACCTCGCTCGAGCGAGCGATGTGCTCCAGGTCGGCCAGCAGGCCGTCACTCACGTCGATCATGGACGTCGCACCGGCCAGGGCCGCTGCCGGGCCGGCAGTGTACGGGGGCTCGGGCACCAGATGGGCCTGCACGACGCTGCGCGGGGAGCGGAAACCACGGCTGAGCGCAGCCAGGCCCGCCCCGGACCAGCCGAGCCGGCCGGCCAGGGCGACGATGTCGCCCGGAGCCGCCCCGGACCGTGTCACCGGGACGCTGGCCTCGCCGAGCACGGTGACGGCGATGACGACGACGTCGGCATCACTCATGTCGCCGCCCACCACATGGGCGCCGACCGCCGAGCACTCCTGCTCGAAGCCCTGCGTGAGATCGAGCACCCACTGTGACGGCAGGTCGGCCGGCGCGGCGAGCCCCACGGTCAGTGCCGTGGCGACGCCCCCCATGGCGTTGATGTCGGAGAGATTGGCGGCGGCGGCGCGGCGACCGATCTGCTCGGCGGTGGCCCAGTCACGCCGGAAGTGGCGCCCCTCGATCAGCAGGTCGGTGGAGATGAGGACACGGCCGGTGTCGGTGTCGACGTGCGCGGCGTCGTCGCCGGGCCCGATGAGGACGCGCCTGCCGGTGCCGGCCTGCGCCCGGACCAGGTCGATCATGCCGAACTCGCCCACGTCGCCCACCGTGGCGTCCACTGCCTCACCGTTCCCGCTCTGCATCCGTCCATTCTCACGCAGCCCACCTCGCAGCGGGGCAGGTATCTAGTAGCGTGTCCGGAGTCCACGAGCAGGAGGTCGCATGACGGTCCAGGCATACATCCTCGTCCAGACCGAGGTCGGCAAGGCCGCTGAGGTTGCGGAGCAGATCGCCGCGATCAGCGGCGTCACGCTCTCGGAGGATGTCACCGGACCCTACGACGTCATCGTGAGGGCCGAGGGCCCCTCCGTCGACGAGCTCGGCAACCTGGTCGTCTCCACCATCCAGGCCGTCCCGGGCATCACACGCACGTTGACCTGCCCGATCGTCCGGATCTGACTCCTCCCGTGTCGCGGGCCGCCGTCGGCTCCGTCGCGCTGGTGCTGGTGCTCGGCGCGTGTGGTTCCGGGGTGCTCGTGGACGCCTACCCACGCGAGGACGGCACGCAGGAGCTGTGCGACATGCTGCTGGCCGACCTCCCCGCGGAGGTCGCGGGGAACGATCGACGGGAGGTGGCCCAGGACGTTCCCGCAGCGGCCTGGGGCGAGGTGCCGATCATCCTGCGCTGCGGCGTCGAGCGCCCCGAGGAGCTGACGGCTTCCTCGCGCTGCGACATGGTGGCCGACGTCGGGTGGTTCGAGGAGGAGACCGCTGACGGCCGGGTGTTCACCACGATCGGGCGCGACGCCTACGTCAGCGTCGAGGTGCCGGGCCAGGTGCAGCCGGCCGCCGACGTCCTGGTGGACCTCGCCGACAGCGTCGTCAAGCACGTCCCGCAGGACCAGCCCTGCGTCTGAGCACGCGAGTGGGGACCGAGCCGGCACCCACCACCACCGGCCGCGCCACCCGACCCACGACACGGCCGGGCCCCGGCGGGGGTCCCGGGCCGTGGGCGGGAACTAGCGCAGCCCGACGTCGCGGGCCAGGGCCAGCTGGACGAGGCGGTCGACGAGCTCGGCGTAGGAGATGCCGCTGGCCTCCCACAGGACGGGGAACATCGACGTCGACGTGAAGCCCGGCATGGTGTTGATCTCGTTGATGACCAGGCCGTCGTCGGTGGCGAAGAAGTCGACGCGCGCCAGCCCCTCGACACCGAGAGCCGTGAAGGCCTGCACGGCGTACGTGCGGACCTGCTCGGCGACGGTGGTCGAGATGTCGGCCGGAACCACGTTGGCGCTGGTGCCGTCGAGGTACTTGGCCTCGAAGTCGTAGAACTCGTGCCCGGAGTCGGCCTGTTGGACGACCTCTCCCACGACGCTCGCCAACGGGGTGCCGTCGGGCTGCTGGATGACCCCGACCTCCAGCTCGCGCTTGCCGCGGGCGGCGGCCTCGACGATGACCTTGGGGTCGAGCTCACGGGCCGCCTCGACCGCTGCGTCGAGGCGCTCCAGGTCCTCGACCATGGTGACGCCTGAGCTGGAGCCGGCCCGCGCCGGCTTGACGAAGACCGGCAGGCCGAGCGCGCGGACCCGGGCGAACGCCCGGTCCCGCTCGTGCTCCCACTGCGCCGGGAGGATCGTGACGTGCGGAACCTGTGGGAGCCCTCCGGCGGAGAACAACGACTTGGTGAACGGCTTGTCCATGCCCGCGGAGCTGGCGAGCACCCCGGCACCGACGTAGCGGACGCTGGCCATCTCCAGCAGGCCCTGGACCGTGCCGTCCTCGCCCCACGGCCCGTGCAGGAGCGGGAAGGCGACATCGACGTCACGCAGCTCGTCCCAGGAGAAGTGCGGCGCTGTCGGGTCCACTGATGGCAGCTGGCCGTCGGGCAGGTCGTCCCACGCCATGGGGTCACGGACCCATCGACCGTCGTGGGTGATGCCGACGGTCACCACCTCGTAGGCGTCGTGATCGATCGCACCGACGACGTTGCGCGCCGTCAGGCAGGAGACCTGGTGCTCGCTCGAGCGGCCACCGAAGATCACAGCCAGTCTCGGACGTCCCGCGGTTCGAGAGGTGGAGGGGTTCATCGCCGAGCACTGTATCGGTCCCTGCACAATGGCCCCATGCGCGGACCCGAGCTCTCGCCCCCCACCATCGCTGTCGGCGCCGGACGTCCCGCGCGCAGACCCGGCGCTCCGCTCAACGCGCCGCTCACCCTGGCCACGGCGTTCGTGCCCGGTGACGGCAACGACTACTCGCGACAAGCCAACCCCAACTGGCTCCCCTTCGAGGAGGTCCTCGGCGCCCTGGAGGGCGGGCGAGCCCTGGCGTTCTCCTCCGGGATGGCCGCGACGACCGCGGTTCTCGATCTCGTCCCCGTTGGCGCCACGGTCGTCGCGCCGGAGCACGCCTACGCCGGCACGTTGGACCTGCTCCAGCAGCGCGCCAGGCGCAAGCTCCTCGAGCTTCGTCTCGTGGACCTCACCGACACCGCCGCCGTGCTCGCCGACGCCGACGGCGCGGCGCTGCTGTGGATGGAGTCGCCGACCAACCCGATGCTGGACGTCGCCGACGTCGCGACCATCGCCAAGCAGGCGGCCCGCCGCGGCACGGCCGTCGCGGTCGACAACACCTTCGCCACCCCGCTGCGGCAGAAGCCGCTGGAGCTGGGTGCCGACTTCGTCATCCACTCGGCCTCCAAGCTCATCTCCGGACACAGCGACGTGCTGCTCGGCGCCGTGGTCACCAACCAGGACCGCGGCTACCGCGCCGTGGAGAAGCGCCGCACCTCGATGGGCAGCACGCCCGGTGCCCTCGAGTGCTGGTTGGCCACCCGCGGGCTGCGGACCCTGCATGTTCGCCTCGATCGCGCCGAGACCAACGCCCGTGAGATCACGGCGCGCCTGGAGAAGCTGTCGGGCGTCTCCGGCGTGCGCTACCCCGGCTGGGGAACGATCGTCTCCTTCGAGGTCGACAAGGGCGCCAAGGCGGCGCAGAAGGCGACCGAGAAGAGCGACATCATCGCGTACGCCACGAGCCTCGGCGGTGTGGAGTCCACCTGGGAGCGGCGGCGCCGCCATCCCCTCGAGCCCAAGCCCGTGCCGGAGAACCTCGTGCGGTTGTCCGTCGGCATCGAGGACGTCGAGGACCTGTGGGCCGACGTCGAGCGCTCCCTGACCACCGTCTGAGGCCCGTCCGCCCGCTGGCCTGCTCTACCTGACTTCTGGACGGGCCTGACGCGAGATCAGGGCCTTGACGAGCTGCTCCGGGTTCATCTCGCCGGCGATGAGAGCGGCGACGTGGTCGACGATCGGCATGTCGACGCCGTGCATCGCGGCGAGCTCGGCGACGGACTGGCAGGACTTGACCCCCTCGGCCACCTGACGGGTCTGCGCGGCCACCTCGTCCACGCTCATCCCCTGCCCGAGCTTCTCGCCGAAGGTGCGGTTGCGTGACAACGGCGAGGAGCAGGTCGCCACGAGGTCTCCCATGCCGGCGAGGCCGGCGAACGTCACCGGGTCGGCGCCGATCGCCTGCCCGAGCCGGGCGGTCTCGGCCAGACCTCGGGTGATGACCGAGGCCTTGGTGTTGTCGCCGAAGCCGAGCCCCTGGCACACCCCGACGGCCAGGCCGATGATGTTCTTGGTGGTGCCGCCCAGCTCCGCCCCGATGACGTCGGTGATGGTGTAGGGCCGGAAGGCCTCGGAGTGGCACAGCTTCTGCAGCCGTTCGGCCACCGCCACGTCCTCACAGGCGACGACGCTGGCCGCCGGCTCCCGTCGGGCGATCTCCTTGGCGAGGTTCGGGCCGCTCACCACCGCGATCCGCTCGGGGCCGGCGCCGGTGAGCTCGGCGATGACCTCACTCATCCGCTGGTGCGTGCCGAGCTCGACGCCCTTCATGAGGGAGACCATGACGGCGGTGTCCTTGATGTGCGCACCCCAGTCCGCGAGATTTCCGCGCAGCTGTTGCGAGGGCACGGCGAGCACCACGACGTCGGCCCCCTGCAGTGCCTGCTCCGGGTCGGCGGTGGCTCGGATGTTCGCCGGCAGGTCGATGTCCGGGAGGTAGTCCACGTTGCAGCCGGTGGCATTGATCGTCTCGCACAGCTCGGGCCGTCGGCCCCAGAGCTGGACGTCGTTGCCGGCGTCGGCGAGGACGAGCGCGAATGCCGTCCCCCACGAGCCGGCGCCCATCACGGCGGTCGTGGTCATGCGGGTGCCCGTCGGTTCTCTCGCTGGCGCTCGTTCATGAAGACTCCGAATCGTCGTAGGTGGTGCGGGGCTTGGCGAGGGTGTGGACGTCGATGCGTGGCGTGGTGGGCAGCTCGCCGCGGATGTCGGCCACCATGGCGGTGAGCGTGTCCATGAGTCGTCCGGTGGCCGCGACGACCTGGTCCTCGGTGACCTCCTCGCCCTGCAGGTCCGAGAGGTCGAGCGGGTCACCGACGCGGACGTGGATGGTCTTGCGCGGCAGGATCCGCGGGCGCTTGGTGTAGGGCCACAGGATCGCCTGCGGCCCCCACTGGGCCACGGGGACCAGCGGCGCACCGGTCTCCAGCGCCACACGCACCGCGCCGGTTCGGCCGGACATCGGCCAGCCCTCGGGGTCGCGGGTGATGGTGCCCTCGGGATAGATCGTCACGACCTTTCCCTCCTGCACGGCGTCAACTGCGGCACGCAGCGAGTCGGCCGCGCCGGACGTGGAGCGGAAGACCGGGATCATCTCGGCTCCCCGCAGGATGGAGCCCACGACCCTGACCCGGAACAGCGGGTCCTTGGTGAGGAAGCGCGGGGTGATGCCCGCATCGACGAGGAAGTGCGACAGCAGGAACGGGTCCACGTGTGAGAGGTGGTTGACGGCCAGGACATAGCCGCCGTCCTGCGGCAGCTTCTCCACGTCGCGCCAGTCACGCCTGGTCAGGACGATGAACAGCGGACGCAGGAACCTCACCACCCAGCGCGTCGTGCGCGGCAGGAACGACCACCGACCCATGTCCTGCACCCTAGTACGTCGTTGTTCCACACGACGTCGTCGTCCCTGACGGCGAAGATCCCCGACTGGAGGCATCATGGCCCTGCTCCCCTCGAACCCCGCCGCGATCCTGAATCGCGCCGACAAGGTGCTCGGGAACGTCGATGGCGTCCTCGGGCGTGTCGACGGCACGCTGTCGTCGGTGGACGCCACCCTCGGCACCGTCGACACGACCTTGGTCACGGTGAGCGAGACGCTCGCCGACACCCAGACGACCCTCGGGGAGGTGAAGGAGCTGCTGTCCGAGCTCGAGGAGGAGATGGCGCTGCTCAAGCAGGTGCCGCAGATCGCCGAGCAGGTCGCCGCCATCCACGCGGCGGTGACTGCGCCGTCGTGACGGACATCGACCGCGGCGGTCCTCAGCCGGAGAAGTGCGCGGCCAGACGTCGATGACGGTGCCGGAACAGCGCTGCGATGATGCGTTGCTGCAGCGCCGCGCTGGCCCGGCCCGGGACGCGCGGAGCGAAGGTGAGGCGATCGTGCACGTGCGTGCCTCCGCTCGCCGTGGGGGCCAGCGTCCGCTCGTGCCGCCACGTGCGGGCCGACAGCATGGTCGACTCCTCCCGGAAGGAGCGGCCCGGCTCCAGCTCGGCGACGGTGAGGTCGTCGTAGTCCACCGGCAGGATGCCGAACAGCCTGATCCATGAGCGTCCGATCGGCTCACCGACCTCGATCGTCTCGATCGACAGGCCCTCGGCACCGGAGGGCATCGACATCGTCATCCAGGGCCTGAGCTCGTCGTTGATTCCCTCGGGGTCGACGACTCGCTCCCACACCTGCTCGATGGGGGCCGCCACGACGGACTCCTGCTCCACCACGACCTCGGTCATGGCACGACCCTATGACGCCGACGAGCCTCAGACCACGGTGGCCGGCTTGAACCGGAGGCGGTTCCTCTCGTAGGCGTCGATGTCCTCACCGTGCGAGAGCGTGATGGCGACGTCGTCGAGACCCTCCAGCAGGCGCCATCGGGTGTAGTCGTCGATCGTGAAGGAGTCCTCGATCGCGTCCGGACCCTCGCCTGCCCTGACCGTCCGGTTCACCAGGTCGAGCGTGATCGACGCCCCAGGGTTCTCGGCCAGGTGGTCCCAGAGGCGCTGGACGACCTTGTCGTCGACCTCGGCGGCCAGCAGACCGGCCTTGCCGGAGTTGCCGCGGAAGATGTCTCCGAAGCGCGGCGAGATGACGGCCTTGAACCCATAGTTCTGCAGCGCCCAGACGGCATGCTCTCGCGACGAACCGGTGCCGAAGTCCGGACCCGCCACCAGGACGGTGGCGTTCTTGTACGCATCCTGGTTGAGCACGAAGTCCTCGTTGCCACGCCAGGCCGCGAACAGGCCGTCCTCGAAGCCGGTACGGGTGACGCGCTTGAGGTAGACGGCGGGGATGATCTGGTCGGTGTCGACGTTGCTGCGCCGCAGCGGTGCGCCCACACCCGTGTGAGTGGTGAAACGTTCCATCAGAATCTCCTGTGATCGTCAGTCGAGCGGGGCAGCGTGAGCGGGCCGCTCGAGCACGAGGTCCGATCCGTAGCAGGTAGAGCTCACGTCAGGCCTCCTGACCTGCGGTCGCGAGCTCGGGCAGGTCCGCCGGGCTGGCCAGGTGGCCGAGGATGCCCGTCGCGACGGCGACCTCCGGTGAGACGAGGTGGGTGCGGCCGCCCTTGCCCTGACGGCCCTCGAAGTTACGGTTCGAGGTCGATGCGCTGCGCTCCCCCGGGGTGAGCTGGTCGGGGTTCATGCCCAGGCACATCGAGCAGCCCGCGCCACGCCACTCAGCACCGGCCTCCTTGAAGATGACGTCCAGGCCTTCTTCCTCGGCTTGCAGGCGCACACGCACCGAACCGGGGACGACGAGCACTCGGGTGTTCGCCGCGACAGTACGGCCCTCGATGATCGACGCCGCGATGCGCAGGTCCTCCATGCGGCCGTTGGTGCACGAGCCGATGAAGACGGTGTCGACGTCGATGTCGCGCATCGGGGTGCCGGCGGTCAGGCCCATGTACTGCAGGGCGCCCTCGGCGGCGATGCGCTCGTTGTCGTCCTCGAACGAGGCCGGGTCGGGCACGGAGCCGGACAGCGGCACGCCCTGGCCGGGGTTGGTGCCCCAGGTGACGAACGGTGCGATCTGCGAGGCGTCGATCGTGACGACCTTGTCGAACTGTGCGTCGTCGTCGGTGGCCAGGCTCTGCCAGTACTCGAGCGCGGCGTCCCAGTCCTCGCCCTGCGGGGCGTGCTGACGACCTCGGATGTACTCGAAGGTGGTCTCATCGGGCGCGATGAGACCCGCCTTGGCTCCCCACTCGATGCTCATGTTGCAGATCGTCATGCGCGCTTCCATCGACAGCTTGCGGATGGCCTCGCCGCGGTACTCCACGATGTAGCCCTGGCCGCCGCCGGTCGTCTCCTGGGTGATGAGCGCCAGGATGAGGTCCTTGGCCGTGGCATCCGGCGGGAGCTCGCCGGTGACCTCGACGGCCATCATCTTGGGCTTGGCCTGCGACAGCGACTGCGTCGCGAGCACGTGCTCGACCTCGCTGGTGCCGATGCCGAAGGCGATGGAACCAAAGGCGCCGTGGGTCGAGGTGTGCGAGTCGCCGCAGACGATGGTCATGCCTGGCTGGGTGAGTCCCAGCTGCGGGCCCACGACGTGCACGATGCCCTGGTCGAGGTTGCCCATGGGGTACAGACGGACACCGAACTCCTCGGCGTTCTTGCGCAGCGTCTCCACCTGCGTGCGCGAGACCGGGTCGGCGATCGGCTTGTCCAGGTCGGTCGTGGGGATGTTGTGGTCCTCGGTGGCCAGCGTCAGGTCGGGGCGCCGCACGGTGCGGCCGGACAGACGCAGTCCGTCGAACGCCTGCGGGCTGGTGACCTCGTGAATGAGGTGGAGGTCGATGTAGAGCAGGTCCGGCTCTCCCTGCGCCTGACGGACGACGTGGTCGTCCCAGATCTTCTCCGCAAGCGTCTTGCCCATAGTCTCTCCTCAGCCGGTGCGTGACCGATCCCTCTAGAATGCCCTGCACCATAACACTTGCGTCTCATCATGCGATACGGCAATATCAAGGCATGGACAACTCTAGCGGAGTCGGGGTCCTCGACAAAGCCGCACTCGTGCTCGCCGCCCTGGAGCCTGGCCCGGCCACCCTGGCCAGCCTGGTCACGAGCACCGGTCTGGCCCGGCCGACGGCGCACCGCCTGGCCGTGGCCCTGGAGCACCACCGACTCGTGGCCCGCGACATGCAGGGCCGCTTCGTGCTCGGCCCGCGCCTGGGCGAGCTGGCCGCCGCCGCCGGCGAGGACCGCCTCCTCGCTGCCGCGGGCCCGGTGCTCGCCCGGCTTCGCGACATCACCGGCGAGTCCGCCCAGCTGTTCCGCCGACAGGGCGAGCACCGCGTCTGCGTCGCCGCTGCCGATCGCCCCACGGGACTGCGCGACTCCATCCCCGTCGGCAGCCAGCTGACGATGGCGGCCGGCTCCGCCGCCCAGATCCTGCTGGCCTGGGAGGACCCGGAGCGGATGAACAAGGGCCTCCTCAAGGCGACGTTCTCCGCCGCCGAACTCTCCGCCGTGCGTCGCCGCGGCTGGGCGCAGAGCATCGGCGAGCGGGAGAACGGCGTCGGCTCGGTCTCGGCAGCGGTCCGCTCCCCCTCCGGCAAGGTCGTGGCGGCCGTGTCCGTCTCCGGCCCGCTCGAGCGCCTCACCCGTCAACCTGGCCGCATGCACGCACCGGCCGTCGCCGCTGCCGCCGAGCGTCTCTCGCAGAGCCTGCGCCGCGCAGCCTGAGCATCCGGCCCCGGTTCCTCGATGCGGGTCAGTCTCTCGGCTGCTCTCCCCTGGCGTCCGCCCCGGCCCAGTCGCCGGTGCCCAGCTCAGGCACCACGGGACCGTACCGGGACATGAGGGCAGCGTTCGCCCGGTCGCCGTCCGGCACATTGGCACTGCGCCACCGCGGCAGGACCACCTGGCCGGCCTCCGCCGCGTCATCGAGCTCAGCCAGGAGCCGCGCCCACACATAGGCGGCGCTCAAGGTCGAGACTGCGGCCGTTCGTGGCGATGCTGGTGGGAAGACGACGTCACCGGCCGGCACCGCGGTGTCCAGCACGATCGAGGCATGATCGAGCAGGCGGTCTCCCGAACGCCGCGCCGCTCCCGCGGATGCCTGGCCGGAGGTCACCGCCACCACCTCCACCGATCGTCGCCGCAGCGCGGCCGCGACCTCGACCGGATAGGGGTTGCTGCCACTGGTGGAGAACACCACGGCGACGCTGGGCTCGGCGACGTCGGCCTCCCTCACGACCTGCGCACCCAGGCCGACCCGCCGTTCAGCACGCGTACTGCCGAGCGCGCTCGTCAAGGGAAAGATGTCGGGATGCCACAGCGGGCGCACGCAGGCCAACCCTCCAGCGCGGTAGAACGTCTCGCACACCATCGCCAGTGAGTGCCCCGCGCCCGCGACCCAGATCAGGCCGTCTGCGCGAACGGTGTCCAGCAGGAGCCGCGACGCGTCCTGCAGCGGTCCGTCGAGGGCACCGTCGACATCGTCGAGGAGGCCATGGACCGTGGTCGTCAGGTCGGCCGCCCCACTCACGTCAATGCCTCCTCGAGCTGCCGGGCGACCTCCTCGCGCGAGCTCGCCCCACGCAGTCGGTCAGCCAGCCCGTCGGCCAGAGCTCCAGCCAAAGTGGTGAGCGCATGAACGTGGGCGGTGTCATCAGGCGAGCAGAACGAGAGCAGGAGATCGACCGGGTCGTTGGCGTCATGGCCGAACTCCACCGACGGGGACACCTGCCGCACACCCACGCCCACCCCGGTCCCGCCGGCCTCCGGTCGCGCATGGACCAGCGCCAACCCTGGTGCGAGCACGATGTACGGGCCGTGCTCGCGCACGATGTCGACGCAGGCACTCGGATAGTCGCCGGTGGCGACCCCGAGGTCGACGAGCAGCTGCGCGGCGCTGCGCACAGCCTCCTCCCAGCCCGAGACCGGTCCGGTCGGCCCTACCGCGACCGGGATCATGAGGGGATCCAGCCCTTCGCCGCCAGAGCGTCGCGCAGCTGGACCTCGAGGCCGGCCGCGTCGAGGAAGTCGGTGACGGTGAGGACGATCGGCGCCAGGTCCTGCAGCTCACTGGTGTGCATCTCCTGGGCGATGACGATGTCGACGCTCATGCCGCGCGCCGTCGAGACGTCGGTGCACTCGACACCGGCGTCGACGCCCAGGGACTGCAGTGCGGTCTCAGCGGTCATCTTGAGCATGAGGCTCGAGCCCATGCCTGCGCCACAGACGGTCAGGACGTGCAGACGCTCGGTGCGACTCACGGGGCCACCTCCTCAGGGGTCGTGCCGGCGGCAGCCGGCGGGTCGGAACGGTGCTGGCGACGTCCCAGGATCAACAAGGTCACGGCCGTCGCAGCGAGCGCGACGACAGGGGCGGCCCAGACAGCGTTCGACCCCAGCGGCTCGAGCGCGAGCAGCAGCCATGCCAGCACGAACCAGTCGGGGTCGGCCAGGGTGGCGAGCTCGGGTGCGGTCGAGTCCAACATCCCCCAGGTGAGCGCCTGCCCGATGGCCAGCCACACCCCGGTGAGGACGCCGCCCAGCACGGCGCCGCGCCAGCCGGCGACGACGTTGCCGAAGACACCGGCGGCTCCGCCGACGAAGAACAGCATGATCATCGGCGGGGCGAGCGTGAACCAGTCCGCCAGGGCGAAGACACCGATCAGGGCCAGGAAGGTTCCGAGCGCCCCGATGAAGCCCAGCATGACCGCCGTCGGCGCGACCGGGAACACCGTGGGTGCATCGAGCGCCGGCCGCGTGCCCGGGATCAGTCGATCGCTGACTCCCTTGAACGCCGGCACGATCTCGGCGAGGAACATGCGCACGCCGAACAGGACCACGGCCAGCCCCGCCGCGAACCGAAGACCGATGATGAGGGCCCACACCCAGCGGGACAGGTCCTCGTTGACCTCCGCCGCCTGGGCGGCCGCGACGTCGGGATCGGCGAACGCGACGGCCAGGAGCATCACCAGCCCGATCACCAGAGCCGTGCTGACGTTGACGTCCTTGAAGAAGGAGAGCTGTCGAGGCAGCTTCAACGACTCGGAGTCGTGGCGTTCGCGCGACCCGAAGGGCCGTGCGAGGAAGCCGGTCGCGACGCACACGAGCGAGCTGGTGTGCCCGAACCCGAACGTGTCCTGCGGAACGACCTTGCGCATGAGCGGTCGCATCCACAGTGGCTGGACCGTCCAGTAGGCAGCCACGACACCGGCGCCACACAGGACCAGCGTCAGCTGGCCGGCGTCCGGTGCGATCTGCACGAGCGCCGCGACGGTGATGGCGCTGATCCAGAACATGAGATGTCCGGTCAGGTACAGGTAGCCGGCAGCCGGGAACAATCGCACCAGCAGCAGGTGGACGGCGAAACCGGCCGTGATGACCAGGGCGACGCTGCCGCCGTGGGAGGCGAGGAACTCCGCCAGCGAGTGGTCCGAGGTCGGTGGCGTCGTGCCCATGGCACTGGCCAGGACCTCCTGGAACCCCACCAGCCCGTCGGTGAACACGTCGACACCGATGAACAGCACCACGATCCCGACCGTGGCGCGCAGCGTGCCGGAGACGATGTCCTCCAGACGCTTGCCCTGCACGGCCAGGCCGATGAAGGTGATCAGCCCGATGAGGATCGGCACCTGTCCGAAGACGTTGTTCGCGATGAAGGTGAGCGTGTCAGTGATGATGTCCATGTCCGTACCTCAGCGTTTCCTCGGGGTCTGGAGCCGGATGTCGTCGGCGACCATCAGGCGAAGGGAGGTCGCAGCTCGGCGAGGAGTCGGTACCGATCACCGCGATAGATGGATCGGACGAACTCGATCGGGCTGTCGTTGCGGTCCAGGGTCAGTCGTTCGAAGAGGAAGGCCGGCGACAGGACCGGAACTCCGAGCAGCTCGGACTCCTCCTCCGTGGTCACCGTCGGCTCCACGGACTGGGTCGCGACGCCGATGCGCACGCCGACCTCGTCCAGGAGCGTGTAGAGCGAGGCGTTGGTGAGCGAAGCCGCAGTGAGATCGGGAAAGAGACTATGGGGCAGGTAGGCCTGCTCGATCGCCATGGGGTCGTCGTCGGCCGTACGGAGCCGGCGGATCGACCACACCTGTGCTCGGGGCGAGACGTCGAGGCGATGGCACAGCTCCGCGCCCGCGAACCGAGCGTGGAACGACAACACGCGGCCCCCGGGCTCCAGGCCGCGGCGCCGCATGTCCTCGGAGAACGAGGTGAGCGTGAGCGCCATCGCGACCTTGGGGTGGGTGACGTACGTGCCGCTGCCATGACGGCGCTCCAGATATCCCTCCGCCACCAGCTGATCGACCGCGGCGCGCAACGTGGGGCGTGAGACGCCGAGGTTCTCGGCCAGCACGCGCTCAGGAGGGATCACGGCACCCGGGCTGAGCTCACCGTGCATCGCCAGCAGCCGGTCGCGAGCGTGCTGCCGCTTGGTGGCGCCGGCTTCGGCTGCCTCGGACATCTGGACTCCCTCGGTCGATTCCGGAAACCTAGATCGAGCGATGAGAGTTGTCAATACCAATTGAGGACCAACTGTCTCACTGCGCCATCCAGACTGACATCTTATGGCAATGACTACATAGCTGCTTTGCCTCTGGCACCTCCGTGTCTACTCCAGAGGTATTGACCACTGAGGTCCAGCGAGACTAGAGTGTCCGGCCTCATGAGCATCGATGCGGCAGCGCCGGACGTCCCACCCCTGCGCGGACTGGGGGTGAGCCCCGGCATCGCACAGGCGCCGGTACTGCACATGGCGCCGCCGGTCGACGAGCCATCCGATGCTGCTCCACTCGACCCCGCCGACCGTGCGACCTGCGCGGAGCAGGTACGACGAGCATCTGGCACGGTGCGAGACGACCTCGCGGTCCGCGCCCGTGCGGCCGAGGGGCAGGCCCGGCTCGTGCTCGAGGCCATCGCCGCGATGGCGGCCGATCCGATGCTGATCGAGTCGGCAGTGCGCCGGGTCGAGCAGGACGGCGCCTCGGCCGCTCGTGCCGTCTGGCTCGCGGCCGCCGAGATCGAGACCGCACTGCTGGAAGCCGGGCCGCCGATGTCCGATCGTGTGAGCGACCTGCACGACGTCCGCCACCGGATCGTCTGCATCCTGCTGGGCCGCCCGTCACCCGGCGTCCCGACCAGCGACGCCCCTTTCGTCCTCATCGCCCATGACCTTGCGCCGGCCGACACGGTGGGACTCGACTCCACCCAGGTCGCCGCGATCGTCACCGAGGTCGGAGGCCCGACCGGCCACACCGCCATCCTGGCCCGCGGCATGGGCCTGCCAGCGGTCATCGGCGCCCCGGGCGCGACCGAGCTGCCGGCTGGTCAGGTGGTACGGGTCGACGGCACCACCGGGACGGTCGAGCTGTCCGCTGACGGCGCATCCACCATCACTCCCCGACGAGCAGGCAGCGACCGGTTCACGGAGGACGGCCGCACGGCGGACGGACACCGGGTGCTCCTGCTCGCGAACATCGAGGACCCGGCGGCGGCCGATCTCGCCGTCGAGGTCGGCGCCGAAGGGATCGGCTTGTTCCGGACCGAGCTGTGCTTCCTCGGCAGGACGACCGCGCCGTCGGTCTCGGAACAGGAGAGCACCTACCACGACGTTCTGTCACGGTTCCCCGGACGGCGGGTCGTGGTCCGGACCCTGGACGCGGGATCCGACAAGCCACTGCCCTTCGTGAGCGGCGACGACGAGCCCAACCCGGCCCTCGGCGTGCGCGGGTTCAGGACCCACAGCGCCTCGCCGGACGTGCTCGTCGACCAGCTGGATGCCCTGGCCTCGGCAGCCCGGCGAGCTGACGCCGACGTCTGGGTCATGGCCCCCATGGTCTCGACACCCGAGGAGGCACGCTCCTTCGTGGACACGGCTCGCGGACGCGGGCTCCGGAGCGTCGGGGTCATGGTGGAAGTGCCCGCGATGGCGATCCAGGCCGACCTGACGGCGCAGGCCTGCGACTTCCTCTCGATCGGCACCAACGATCTGACCCAGTACGTCATGGCGGCCGACCGACAGCTGAACCAGGTGGCGAGCCTCAACGATCCGTGGCAGCCCGCCGTCCTGAGACTCATCCAGGAGACCGCGCAGGCCGGGACCCGACACGACACACCGGTCTCCGTCTGCGGTGAGGCCGCAGCCGACGCCGATCTGGCGTGTGTGCTGGTCGGCCTCGGGCTGTCCAGCCTGTCCATGACGCCCCGCGCCATCCCCCGCGTCGGCGCCCGCCTCGCCGGCGTCACCCTGGCTGCCTGTCGCGACGCGGCAGCAGCCGCGCTGGCGTCCCCGACCGCCGAGCAGGCAGCTCGTGCCGCACGAGAGGCGCTGACACCCACCCCCGACCCCTCGAGCCAAGGAGCTCCATGAGCATCGACGTGCCCCACGAGCGCCGCGCCAGGGTCGCGAGCCGAGCCGGGCTGCATGCCCGGCCGGCCACTCGCCTGGCCAGCGCCGCGGCCGAGCAGCCGGTCCGGGTCGGCATCCGTCGCGGGGACGGCCCGACCGTTGACGCCTCCAGCGTCCTCGGCCTCATGACGCTCGGCGCGTCCCACGGCGACGAGGTCGTCCTCACCGCGGAGGGAGACCGAGCCGCCGACGTCCTGGACGCGATGGTCGCGCTCGTCGAGCGTGAGCTCGACGACCAGTGAGCTCGATCAGCTCCTCGGCGGGCCTGTCCGCTGCCCGAGGAACACTGGTGCTGCAGGACCGGCTGGTGCCCGACGGCGTGGTGGTGACGCGCGGCTCCCGGATCGAGTGGGTCGGCCCGGCCCAGGACTGCGTCGTACCTGAGGCGCTGGCCCTGGCGAGCACCGCACAGTGGGTGGTCCCGGGCTTCGTCGACCTGCACAACCACGGGGGCGACGGGCACGACTTCCTCGAGGCCGACCTCAATGGGTGCCGCGCCGCCCTGAAGCACCATCGTTCACGGGGCACCACGACGCAGCTCGCAAGCCTCGTCTCGGCTCCTCTCGATGAGCTCGAACACCGTCTCGACCTGCTTGCCACCCTCGCGGTCGACGGCGAGATCGCTGGCATCCACCTGGAAGGGCCGTTCCTGGCCGCCGCACGGTGCGGCGCCCACGACGTGCAGGCGCTGCTGGCGGGCGACGCACACAGCGCCTCGCGCCTGCTCGACGCCGGTCGGGCAACGGTGCGGACCATGACGGTCGCCCCGGATGTTCCCGGGAGCGATGAGGTGGTGACCGTCCTGCGATCGGCCGGCATCGTGCCCAGCTTCGGGCACACGGATGCGACAGCCGCGACGACGCGGGCGGCGATCGGTGCTGCGGGCGCGGGCACGATCACCGCGACCCACCTGTTCAACGCGATGTCGCCGTGGGACCATCGTTCGCCCGGCGCCGTGACCGCGTGCCTCGCGGCGGCCGGCCGCGGCGAGATGGTGCTCGAGCTGATCGCAGACGGTGTGCACGTGGCCGACGAGACAGCGACCACGGTCTTCGACCTGGTGGGGGCCGACCACGTGGCGCTCGTCTCCGACTCGATGGCTGCCGCGGGGCGACAGGATGGCCGCTTCCGTCTCGGGTCGATGGACGTCGAGGTGATCGGAGGCGTCGCCCGGGTGGCCGGGCCCGACCGGACGATCGCCGGAAGTCTCTCCAGCGTCGTCGACCTGGTGCAACGGGTGGTGCGGGCCGGGGTGCCTCTCGTGGACGCGGTTCGCTCGGCGACTCACGTCCCGGCGTCGGTCCTGGGCCTGGACGACGTGGGACGGCTGACACCGGGAGCCCGTGCTGACCTGGTACTGCTCGACGATGACCTGGACCCCGTGCATGTCATGCGGGCCGGCGCCTGGGTCACCACGCGGACCAGCTGACAAGCTGACAAGGAGGAACCGGACATGGAGATCGTGGTTGCTGAGGACCCCCAGGACTGTGCAGCGCGGGTGGCCGACATCGTCACCGCCACGATCTCCCAGGGAGGTCGAGCCCTCGGCCTGGCCACCGGCTCCTCTCCCCTGGCCGTCTACACCGAGCTGATCCGGCGCCACCGGGAGGAGGGCCTGAGCTTCGCAGGCGCCACCGCAGCGCTGCTCGATGAGTACGTCGGCCTGCCGCCAGACCACCCACGGTCCTATCGCCGGATCATCCGGGAGGTCTTCACCCAGCACGTCGACATCGACGATGCCGACGTGCTGAGCCCGGACGGGTCGACTGGTGACGCCTTTGCCGCCGCTGCGAGCTACGAGCAAGTCCTGAAGGAGCGTGGTCCGGTCGACGTGCAGCTGCTCGGCATCGGGACGAACGGTCATCTCGGCTTCAACGAGCCCACGTCGTCGCTGCGCTCCCGCACCCGGGTCAAGACCCTCACCTCACAGACCCGACGGGACAACGCACGGTTCTTCGACCGCCCGGACGACGTCCCGCTCCATGTCATCACGCAGGGTCTCGGCACGATCTCGGACGCGCGGCGCCTCGTCCTCATCGCGACCGGCGAGCACAAGGCGGCCGCGGTGGCGGCCGCGGTCGAAGGACCGCTGTCAGCCAGGTGCCCCGCCTCGGTCCTGCAGCTCCACCCTGCCGCCACGGTCGTGGTCGACGGCGCAGCAGCCAGCCGACTCGAACTGATCGACTACTACCGCGAGGTGGCGTTGCACAGGACCTCAGTACCGGGTGCGGACCGAGACGCCAACAGAGCCTGAGCAGCCCAGGGTCCTGCAACGCCCCACGTGTTGCCCACAGGCTCGGACGTGTCTCTGGTGGGTGTCGGTGGGGCCGCCTATATTGGAACACAACAGCGATTGAAGGATGTGTTTCTGATGGCGGCGCCGGTGCTGGAGCCCACTGCTTCTGTGGTGGACAAGCTCGCGCTGGTGCATGAGGTCCTGGGCTCGATCGAGATCTCTGAGTTCGCAGGCTTGAGTGGGTCGCTGCAGCGGGACGCTGCCGTCTCGTTGTCGCGTCTGGAAGCACGGGTGACGGCCTACAAGCTGGCCGCCGTTCGTGCTGTCGAGCAGTCAGGCGAAGCCCGCCGGCAAGGCGCGACCTCGACGGCGTCGTTGTTGGCCTGCGACTTCGGTGGGGATCATCGTGGTTCACGCAACACGGTGCGCCAGGCCCAGAAGATCGACCAGACACCCCAGTCCCACGAAGCCATGGCCCAAGGCCGGCTGAGCCCGAAGCAGGCGCGGGTGATCGCCAAGGCCCTGGACCTGCTGCCCGATGACACCAATGACAGTGTGCGGGAGGCATGTGAGACGCAGCTGGTCGACGATGCCCCGCACATGGATCTGCGGCAGTTCCAACGACAGGCCGACCGTGTGGTGGGTTCGTTCCTTGCCGACTGCGATGAAGACACTGCGGTGGATGCTGCGGAGAACACCATCGTCGAAGAACGCGAACGCCGTGCCTGGGGGCGGGCGGAGTTCTGGATGGGCGCCCCGATCGATGGGACCGTCAAAGGTGGGTTCGTGATTCCTGAAGCTCAGGCCGCCCACCTGAGAGTTGTCCTGGATGGCTTGTGTGCCCCGCAGGTCGAGATCACCGCACCCGGCCAGACCAGCCGGACCACTGGTGGGGTGTTGCTGTATGAACGCCCCACCTACACGCGTCGTCAGGGCTGGGCGTTCGCCCACCTGTGTGAGCTGTTGCCAGTCGACCGGTTGCCGGAGACCAACAATGTTGGTCCGATCATGACCGTCAACATCGACCACCAGACCCTCCTCGACCAGCTCAAGGTCGCCCTGTTGTCCACCGGAGAAACACTGTCCGCGGGGCAAGCCAGGCGGATGGCGTGTGAGCATCGGATCCTGCCCGCCGTCTACGGCGGAGACTCACTCCCCTCGACCTCGGCAGAGACAAGCGCCTCTACACGCTGCATCAACGCCGAGCCTTAGAACTCAGCCAGAGGGGTTGCGTCTTCCCCGGATGCGACCGGCCACCGGGCTGGTGCGTGGTTCACCATGGTGGCGAGTCCTGGGCGGCCGGCGGCCGCACTGACTTGAAGGACGGGGTCCTGCTCTGTCCACATCATCACCGGATCCTCCATGCCGACGGCTGGGACATCCACTTCACCGACGACGGCATCCCCGAGCTGGTTCCACCTGCATCGCTGGACCCCAGACGCAGACCCCGACGACACCAACGATTCCCATGACCATCGGGAGAACTCTGCCCAGGAGGCGGAGGGGCACTCAGGAGTCGTTGATGGCCTTGAGCAACTCAGCCTTGGTCATGCGGGAGGAGCCGACGACGCCGTGCTCGCGCGCCCGCGCTCGTAGTTGCGCCACGGTCCAGGACACATCGGGGACCGCCGGCCCTCCGCTGGCCACAGCCGGTGGATCAACCGGAACGTCGCCGGTGTCCACGGCATGGTCGACCGGGCGGGGCGCAGTGGCACGGCGAAGAGCAGCATCCAGCTTGGCTGCCCGCGTCCGTTCGGCCTTGGCCGCCTTCTTCCACCTGGCCACCTTGCGCTCGCGCTTCTCCAGCTTGGCCTCGAGCTTCTCGACGACGGACTGCAACCGTTCCACGTCTCGGGTGAGGGCCTTCACCTGTTCCTTGTCGCCCTTCTTGCTGCCCATGGCAGGAGCCTGTCAGACGCGAGCGAACGAGCGGTGAACGCCGCAGCCACGAGGTTGCACTGCGATGTCGTCGTGCACCAGCCGGACCTGGTCAAGAGAGTCAGTCAGAACAGACCGGGCTGCTCCAGCTCGAGCAGGATCTTCTTGCGGTCGGTGCCGCCGGCGTAGCCGGTGAGGGTGCCGTCGGCACCGATGACCCGATGGCACGGCACCACGATGGGCAGCGGGTTGGCGCCGTTGGCTGCACCCACCGCCCGGGAGATTCCCGGCTGGTAGCCGAGCCGCTGGGCGATCTCCCCGTAGGTCGCAGTCTCACCGAACGGGATCCGGCGCAACTCTCCCCACACCTTGCGCTGGAACTCCGTCCCGTCATTGGCGAGCGGAAGCTCGAAGATGGTCCGCTCACCCGCGAAGTACTCCCCCAGCTGGGTCTCAGCGGCGTCGAGCACCGTGCCGGTCCCCCGCGATCCTCTCGGTTCGGCGTCGAACTCGATCGCGGTCAGGAGACCGGCCGAGACGTGCAGCCGCAGGCCGCCGACCGGCGAGTCGATCCATCGGGTGGAGCTCATGGTCCTGATCATCCCTCGTCCTTCCTCGCATGCCACAGGTGCATACCGGCATATGACCGCCATGGACTCCACGAGTCCGTGGCGGAGGTCTCGATTCCTCGTGCCTGCAGGGCCCGCCGTAGCACCAGATCCGTGTCGAGCAGGACGTCGGGGTCGCCCAGGCCACGCATGCGGACATAGCCCGCGGTCCAGGGCCCGATACCCGGCAGGTCCAGGAGCGCGGCCGTGGCGGCGTCGCGGTCGACGCCGTCGTGGAGCTCCAGTCCGCCCGTCGCCAGCTCGTGGGCGAGGCGGGCGAGGGTGCGCCCGCGGGCACGAGGCATCGCGATCGTCTCCGGATCGATTGCCGCGAGAGCCTCCGGGGCCGGGAACGTGTGCGTCAGACCGTGCTCTGCGGCCAGCCCGAGCGAGACGGGGGCACCGTGCTCCGCGACGAGCCGGCCCAGCACCGTGGCGGCTCCCGCCACCGACACCTGCTGCCCGACGACCGTGCGCACCGCGCACTCGGCCCCGTCGACACTGCCGGGCAGGCGCAGGCCGGGTGCTGCGGCGACCAGCGGGGCCAGTCGCGGATCCGCCGCGAGCACGGAGTCCACTGCGGCGGGGTCGGCGTCGAGGTCAAGCATCCGCCGGACGCGCGCCACCGCTGCCGTGAGGTCCCTGGCGTCGGCGAGCTGCAGCCGACAGGCCACGTGGTCGTCGTGCAGGACGACCTCCACCACGCCGTGCCCGCGCGGGAGGTCCAGGGTGCGAGCGAAGACCCGCCCCTGACCACGCTCCACCCCGGGGACGGCGTGATCGGCCAGGAAGCCGGACAGAGCCTCGGCGTGGAACGGCCGGCGGACGGCGAGCCGGAGACGGAGCGCCTCCCCCGACGGCGCGAGCGCTGCGCCACGGGCCCGCATCTCCCGCGGAGTCTTGCCGAAGGCCTGCCGGAACGATGCGTTGAACTGCCGCACCGAGGCGAACCCGGACACGAAGGCGAGGTCGGCCAGGGGCAGCTCCGTGGTCTCCGCGAGCACCCGCGCGGTGCGGACGCGCTGGCTGCGGGCGAGCGCGAGGGGGCCGACCCCCAGCTCGTCGGTGACGAGACGGGTCAGGTGTCGCTCGCTGTATCCGAGCCGCCGCGCCAGGCCCGAGACGCCGTCACGCTCGACCACGCCGTCACGCACCATCCGGACGGCCCGCCCGACGACGTCGGCGCGCACATCCCACTCCGGCGACCCGGGCGACGCGTCCGGGCGACACCGCCGGCAGGCACGGAACCCAGCAGACTCCGCAGCCGCCGCAGTGCGGTGGAACTCCACGTTGGCGGGCCTGGGCGTCCTGGCCGGGCAGGACGGCCGGCAGTAGATGCCGGTGGTGCGGACGGCGGTGAAGAAGACCCCGTCGAAGCGCGCGTCGCGCGAGCTCACCGCCCGGTAGTGTCGCTCGAAGTCGCCGTCCATGCCTTCATCCTGCCCGACCCGACGGACAGGTTCTGGCGGAAATCAGACATCGCGTCTACGCCACGGGCGACCGGTCAGCGTTTGCGCTTCTTGCGGCGCACCATGATCGACTTGCCGTCGCGGTGCACCTCGAAGAGGTCGATCGCCTCCACCAACGAGCTCAGCTTGGCGTACCCGTAGTTGCGGGGCTCGAAGGACGACTGGTTGCGGATCTGGTCGCTGACCCTGGACAGCTGCGCCCAGCCGTCGTCGTCGGCGGCCTCGTCGACGGCGGTGCGCAGCATGCGGACGAGCTGGTTGTTGCGACGCAGGGCCGGGCCGTCGAGCCGCTCGCGGGGACGCTCGTGACTCTCACCGTCGCCGGTCGGCTCGTCCTGGTCCTGGTCGTCCTCGTCGGTCTCGTCGTCCTCACGCAGCGTCTCCAGGAAGTAGAAAGTGGAGCAGGCGTTCTGGAACGCGTCCGGCGCCTTCTGCGCACCGAAGCCCAGGACCTCGGCACCGGACTGACGCAGCCGCATCACCAGCGGCGTGAAGTCGGCGTCGCTGGAGACGATGGCGAACCCGTCGGCCACGCCGGTGTGGAGCAGGTCCATGCCGTCGATGACCATGGCGATGTCGGAGGCGTTCTTGCCCTTGGTGTAGGCGAACTGCTGCACCGGTGCGATGGCGAAGTCCTGCAGGCGGGCCTCCCAGCCCTTGAGCCGGGGGCTCTTCCAGTCGCCGTAAGCACGCCGGACGTGGGCGTTGCCGGACTTGGCGACCTGCGACAGGATCGCGCCGATCTTGGCTGCTGGCGCATTGTCGGCGTCGATCAGGACGGCGATACGGGGACTGGGCATGCCTCGACCCTAGGCCACGTCCCCATGACCTAGGCCGTGGTCCTGGCGAACTAGGGTCGGGCCCATGGACAGTGCGCCCTTCGAACCCGATGTGATCGTCGTCGGCAGTGGCCTCGCGGGCCTCGTCGCCACCCATGAGCTCGCCAGCGCGGGCCGGCGCGTGCTCGTGGTGGAGCAGGAGAATCGCAAGAACCTCGGCGGGCAGGCGTTCTGGTCGCTCGGTGGCCTGTTCTTCGTGGACAGTCCCGAGCAGCGCCGCATCGGCATCAAGGACTCCCTCGAGCTGGCCGCCCAGGACTGGTACGGCTCGGCGGCCTTCGACCGTCTGGACGACGAGGACCTCTGGGGCCATCGGTGGGCGCAGGCGTACCTGGCGTGGGCGGCCGGCGGCAAGCGGGACTACCTGCGAGCACTGGGACACCGGGTGATGCCCACGGTCGGCTGGGCCGAGCGGGGTGACGGCTCGGCCACCGGGCACGGCAACTCGGTTCCTCGGTTCCATCTCACGTGGGGCACGGGCCCGCGCCTGGTGGAGACGTTCACCGACCCCGTCCTCGCCGCTGAGGCACATGGCCTGGTCCGCTTCGCCTTCCGTCACCAGGTCGATGAGCTGGTGACCGACGCGGGTGCCGTGGTCGGCGTCCGTGGCTCGGTCCTCACGCCCGACGACTCCGAGCGCGGGGTGAGGTCCTCCCGCGAGGTCGTCGACACCTTCGAGGAACGCGCCGACGCCGTGGTGGTGACGTCCGGCGGCATCGGCCACAACCATGACCTGATGCGTGCCAACTGGCCGACCGAGCGCGTCGGTCCGGCGCCGGAGCACCTGATCTCCGGCGTCCCGGCGCACGTCGACGGCAGGATGCTGCACATCGCCGAGCAGGCGGGCGGGCGCATCGTCAACCGGGACCGCATGTGGGCCTACACCGAGGGCATCCACAACTGGGCTCCCGTCTGGCCCGACCACGCCATCCGGATCCTGCCGGGCCCGTCGTCGATGTGGTTCGACGCCAACGGGCGGCGCCTCACCGGTATGTCCGGTGTCCCGGGCGCGGACTCGATCGGTTCGATGAAGCAGATCCTGGCGGCCGGCCATGACTACTCGTGGTTCGTGCTGACGCAGTCGATCATCGAGAAGGAGTTCGCCCTCTCCGGCTCGGAGCAGAACCCCGACATCACCGGCCGCGACCTGACGTTCCTCCTGAGGAGCCGGCTGGCCAAGGGAGCGCCCGGCCCGGTGGAGGCGTTCAAGGAGCACGGCGTGGACTTCGTCGCTGCCGACACCCTCCCCGAGCTGGTCGAGCAGATGAACGCCATCGCCCGTGGGCCGCAGCTGGACGCCGACGACCTCGAGCGCCAGATCGCCGCCCGCGACCGTGAGCTCGCCAACCCGTTCACCAAGGACGTCCAGGTCATGGTGATGCACAACGCCCGCAAGTCGATCGTCGACAAGGTGGTGCGGGTGGCCAAGCCGCACCGGATCCTCGATGCCGCGCACGGGCCGCTCGTCGCCGTCCGCCTGAACATCCTGTCCCGCAAGACCCTCGGCGGGCTGCAGACCGACCTCGACTCACGCGTCATCGGCACCGACGGCTCCCCCGTGCCCGGCCTGTACGCCGCGGGCGAGGTGGCCGGCTTCGGTGGTGGCGGCGTCCACGGGTACAACGCCCTGGAGGGCACCTTCCTGGGTGGCTGCATCTTCTCGGGCCGCGCCGCAGGTCGTGCGCTCGCACGACCGACGAAGGACTCCTGATGACCAACTACGCACGGATGTACCGCCTGGGCCACCGCCCCTGGGAACGCTACGTCGACTCCGCCTCGGTGAGCATCGCAGCGATGCTGGACCGCGAGAGCACCGAGCGTCCACCGGGCAGGGCCCTGGATCTCGGATGTGGCCGCGGCCTGTACACCCAGGAGCTCGCCCGGCGCGGTTGGGAGGCTGTGGGCGTGGACAACGTGCCGGCCGCCGTCGAGGCAGCCGACGAGCGGGACACCCAGGGAGCCACCCATGCCGTCGCGGACGTCACCGACCTCGGCGCCACCGACCTCGGGACGTTCGACCTGTTCCTCGACATCGGCTGCTTCCAGGGACTGGACGCCGAGCAGCGCGCTGCCGAGGGCGACGGCGTCACAGCGCTCGCTCGCCCCGGTGCCACGGTGCTCATGCTCGCGTTCGGACCGACCAGGTTTCGTCGCCTGATCGGGGGCGTCTCCCGCGACGAGGTTGCCACCGCCTTCCCGGACTGGGAGCTCCTGTCAGCCGAGCCGGCCGAGACCGCGGGCCTCGGGTGGCCGATGAACCGCACCGCACCCGTGTGGTACCGGCTCCGACGGGACTGACCCCGACCACACGGAACGCCCCCATCGGTGTGGATGGGGGCGTTCTCTGGCGTAGCCCCGACGGGATTCGATCCCCCAAGCTCTCCGCTGCGCTCCGAGCAGGGGGTGCCCCCACCGCGCCGGGCGAACGGCTCCTCACCCATCCAGACCACGCCAACGACGATGCCCCCACTCTGAGGACCTGTTCGGTCGTCGGAATGGGGGCATCGTCGTTGGCGTAGCCCCGACGGGATTCGAACCCGCGCTACCGCCTTGAGAGGGCGGCGTGCTAGGCCGCTACACAACGGGGCCAACAGGTCCGGACAGACCTGCGGGACCCATCACATGATGAGTCCCGGTACCCCGTACCGGATTCGAACCGGCGATCTCCGCCTTGAGAGGGCGGCGTCATAACCGCTAGACCAACGGGGCTTGGCTGGGGTACCAGGACTCGAACCTAGAATGGCGGTACCAGAAACCGCTGTGTTGCCAATTACACCATACCCCAAGGGCTTCGGGACGAGCCCGAACCGAGGTCAGACTCTACCCGACGGCTCACTCGCTTCCCAAACCGGGGCGTCTACAGCACAGCGCGCAGACGCTGCAGGGTCCGCGTCCGTCCAAGCAGCTCCAGGGACTCGAACAGGGGCGGTGAGATGCGGCTGCCGGTGCTGGCGACGCGCACCGGACCGAAGGCCAGACGGGGCTTGAGTCCCAGCTCGTCGACGAGCGCGACGCGCAGCGCCCCCTCGATCGTCGGGCAGGACCACTCGGTGCTCTCACCGATCGACTCCAGTGCCGTGAGGGCCGCACGGACGACGTCCAGGCCCTTGCCGTCCAGCTGCTTGGCCCGGTCCTTCTCATCGATCGTGAACGCGTCCTCGCCGACGAAGAGGAACCGCAGCATCGTGACCGCCTCGCTCAGCAGCGAGATGCGCTCGTGGACGAGCGGCGTGGCGGCCGACAGCATGGCGTGCTCGTCGGCGGTGATGGGATCCTGCACCAGACCGGCAGCCTGCAGGTGGGGGACGATGCGCTCCTGCACGTCGGCGACCTCGAGCAGCCGGACGTGGTCGCCGTTGATGGCCTCGCACTTCTTGAGGTCGAACCGGGCCGGGTTGGGGTTGACCCGTGAGATGTCGAAGGCCTGCACCATCTCCTCGAGCGTGAAGACGTCACGGTCCACTCCGTCGACGGGGGGGATGGACCAGCCCAGCAGCGCGAGGTAGTTGAGCAGGCCCTCGGGGAGGAAGCCCTGCTCGCGGTAGCCCAGCAGGTTCGACTCGGGGTCGCGCTTGGAGAGCTTCTTGTTGCCCTGCCCCATGACATAGGGCAGGTGGCCGAACCGTGGGATGAAGCCCTGCCCGACGCCGATCTGTGCGAACGCCTCGTAGAGCGCGACCTGTCGCGGCGTGGAGGACAGGATGTCCTCGCCGCGCAGCACGTGCGTGATGCCCATGAGGGCGTCGTCGGTGGGGTTGGTCAGCGTGTAGAGGGGCTGGCCGTTGGCGCGCACGATGACGAAGTCCTGCACGTTCTCGGCGCCGAAGGTGATCGGTCCGCGGACGAGGTCGTCGAACGTCCAGTCTTTGGCGGGCATCTTGAACCGGATGACGGGTCGTCGACCCTCGGCCTCGTACGCCGCCTGCTGCTCGGGGGTCAGGTCACGGTGCAGTCCGTCGTAGCCGCTCGGGCGACCCTCGGCGCGGGCCTTCTCGCGACGCTCCTCGAGCTCCTCGGCGGTGTCGTAGGCCTTGTAGGCCAGTCCGGCGTCGAGCAGGCGCTGCACGACGTCGGCGTAGACGTCGGCGCGCTCGCTCTGCCGGTACGGGCCGTTCGGGCCACCGACCTCGACCCCCTCGTCCCAGTCCAGGCCGAGCCAACGCATGACGTCGATGAGCAGGCCGTAGGACTCCTGGGAGTCCCGACTGGCGTCGGTGTCCTCGATCCGGAAGACGAACCGTCCCCCGTGATGACGTGCGAACGCCCAGCTGAACAGTGCTGTGCGAGCCATCCCGACGTGCGGGTTGCCGGTGGGCGAGGGGCAGAACCGTGCGACGACCGGGACCTCGGGACCGACGGTGGGGACGGAACCATTGACAGGGGCGTCAGTCATGGGGGACCACCTGGTTGGTGAGGGTGCCGATGCCTTCCACGCTCACGCTGACCCGCTCCCCAGCCTGCATGGGGCCTACGCCCTCAGGGGTGCCGGTCAGGATGACGTCACCGGGCAGCAGGGTCATGAACTCGGAGACGTAGGCGATGATGTCGGCGACGGAGAAGACCATGTCGCCGGTGCGTCCGTCCTGGCGGAGGTCACCGTCCAGCTCGGTGGTGACGCGCAGGTCGGCCGGGTCGAGGTTGGTCTCGATCCAGGGACCGAGCGGGCAGAAGGTGTCGAAGCCCTTGGCGCGCGCCCACTGGTCGTCGGATCGCTGCAGGTCGCGCGCGGTGACGTCGTTGCCGACGGTGTAGCCGAAGATGACCTTGGGCGCGTCCTCGACCGACACGTCCTTGCAGATGCGGCCGATGACCACCGCCAGCTCGCCCTCGTAGTGCAGGTCCTGGGTCTGCTCGGGGTACACGATCGGATCCCCCGGGCCGATCACGCTGGTGTTGGGCTTGAGGAACACGAGCGGATGCTCCGGCACGTCGTTGCCGAGCTCGACGGCGTGCTTGGCGTAGTTCCTCCCCACGCCGACCACCTTGCTGCGCGGGATCACCGGCGCCAGCAGACGGACGTCGTCGAGCGGGACCTTCTGGCCCGTGAGCTCGAAACCCGCGTACAGCGGGTCGCCCTTCAGGACGGCGATGGTGGGGACGCCGTCCTCCTCCCCCACGACCCCGTAGCGGGGGTCGTCCTCTCCGGCAAACCTGGCGACACGCACGACGCCGAGCCTATCGGGCCGCCTGCGGGTGGGACCTCATCGCCTCAGGAGTCGACGCGGGCGGACTCGATGACGAGCTCCTCGGCCGGTGCACCCTCCGGGCCGCCGGAGTCGGTTCCCTCGGCCGCGACGTCCTCGAGGACCTTCACGCCCTCGGGTGCGATCGTGCCGAACAGCGTGTAGTCGGGGTCGAACTCGGAGTCGGCGTAGTTGAGGAAGAACTGCGAGCCGTTGGTGTCGGGACCGGAGTTGGCCATCGCCAGCGTGCCCTCGTCATAGCTCTCGTCGCCGGTCAGCTCGTCGGCGAACGTGTAGCCGGGGCCCGTGGTGCCCGATCCAGTCGGGTCGCCGCACTGCAGGATCCCGTAGGGCACCTCGTCGGAGGCGACGATCATCCGGTGGCACGTCGTGTCGTCGTAGTAGCCCTGCTCGGCGAGCCACGTGAAGGACGTCGCTGCGCACACCGCGTCGGGGTTCAGCTCGATCGGGACGTCGCCGGCGCTCGTCTCGAGCACGACGGCCTCGGCGGGCTCGGCGTCCTCCGCCGGCGGGTCGACCTCCTTGCCGGCCGGGCCGTCCGCGGGAACCCACTCGCAGTCGCCCGTGCGGGCGACCTCGGAGGTGCTGTCGTCCTGCGACGCATCGGTGTCGGAGTCGTCGCCGCAGGCGGCGAGCAGGGACAGGCAGACGGCGGCCGGGGCCAGCACTCGAAGCAGACGCATGGCCCTGATCCTAGGAGGTCCCTCGCGGCGGTCGTCAGACGTGGGCCGCGACGAGGCGGAAGCGCTCGGCCTGCGGCGAATCCGGGTCCGGGCCCTGCTCATGCAGCACCTCGGTCAGGGTGGACAGGTCGACGTCGGCCCCTGCCTCGCCCACCGCGACGAGCAGGCCGCCGACGGCGAGGGTGCCGGCCAGCTGCGGTGTGAGGGCCGGGTCGAAGGTGACGGCGAGGGCGAACCGGCTCTGCCACTGCTGCGGCAGCGCCTCGGCGGCGACGTCGACAGCGACGTGGTGGACGCGCGCCAGGTCCTGCGCTGCCTCGACGTGGGGCCCGAGCACGAAGACCTCGTAGCCGAGCGTGGCCAGGTGGATGCCTTCGGGTGTCACCTCGTCCCCGGCCACCAGGGCCAGCAGACCGTCTCCGGCGAGCCCGGCGGTCGTGGTCCAGTCGGTGAGCAGTCGTCGCGGACGATCATCGGCTCTCCTCATGACGGCCATTGTCACGCAGAGCCGAAGCGTCGCTGCCGTTGGGCGTACTCCTCGACGGCAGCCCACAGCGCCAGCCGGTCGACGTCGGGCCAGGCGATGTCGGAGAAGACCAGCTCGGCGTAGGCCGACTGCCACGGCAGGAAGTTGCTGGTGCGGTGCTCCCCCGAGGTGCGCCAGAACAGGTCGACGTCGGGAAGGTCGGGCTCATCCAGGTAGCGGGCGAAGGTGCGTTCGGTGACGCGGTCCGGGTCGACCTTGCCGGCCTTGACGTCACGGGCGAGGGCGGCGGCCGCGTCGGCGATCTCCGCCCGGCCGCCGTAGTTGACGCACATCGTCAGGCTGAGGACGTCGTTGCGCCGGGTGAGCTGTTCGGCGGTCTCGAGCTCCCTGATGACGCTGCGCCACAACCGACGGGGACGGCCGGCCCACCGCACCCTGACTCCGAGGTCGTGCATCTCGTCGCGCCGCCGGTGCACGACGTCACGGTTGAAGCCCATCAGGAAGCGGACCTCCTCCGGTGAGCGCTTCCAGTTCTCGGTGGAGAAGGCGTAGACGCTGACCGCCTCGATGCCGAGCTCGATGGCGCCCTTGACGACGTCGAGCAGGGCGAACTCGCCCATCTTGTGGCCCTCGGTGCGAGGCAGTCCGCGCGCCTTGGCCCACCGGCCGTTGCCGTCCATGACGACGGCCACGTGCCGCGGAACCTGGTCGGGCTCCAGGACCGGCGGCGCGGCTCCCGAGGGGTGGGGTTCAGGGGTGCGGGGGCGGTGCGGCATCAGCGATCCACGTGGCTCAGGGAGCGCAGGCCGCGCTCGAGGTGCCAGGACAGGTAGGAGCTGACCAGGCCGGTGGCCTCACGGCGTGCGCGGTCGTCGGCCAGCCGGACGGCGGGCCAGTCGCCGCTGAGCAGCGCCGCGAGGAGGTCGACGGTGGACGCCGACGGCGCGGCCGATCCGGGCACGCGGCATGTGTCGCACAGCATTCCGCCGGAGGCGGCGTGGAAGTGCCGGTGCGGGCCGACGAGGCCGCACCGGGCACAGCCGTCGAAGCTCGGGGCATAGCCGGCGACGGAGAGGGCCCGCAGCTGGTAGGAGTCGAGCACCCAGGCGGCCGACAGCTCACGTGCGGTCAGGGCTCGCAGCGCTCCGACCAGGAGCTGGTACTGCTGGATGGCCGGCTCACCGTCGTCGTGCACGAGACGCTCGGCGGTCTCGAGCATCGCGGTGCCGGCGGTGTAGCAGGGGTAGTCGCCGCCGAGGTCACGTGCGAAGGCCGAGATGGTCTCCACCTGGGTGATGATGTCCAGGCTGCGACCCTCGGCCAGCTGCAGGTCGACGTGCATGAACGGCTCCAGCCGACCCCCGAACCGCGACGACGTCTTTCGCACACCCTTGCCGACCGCACGCACAAGGCCATGGCCTCGGGTCAGCAGCGTGATGATGCGGTCCGCTTCCCCGAGCTTGTGGGTGCGCAGCACCACACCCTGCTCCCGGTAGAGGCTCACCCGTCCATTCTGCCGGGTCAGGGTCGCCACCGGGGCGCCGCCACGCCACCAGCGACCTTCACTCAACGAGCGCGGTTGCCGTCGTTCATCGAGTGACCTTCCCGTGGTCGGCGAAGAGCCGGCCCGAGACGGTGCCGAACAGGTCGGTGAGGCGGATGTCCTCCTGGCGGACGAAGCCGGCGCTCGGGAGCACGCCGTCGGCCACCAACTCGACGACGCTCACCGCCGAGGCCGCCGTGGTCCAGCTGATCGCCCGCCAGGTGCGGCCGTCGATCTCGATGGGCAGGTAGCCGCGCACGTAGTTCTCACGGAACGGCTGCCCGTCCTGGGTGCCCTCGACGGCGGCGTGCAGGTACACCACGTCGTCGTTCACCGGCGGCTTGGCGTCGACGAGGATCTGGCCGACCTCGTCGCGACGTTCCCGCAGGTTGAGCTCGTCGAAGAGGAAGTGCATCTGGCGGAAGTGTCCCGGGTAGCGCAGCGTCTTGTAGTCGAGGCGGCTCACGCGACCCTCGTACGTCTGGCACATGGTGCCCAGGCCGCCGGAGGTGAGGGCGGCCTCCAGCTCGATGCCGCCGATGAAGACCCGCTCCTTCTCCGTCATGGCCGGCACCATCTGCCGGCGCCGGGAGCGCAGGACCTCGCAGTCGTTGAGGTACTCGTTGACGACCCCCTCGGCCGACCAGTTGAAGGCGTAGCCGAGCAGGCCGGTCGGGTTCTGCGGCAGCGCACCCACCTTGAGCTCGATGGAGCGAATCTCCTCGAACCCGGCGGCGAGTGAGGAGCCGACGATGCCGATCAGGCCGGGCGCCAGCCCGCACTGCGGCACGAACACTGGGCGGGGGCGCCGGGCCGTGGGCGGCAGGTCGACGCCGTCGGGCCTCACCGTGCTGAGCTCCATGACGCGGTTGGTGGTGGGCACGTCCTCGGTGAGGTCGAAGTAGTGGACGTTCGTGTCGTAGGCGGCCTCGGCGACGGCGATGTTGAGGTGGTACGGCAGGCAGGAGACGACGGCGTCGACATCGGTCAACGCCTTGCGGACGGCCTCGCCGTCGCCGACGTCCACGGCGTGCGTCGCGAAGCCGAGGCAGTCGCGGGGAGCTGAGTCATAGCCGACGACCGTGAAGTCGGCACGCGAGAGCAGGCTCGCGACGAGCTCGCCGACCTTGCCGAGGCCGAAGACGGCCACACGGTTGATGGATCGGGACACGGGTCCTCCTCGGGCTCGGCGGCGGGTCACGCCGCATGCACACGACACCGAGGGTGGCCGGTGTCACGTCGATGCTAGCCACGAGGAGGGCCCGTGTCTGTACCGTCCGGACGGTTCATGGGTGACGATTCGATGACGCCGACCCGCGCCCGACGGTCTCAGGCGGGGATCGTCGTACCCTCGGCACGGTTGGCGGCCGAGACGACGGCACGCAGCGAGGCCATGACGATGTTGGCGTGGATGCCCACGCCCCACACGATCTCGCCGGCGATCTCGCACTCGACGTAGGCCGCGGCCAACGCGTCACCACCGGAGGACAGCGCGTGCTCGGAGTAGTCGAGCACCCGGATGTCGGCGCCGGCCTGGCGCATGCCGTCGACGAAGGCGTCGACCGGGCCGTTGCCCTCGCCCTTGAACGAACGCTCCTCGCCGCGCACCACGAGGTCCACGACCTGCTGGTCGTGCCCGTCGGTCGACGTCGTCGAGCTGAACGTGACCAGCGAGTACGGCTCCTCGGAGTCCAGGTACTCGGCACTGAAGGACTCCCAGATGCCCTCGGGCGAGATCTCCCCGGCCTCCCCCTCGGTCAGGCCCTGGATCGCGCGGCTGAACTCGATCTGGAGCCGACGCGGCAGGTCCAGCTGGTGCTCGGTCTTCAGCAGGTAGGACACGCCGCCCTTGCCGGACTGGCTGTTGACGCGGATGACCGCCTCGTAGGTCCGGCCCACGTCGTGCGGGTCGATCGGCAGGTAGGGCGCCTCCCACGCGACCTCCCCGACGTCGACGCCCTGCTCGGCGGCTCTACGGTCCAGGTCCTCCAGGCCCTTCTTGATGGCGTCCTGGTGGGAACCGGAGAACGCCGTGTAGACGAGGTCACCGGCATACGGGTGCCGCGGGTGGACCGGCAGGTTGGTGCAGTACTCCACCGTGCGCCGGATCTCATCGATGTCGCTGAAGTCGATCTGCGGGTCGATGCCCTGGCTGAACAGGTTCATGCCCAGTGTCACCAGGTCGACGTTGCCGGTGCGCTCGCCGTGACCGAACAGGCAGCCCTCGACGCGATCCGCCCCCGCCATGAGCGCCAGCTCGGTGGCCGCCACGGCCGTGCCGCGGTCGTTGTGCGGGTGCAGGCTCACCGCCACGTGCTCTCGCTGATTGACGTGCCTGCTGAACCACTCGATCTGGTCCGCATAGGTGTTGGGCGTGGCCATCTCGACCGTCGCCGGCAGGTTGAGGATGATCTCCCGGCCGTCCTCGGGCTGCCAGAGGTCCATGACCGCGTTGCAGACCTCGACGCTGAACTCGAGCTCGGTGCCGGTGAAGATCTCCGGGCTGTACTGGTAGCCGAACTCGGTGTCGGGCATGTTGAGCTCGGCGTGCTTCATCACCATCTCGGTGCCGTGCGTCGCGATGGCACGCACCTCATCGCGCGAGGCGTTGAAGACGACGCGACGAAACAGCGGCGCCACCGCGTTGTACAGGTGGATGTTGGCGCGCTTGGCGCCGGCCAGTGACTGGGTGGTGCGCTCGATGAGGTCTTCGCGGGCCTGCGTCAGGACGGAGATGGTGACGTCATCGGGGATCAGGTCCTCCTCGATGAGGCTGCGCACGAACGCGAAGTCGGTGTCGCTGGCCGACGGGAAGCCGACCTCGATCTCCTGGTAGCCCATGCGCACCAGCAGGTCGAACATGCGGCGCTTGCGCACCGGGGTCATGGGGTCGATGAGGGCCTGGTTGCCGTCACGCAGATCGGTGGAGAGCCACCGCGGTGCCTGGGTGATCTGGGCCGACGGCCACGTGCGGTCCGGCAGGTCGATGGGCTCGAAGGCGCGGTAGCGCCCGAACGGCATCACTGAGTTCTTTTGAGGTGAAACACGGTTGTTCTTCATGATGATCGGATCTTCCTCGGGGTTCTCGCCGTGCGGCGAAGTGGCACTTGGTCGGCCATGACGAGACTCCGCGCCGAGGTGTCCGACCTAGTGGACCTCGTCGCGGCAACGAAGGAGCAGGCTCACGATCCGCATGATGCTGCTCAGCCTACCACCGGCCCGGCGCCGGGCCACGGCCCCGTGTGGGTGGGGCTTGTAAAGTCGCCGAGATGCCCGCGGCCCCATCGGTCCTGCCGCGGCACAGGCGGGACCCATCGGATCGCGGGCGTAGTGTGTCAAGTCGCGGCCTGCGGCCCGACATCCAGGCATTGCGCGCCCTGGCCGTGGCCCTCGTCGTCGGGTACCACCTGTGGCCGGGCCGGGTTCCCGGCGGCTACATCGGCGTCGACGTCTTCCTCGTCGTCTCCGGCTTCCTCATCACCTCACACCTGCTCAAGGAGGCCGAACGGCGCGGCACGGTCCGGATGGGCCAGTTCTGGGCACGCCGGGCACTCCGGCTCCTGCCGGCATCACTGGTGGTGATCGCCGCGACCGCCGTCGCCACCGTGCTCTGGGTGCCCGACAGCCGGTGGGACGCGTTCTTCCGGCAGGGGATCGCCTCCGCGCTGTACGTGCAGAACTGGTTCCTGGCGGAGACCACCACCGGGTACAGTGCCGCCAGCGAGGACCCCACCGCGTTCCAGCACTTCTGGTCGCTCTCGGTCGAGGAACAGTTCTACCTCCTCATCCCGGTGCTGCTGATCGTCCTGACCGCAACGTCTCGACGGTGGCGCCCGATGTTCTTCGGCCTCGTCCTGCTGGTGACGGCCTCATCGTTCGTGTGGTCCGTGCTGCTCACGCAGACCGACCCCGAGGCGGCCTACTTCGTCACCACGACGCGGACCTGGGAGCTCGGGGTCGGTGCCCTCGTCGCCTTCGCCCGGCCGGACCAGCTCCGACGCATCCCCCCGGCAGCGGCGTGGATCGGCGCAGCTGCCATCGCCTTCGCCGCGTTCACCTACTCCAGTGCCACGGCGTTCCCCGGGAGCGCAGCGGCAGTGCCGGTCCTGGGCACGGCACTGCTGGTCGCCACCGTGCGGCACGATGCGCTGTTCGACAGCGTGGCCTCCTGGAGACCGATCCAGCGCATCGGCGACGCGTCGTACTCGATCTACCTGTGGCACTGGCCGCTCATCATCATCGCCCCCTTCGTCCTGGAACGGCATCCCGGCCTGCTCGACCGGGTCGCCGTCCTCGTCCTGACCCTCGTGCTGGCGTTCGCCTCGCTGCGCTTCGTCGAGGCACCGTGGCGAGCGGGAGCGGACCCGGTCCGCTGGCGCGGGGACGGCTTGCGGTTCGTAGCCGGCCTGCAGGTCGCGACGTTGGCCGTGTGTCTGGCCGCGCTGGTGACCCTCGCCCACGAGCAGCGCGGCGACCGGGTGGCCGCCCAGGCCCTCCAGGAGGACACCAGCTGCTTCGGCGCGGCGGCCCTGGTCAACGACTGCGACGTCCCCGACGTCGTGGTGCCCGGTCTGAGCGTGCTCGAGGAGGAGAACGGAAACGTCGATGAGTGCTGGACGTCCGGCGATGCCGTGAACCGCTGCCGCCTGGTGGACCAGGTGGACCCGGAACGCAGCGTCGCCGTCGTCGGGGACTCCCACAGCAACACACTCATCCCGATGTACCGCCGCATCGCCGAGGAGCGGAACTGGCAGCTCGACGTCTACGGCAAGGCCGGCTGCTACCCCATGGACGTGCCGAAGCAGACCGGGAACGACGACGTCGCGCAGTCATGCCTCGACTGGGGGGCCGAGGCCCAGACCATGATCGAGGCCGCCAGCTACGACCTCGTCCTCGTGACGCACTACGAGAAGATCACCGCCGCGGGATCGACGCAGACCGAACGACAGCAGGAGACGGTCGCGGCTCTGAGGAGGTCGTGGGAGGGGTTCGCCCGCTCCGGCGCTCACGTCGTGGCCCTGCAGGACATCCCACGGGTCACCCCGGGAGACCTGGCGTGCGCCGAGCAGGAGGACGATGAGGACGTCCGCGACTGCTCCGTCCCCCGCGACCGGGCCTATCCGCCGTTCGAGAGCCAGCGCGAGGCGGCACGTGGCCTCGACCAGGTGTCGCACGTCAGGACGTCCGACCTGGTGTGCGGCGACGGTGACTGTCCACTCGTGGCCGGCGGTGTCCGCTTGTACTTCGATGCCGTCCACCTGACCGAGACCTACGCAGAGACGATGGCGCCGATGATGAGTGAGCGGATCGAGGCCGCCGCCGGGCGGGGCTGACGGGCTCCGAGCGTCCGCACGGGAGCGCCGATACGCTCAAGGCATGGCAGATGAGCACTCGACCTCCGGTTCCTACGTGCACTCCGGGGAGGAGTTCCAGCGCGACATGGACTACCTGCCCGACCGCATCACGCGCACCGGCGGCGCCCCGGTCGACGAGCGGGCCGGGACAGGCCGGCAGAGCCCTGCCGGCGCGGCCCGCTGGCCGGTGGAGCCCGGGCGCTACCGGCTCGCCGCGGCGAAGGCGTGCCCCTGGGCCAACCGCACCCTCATCGTGCGTCGCCTGCTCGGGCTGGAGGACGCCATCGGTCTCGCACTCGCCGGCCCGACGCACGACTCCCGCAGCTGGACCTTCGACCTCGACCCCGGTGGCGTCGATCCCGTGCTCGGCATCGAGCGGCTCCAGGAGGCGTACTTCGCCCGCGACCCCGACTACCCCAAGGGCATCACGGTGCCCGCGATCGTGGAGGTCGCCTCCGGCCAGGTCGTCACCAACGACTTTCCGTGGATCACGCACGACTTCTTCTTCGAGTGGACCGACCATCACCGCGACGGTGCTCCGGACCTGTGGCCCGACGAGGTCCGCGACGAGATGGAGGACGTCATGGTGCGCGTCTTCACCGAGGTCAACAACGGCGTCTACCGGTGCGGGTTCGCCGGCTCCCAGGAGGCCTACGACTCGGCGTACGAGCGACTCTGGACGGCGCTGGACTGGTTGGAGGAACGGCTCACCACCCGGCGCTACCTGATGGGCGAGAGCATCACCGAGGCCGACGTCCGGCTGTTCACGACACTCGCCCGTTTCGACCCCGTCTACCACGGCCACTTCAAGTGCAACCGGGTCAAGCTGGAGCAGATGCCAGCGTTGTGGGGATACGCCCGCGACCTGTTCCAGACGCCCGGGTTCGGGGAGACGATCGACTTCGGACAGATCAAGCAGCACTACTACGAGGTCCACACCGACATCAATCCGACGCAGATCGTGCCGTCCGGCCCCGACCTGTCCGGCTGGACCACTGCGCACCACCGCGAACAGCTCGCCGGCTCGCCGTTCGGCGACGGCACCCCGCCGGTCTGAGGACGGACGGCGGGCGCGAGCTCAGCGGCGCGTCACCAGGGACCGGGGCACCCATCGGGCACGAAGCCGCTCACGGCGGCCACCGCGGCGGGCGAGGCCGGCCACGACTGTGCGGGCTGCGGTGACGTCCTCGATCGTACGTGTCCCGGGCCGGCCGTAGCGAGACGTCTCCACGTCCTCCAGCAGTGCGGCGAGGGCAGCCTCGTCGATGCCGCCGTCCACCACGAGCTCGGCGGCGAAGGTTCGTGGCGTCTGGCTCGCTCGAACGAGCAGGCCGTGGTCGACGGCCGTGGCCTGCACCTCCCGCCACCACGGTTCCGGACCGGCGGCAGCGAGCCGACGGCGCCGCAGGAGGATGCGGATCGTTCCGGGGAGCAGCCCCGCGACGAGCAGCAAGCCTGCGACGACGAGCGTCGAACGCGCACCGGACGGCGGGTCGTCGGTAATCACCGGCTCCTCGTCGCGCTGCCGGTCCATGGCCCGCGAGCCCTCGTCGCGCCCCTCGCTGCCGACGCCCTCGGGAGCGCTGGTCGCCGTCCGTGGCTCGGTGAACGCGGTAGGCTCACCCACCGACGGCGTGGGCTCGAAGCCCACCCAGCCGACACCCTCGAAGTACAGCTCGGGCCAGGCGTGCAGGTCATCGGACGTGACCTCGAAGACCTGATCGCCGTCCTCGAACCCGACCGCTCGACCGGGCGCGTACCCGACGACGACACGGGCGGGGATGTCGAGCTCGCGCGCCATCACGGCCATGCCGGAGGCGAAGTGGACGCAGTAGCCGGCGCGTTCCTCCAGGAAGCGCTCCAGCACCTGCACCCCGTTGCCGTCGTAGTCACCGGCCACGGGAGCCGACTCGGAGTACTGGTACCGGGTCTGGAAGTGCTCCTGCAGCGCGAGGGCGCGGTCGTAGTCGTTGTCAGTGCCGGAGACCACCTCCCGAGCGGTGCGCGCGACCACCTCGGGGACGTCGTCGGGCAGACGCAGGTAGTCCCGCATCCCGGCGCGGAACGGCTCGCCCAGAGCCCGCATCTGCTCCGCCGTGGGTTGCACGTCCAGACTGGTCACCGTGTACTGCTGGTCCTCCTCGGACTCCGCGGACTCCGAGACGAGCGTCTGTCCGACGCGGTTCCATCGCCACGCCTCGGACAGGCCGGAGACACCCGTGGCGGGGTAGGGCGTCGGGAGCATCGTGCTGCGCAGCTCATCGATCGTGATGGTGGTCTGCGCAGACTCGGTCTCGATGGACTCACCCATGGCTAGGTTGCCCTCGCCGCGGCCCACGGCTCGAGGACCGACCGGACGCCACGTCTGTCCGTCGAAGTCACGGAGCACGGCAGCACGCAGGTAGGGCGGACCGTCGAGCGTCGTGGTGTACGTGGCGGCGACCCTCGTGCTGCCGCGACGCAGGTTCTTGCCCAGCTGGAGCATCGGGTTGATACCGTCGCCGAACACTCTCGGTGCGGGGGCACCCCAGTCGCGGGGGACACCGCTGACGTCTGGCAACGCTGGTGGCAGGACCACCGCGACCACCAGACCGCAGGCGCCGAGAGCCGTGGCGGGCACCAGTGCGGAGCGAGGGCCACGATCGGCGGCCCGGCTCCACAGCACGACCAGCCAGGCCGCTGCGGGGACGACGAAGGTGACTGCCGCCGGAGGGCGCCCCGACACCAGCGGGGGCACCACGAACACCACGACGAGGAGCACCCCGAGCAGCAGGTCGCCGCGACGACGACGCAGCAGCATGCCGGCGACCACGACCAGCAGCGCGAAGGCGATCGTCAGCACGAGCACGATCGGGCGTGCCGCCGGCGCCGGGGCGGCCTCCTCCATGATGAGCACCCGAGCCCGTCCGAGCTGCTCCGCCAGCGCCACGAAGGACGACGCTGTCGGCACCACCCCCGCGGCAAGCGTCTGGGGCACGAAGATCCACACGACGGCCAGCAGGCCCACGACCATGCCGATCGGGGTGACGCCCCGGAGGCCCAGGGATCGCGCTGCGGCGCTGACCAGGGCGACCAGCCCGGCCACCAGACCCACCGTCAAGAACCACCCGCGACCCTCGACCACGGAGGTGAAGCCCAGCAGCAGCGCGGCGAGCGCCACGACGACCGCGGCATGCTCCACCCATGCGCTCGCGCCCTCGTCGAGGGCTCGCACGGGCCGGGCCCGCCGTTCAGGACGCAGCATGCCGCTCTCCCCCGGCGCCTAGCTCGGACCAGCGTTGCGCGACGTCGTCGCCGCCGGCGTAGGTGACGACGTCCCACCCGGCGTCCTCGAGCAGCTCGAGCACGGGCGGGCGGGTGCCGGCCGCCACGAACGCCTTGACGTCGGCCCCGGCGACGGCCCGCACCCAGGCGTGCGCACGATCGGCCTGGAGCCGGCCGAGCAGAAGGACGAGGGTGTGCTCGCCAGTCTGGACGTTCTCACGCGTGACGGCGGTCCTGGTGGTCGGTTCCAGGAGTGCGAGGTCGACCAGGACGTCGTCGATGGTGTCGCCGTGGTCGGCCACCCGGCGCCGCTCACCACCCACCGCCCGCACGGCGACCTCGTGACCCTGGCGGGCCAGGTGCGTCAGGACGGACGCGGCAGCGCTGATGCTCCACTCCAGCTCTGATGAGTGGTCCCAGCGCCCCTTGGCGTCACACGTCGTACCGAAGCTGACGTCGTCGGTGTCCAGCACGATCCCCGCCCGCGCGTCGATCTCCTGCTCCTCCTGGCGGACCATCAGCTCACCACGATGCGCCGTGGCCTTCCAGTGCATGCGCTTGAGCGCATCGCCCGGGAGGTAGGTGCGGGCGATGACGTCGTCCGTGCCGAGACCGAAGTGCTGCGGCGCCGGACGACCGGAGCCGTCGCTGTCGCGCGAGAGCAGGCCTGATCCCGTGACGTCGACGCGCCGCGGCAGGACCACGACGTCGTCCCTGCCACCGACCGTCCGTTCGCGCTGGACGAGCCCGAACGGATCCTCCACCCGGACGGTGAGCGGGCCGACGCTGTGGCGGCCCCGGCGCAGTCCGTGCAGCGGATAGTCCACCTCCAGCCGCGCCGACGGGCCGTGACTGCCGCCGAGTGCGGGTAGCGTTCCGGCGGCCTCACCGGACAACGCTGACGGCAGGGTGTCGTTCCAGCGTGCCTCCAGGCAGGCGATGGTGCGCAGGTTGGTGATCTGCAGGTGCACGCGGGCCGGGGTGCCCGGGGTCACGACACCAGGCTTGAAGCTGCGCTCCACCCGGATCCGCGCGTGCCCGACGATGACGAACAGCGCACCGAGGACCACCAGACCCAGCAGCAACGACGTCACGTACTGCAGTGCCGGCAAGGAGAACAGGGGCGCGGCGACGAAGGCGCTCCCCGCCGTCACGAGGAACCCGGTACCGCGGGGTGTCAGCCGCACCGGACTCACCGTGGGTCGACGGCTCCGGTGGGCACCGGTGTCGCGGCGACGATACGTCGCACGGCTTCGGCGGCCGAGGACGCACCTCGCATCGGGACCAGACGGTGCGGCAGCACGAGCGGCACGAGAGCCGCGACGTCGTCGGGCAGCACGTGGTCGCGTCCTTGGACGAAGGCCCGGGCCTTGGCGGCTCGCACCAGCTGCAGGGTGGCCCGCGGACTGGCACCGAGCCGGATCTCGGTGTCTACCCGGGTGGCCTGGACGATGTCGACGCAGTACCGCTCGACGGCCTGCGAGACGTGGACGGCACGGGCGCGATCGATCATCGTGCGGAGCTCGTCGACGCTGACGACGGGGGCCAGCAGGTCGAGCGGGTTGTCGGCGTCGCGCTCACGGACCATCGCCAGCTCGGCCTCGGTGTCCGGGTAGCCCATCGAGATGCGAGCCGTGAAGCGGTCCCTCTGCGCCTCGGGCAACGGGTAGGTGCCCTCCATCTCGTAGGGGTTCTGGGTGGCGATGACCGTGAACGGCGGATCCAGCGTGTGGGTGCGGCCATCGACCGTGACCTGGCGTTCCTCCATGGCCTCCAGCAGGGCGGACTGCGTCTTGGGCGAGGCGCGATTGATCTCATCGCCGATGACGATGTTGGCGAAGACCGGACCGGGCTTGAACTCGAACCGGGCCAGCTGCTGGTTGTAGGCGGAGACGCCGGTGACGTCGGAGGGCAGGAGGTCGGGGGTGAACTGGATACGCCGCACGGAGCAGTCGATGGAGCGGGCGAGCGCGCGGGCCAGCACCGTCTTGCCCACTCCAGGCACGTCCTCGATGAGCAGATGTCCCTCGGCGAGCACCACGACGAGGGCCGTCTCGACCGCCTCGGACTTGCCGTCGACCACGGAGTCGATGTTCTCCAGGACACGCGTCACCGTGCTCATGTCACTCCTCGTCCTGCGGTCTGCTGACGTCCATCATCGCCTGCCGAGCCCAACGGCGCACGGTTCCCGGGGGTTCCGCGGCGGCTGCATCGGCCCAAGCAGCGTCTGCCGAGCACTCCGGCTACGGTCGGAGACATGGCCCGTCTGCTGATCGTCCACCATGCGCCGACGCCCACCGTCCGCTCGCTCGCGGAGTCCGTCGTGGAGGGTGCCCACGATGATGCAATCGAGGGTGTGGAGGTCGTGGTCCGCCCGGCGCTCGAGGCAGAGGCTGACGACGTGCTCGCCGCGGACGGCTACGTGCTCGGCACGCCCGCCAACTTCGGGTACATGTCCGGTGCCCTCAAGCACTTCTTCGACACGATCTTCCTGCAGGCCGGCGGTGCCCTCGCCGATGACGGCGGCGCTGGCGAGGCCCCCGAGACGCGCAAGCCGTTCGGTCTGTGGGTGCACGGTCGCTACGACACCACCGGCGCGGTCCGTTCCGTCGAGAGCATCGTCCAGGCGCTGGGCTGGAAGCAGTCCGCCGACATCCTGCAGGTGCTCGGCGACGTCGGCGAGGACGAGCGGGACCAGGCCTACGAGCTGGGCGCGACGCTCTCCGCGCTGCTGACCGACTGACCCGTCGCCGGACGTTTGACAGATCGGCGAGACTGAAGTGGTGAACGTTCCCGACGCCCTGCCGACGCTGTCGGTCGGCGCCCACGACTCCGACAGCGGCGAGGCCTGCGTCATGGAGTACGTCTCGGTACTCGCAGGGGAGCCGTGGAGCGACCGGCCGGAGTGCACCCACCCAGTGCTGGCGCACGAGGCACGCAGCGCCAACGACCTGCTCGACGACGCCGACCGGCCCCAGCTGGTGCAGCTCGTGGGACGCTTGTTCGGGGCGAGCGACGACTCCCCCGAGCTGCGTGCACGGCTCCGGCTCACCCAGGCCCGGCAGGTACTGCGGCTCGTCGAGCCGTCCGCGCGCGCCGGCGTCGATGGCCACCTGCGTCGCACCGAGGACCTGCTGGCACGCCCGGTCCTCGAGGCCGAGCACCTCGAGGTCGAGCGAGCGTGGGACGTCGCGCTCTCCCTCCCCACGCGATCGACCGGCCTCGACCCGGCCCATGAGAGCCACCACGTGGGCGCATCGCGCATCATGGCGTTCGTGCTCTCGCCCGACCTCGGTGCGGCCGAGGCGTGGGCCCTCACCGCGCTGGTCGGGGCGCACCGTGTGGCTGCCGGCGAGTGCCGCGCCGACTGCGGCGACGAGCGGGCTCGAGCCCGGCGCATGGTCCGCGACCTCGGCGAGCTGCTCGACGTCTACGACGATGTCACCGGGCGCGTCCCCGAGCCCGTCGCCCCGGCCGACCTGGCCACTCTGGCCGTCCACCTGTGAGGTGGGGACTCACCGGGTTCGGTGAGTCCACTGCAGCAGCCGGTCCACCGGCCAGGTGTTGACGATCCGATCGAGCGGCACCCCGAGGTCCGCGGCGCGGGCGCATCCGTGGTCGAGGAAGTCCAGCTGTCCCGGGGCGTGCGCGTCGGAGTCGATGCTGAACAGGCAGCCCGCCTCCAACGCCAGCCGGATGAGTCGGTCGGGTGGATCGCGGCGTTCGGGGCGCGCGTTGATCTCCACCGCGACGGCGTGCTCGGCGCAGGCGGCGAAGACCCGCTTGGCGTCGAAGGTGCTCTCGGCCCGCCTGCCTCGTGCTCCCTCCACCAGGCGCCCGGTGCAGTGGCCGAGGATGTCGGTGTGCGGGTCCCTGACCGCCTTGAGCATCCGCCGGGTCATCGCGATGCTGTCCGCACGCAGCTTGGAGTGGACGCTGGCCACGACGACGTCCAGCCGTTCCAGCAGTCGCGGCTCCTGGTCGAGCGTGCCGTCGGTGAGGATGTCCGCCTCGATCCCGGTGAGCAGCCGGGTGCCCTCGAGAGTAGCGTCCAGCTCGGCGACGTGCTCGAGCTGGACGACCAGCCGGTCGGCGGAGAGGCCGCCCGCCACGGTCAGGCTGGGCGAGTGGTCGGTGATCGCGAGGTACTCATGGCCCAGCCGCTCGGCGGTTCGCGCCATCGTCTCCAGGGACGATCCGCCGTCCGAGGCGTCGGTGTGGGTGTGCAGGTCACCGCGCACGGCCCCTCGGACCGTCTCGCCGCCCTCGACGAGCGGACCGGCACCGCGTCGGCGCAGGTCCGCCAGGTAGTCCGGGACGTCGCCGGACAGCGCCTGCTCGACCACCTCGGCCGTGCGGGCGCCGATGCCGTCGAGCGAGCGCAGACGACCCTCGCGGGCGAGGCCGGCGACGTCGTCGTGGTCGGCCAGCACGGCGCCCGCGCGACGGAACGCCTCCACCTTGTAGGTCGACGCGCGCTCGCGCTCGAGCCAGAACCCGATCTCCTCCAGCGCCGTGACGGGATCCATGCGTCCATCGTGCACCGTGGTTACGGTGGTCGCATGGTCCGGCGACGCGTCGTGGTGCACGGCAGGGTGCAGGGTGTGTTCTTCCGGGCCCGCTGTGCCGAGCAGGCCGCTGCCGCCGGGGTCACCGGATGGGTGGCCAACCAGCCCGACGGCACGGTGGAGGCCGTCTTCGAGGGCGAGGAGGCTGCCGTGAGCCAGATGCTCACCTGGTGCCACGAGGGGTCCGAGCGCGCCCAGGTCTCCAGCGTCGACGTCCTGGAGGAGCAGCCGGAAGGGCTCACGGGCTTCGACCACCGCTGACCCGCCCGAGTCGGTGCTTCCACAACCGCATGGCCCTTCACCCGGCGATGGGTGTCACAGCAACCGTACGAAGCCGCTTTTGGTTGCTCAGACACCGATCCACCCGCTGACCGTCACTTTCGGTTGCCCAGACACCGATCAGACGGCAGAGCGCGTCAGAAGCCGAGCTTGCGGAGCTGCTTGGGGTCGCGCTGCCAGTCCTTGGCCACCTTGACGTGCAGGTCGAGGTGCACCGGGGTGCCGAGGATCTTCTCGATCTGGGTCCGTGACGTGGTGCCGATCTGCTTGAGCCGTGCTCCCTTGCGCCCGATGACGATGCCCTTCTGGGAGTCCCGCTCCACGTAGACGTGCGCCCGGACGTCGAGCAGCGGGCGGTCCTCCGGACGGCCCTCGCGCGGCACCACCTCCTCGATGACGACGGCCAGCGAGTGCGGCAGCTCGTCGTGGACGCCTTCGAGCGCCGCCTCCCGAATCACCTCGGCGACCAGCGTCTCGGTCGGCTCGTCGGTGAGCTGGCCCTCCGGGTACATGGGCGGGCCCTGCGGCAGGGTGCCGATCAGCAGGTCCGTCAACAGGCCCACCTGGTCGTCGGCGACGGCCGAGACGGGCACGATCTCGCGCCATTGCAGACCGGCCTCGCGACCGGCGGCCTCGATCGCCATCAGGTGTTCGGCGACGCGGTCGGGCCGGACGAGATCGGTCTTGGTGGCCACGGCGATCACGGGCTTACGCCGCAACGCGGCCACCTCGCCGATCAGGAAGCGGTCACCGGGTCCGATCTTCTCATCGGCCGGGAAGCACATCGCGACGGTGTCGACCTCGGCCCACGTGGTGCGCACGAGGTCGTTGAGCCGCTCCCCGAGCGTGGTGCGTGGCCGGTGCAGTCCAGGGGTGTCGACGATGACCAGCTGCGCCTCCTCACGGTGCACCAGACCTCGGATGGCGTGCCGCGTGGTCTGCGGCTTGGAGGAGGTGATCGCCACCTTCTCGCCGACCAACGCATTGGTGAGCGTCGACTTGCCGGCGTTGGGCCGGCCCACGAAGCATGCGAAGCCGGAACGGAACGTGCTCACGTGGCGAGTGTCCTCTCCGGTGTGCCGGCAGCATCGGCGACGACGACCGGAACGCCACCGCCCCCGAGGTCACGCACCGCGGCGACGTCCGGATCGGCGCCCGGCGCGCCACCGACCACCGCGGCGGCCTCCAGCCCCGCGGCGCCCGACGAGACGGCCATCGCGACCGCGAGGTCGAGGGCCTCCAGCGCCAGCGACGGCAGGGCGACGGAGGCGGCCGCGTAGGTGCGGCCGTCGAGGTCACGCACGGCCGCGCCGCAGGCCGCACCCGTGCGCGCTCGAGACGCCCTGGCCAGGGTGATCAGCTTGGTGTCCTCAGGTGTCAGGTCCATGTCCGGCTCCTTCACTCACGGTGTCGCGCTCTTCGTCGTCCTCGGGGGTCTCGGCCCGCCACACCTTGACGCGACCGACGCGGTTGCGCCGCCCGGACGGCGCCTCCGCGCGCAGCACCAGACCTGCCACCTCGACCTCGCTGCCCGGGATCGGGACCTTGCCGAGGTGCTTGGCGACGAGCCCACCGACGGAGTCGACGTCGTCGTCGTCCAGCTCCAGGTCGAACAGCTCGGAGAGGTCGTCGATGTCGTAGCGGACGCTGACCCGTACGACCCCGTCGGCCAGGTGCTCGGCCTCGTCGGGCTCGGAGTCGTACTCGTCGGTGATCTCACCGACGATCTCCTCCAGGATGTCCTCGATCGTGACCATGCCCGACGTGCCGCCGAACTCATCGACGACGACGGCCACGTGCGTGCGCTGCGCCTGCATCTCGCGCAGCAGGTCGTCGGCGTGCTTGGTGTCCGGCACGAACAGCACCGACCGCATGATCGACTCCACCCGCTCGGTGGACTCGGCCTGGTGGTTGTCGAAGACACGCTTGGTGAGGTCCTTGAGGTAGGCCATGCCCAGCACGTCGTCGAGGTTCTCGCCGATGACGGGCACGCGGGAGTAGCCCGATCGCAGGCACAGTGACATGGTCTGGCGCAACGTCTTTCCCGCCTCGATGAAGACCAGGTCGGGGCGCGGGACCATGACCTCACGGACGATCGTGTCCCCGAGCTCGAAGACCGACTGGATCATCTTGGACTCATCGGTCTCGATCACCGACGTCGCGGCCGCGAGGTCGACCAGCTCACGGACCTCCACCTCCGAGGCGAACGGCCCCTCACGGAAGCCTCTGCCCGGGGTGAGCGCGTTGCCGATGAGGATCAGCAGCTTGGGCAGCGGACCGAGCAGTGCGGTGAGCACCACGGCCGGTCCTGCCGAGGCGAGGGCGATGGCCTCGGCGTTCTGGCGGCCGAGGGTGCGCGGGCCCACACCGATGAGGACGTAGGAGACGACCGCCATGATGGCCACGGTGATGCCCAGCTGCGCCCACAGGCCCTCGACGTGGTCGGCCACGACGATGGCCACGAGCACGATGCTCGCCGTCTCGCACAGCACCCGCAGCAGCAGCACCGAGTTGAGCACGCGGGCCGGGTCGTCGATGATGCCCACGAGCCGCTGGGCTCCGGCATGGTCGTTGCGGGCGAGCTCGTCGGCCCTGGCCCGGGAGAAGGAGGAGAGCGCGGCGTCGACGCTGGCGAGCAGTCCGGCGACGGCGGCGAGCAGCACCGACCCGATGATCGCCTCGGTCACGTCAGCCTTCCCTCGGACTCGACGTCCTCCCCGGCCGCCGTACGGTGCCACTCCAGCAGTAGCCGGCCCTGGATGCCGAACATCTCGGCGTGCTCCTCGGCGGTGGCGTGGTCGTAGCCCAGCAGGTGCAGGATGCCGTGGGTGGTGAGCAGCTCGATCTCCTCGTGCGTGCCGTGCCCGGCCGCCGGTGCCTGCTGCGCAGCGACCTGTGGGGACAGCGCGATGTCTCCCAGGTAGCCGTGCTCGCCGTCGTCGATCTCGTCGTCGGCCTCGACCCGCCCCGGCGACAGCTCATCCATCGGGAAGGACAGCACGTCGGTGGGGCCCTTCTTGCCCATCCACTGCTCATTGAGCACCGCGATGGTCTCCGGGTCCACCAGGCGCATCGTCATCTCCGTGCCGGGGTGCAGCCGCATGCGACGCATGACGAAGCGGCAGAGCTGGGTCAGGCCGACGACGTCGACATCGGTGCCCGACTCATCGAGGACGTCGACGTTCACGATCTGCTGCACCCGCCTCGTAGGAGTCGTAGGCGGCGACGATGCGGCCGACCAGCTTGTGCCGGACGACGTCGTGCGAGGTGAGGGTGGAGAAGTGGATATCGCGGACGTCGTCGAGGATCTCGCGGACCACCCGCAGGCCGCTCGTGGCACCACCGGGCAGGTCCACCTGGGTGACGTCTCCGGTGACCACCATCTTGGAGCCGAACCCCAGCCGGGTGAGGAACATCTTCATCTGCTCGGCCGTGGTGTTCTGCGCCTCGTCGAGGATGACGAAAGCGTCATTAAGACTCCTTCCGCGCATGTATGCCAGCGGTGCGACCTCGATGACGCCCGACGTGAGCAGCTTGGGGATGGTCTCGGGGTCGAGCATGTCGTGCAGGGCGTCGTAGAGCGGCCGCAGGTAGGGGTCGATCTTCTCGCTCAGGGACCCCGGGAGGTAGCCGAGACGCTCGCCGGCCTCGACCGCCGGACGGGTGAGGATGATGCGTGAGATCTCCTTGGCCTGCAGCGCCTGCACGGCCTTGGCCATGGCCAAGTAGGTCTTGCCGGTGCCCGCCGGTCCGATGCCGAAGACGACGGTGTGCTTGTCGATGGCGTCGACGTACTTCTTCTGGTTGAGCGTCTTGGGCCGGATGGTGCGTCCGCGGTTGGACAGGATGTTCAGGCTCAGGACGTCGGCGGGACGTTCCTGGGTCTCGGTGCGCAGCATCTGGATGGAGCGCTCCACCGTCTCGCGGTTGAGGCTCTGTCCGGTGCGCACGATGGCCACCAGCTCATCGAGCAACCGCTCGATCAGAGCCGCCTCCGCGGGCGGACCGGTGACCGTGACGGCGTTGCCGCGCGCGTGAACATGGGCGCCGAAGGACTCCTCGACGAGGCGAAGGAACTCATCGCCCGGGCCGAAGAGGGAGACGGCGTCGATGCTCGTGGGCACCGTGAAGGAGTGGGGGGCGAAGTCTTCTGTCATGGGTGATGTTGAGTTTACGCGGCAAAGCCGACGGCTGTCGAAGCGATTTCGGCGCGGTGCCGGGCCACAGACGGCGGAGGACCGGCACTCATCCGGGCGGCCAGCCCATGGAGCGCCCGGCCAGGACGTGGGCGTGGCAGTGAAAGACCATCTGGTGGGCGTCGGCGCCGGTGTTGAAGACCAGCCGGTAGGAGCCTTCGGCGTCGTCGGCCACCTGCTTGGCCAGGCGCAGCACACCGGCCGCTGCGTCGGGGTCGGCCTCGACCAGGCTGCCGATGTCGGGCTCGTGCCGGCGCGGGATCACCAGCACGTGGGTCGGCGCCTGTGGCGCGACGTCGCGGAAGGCGTACGCGTGGTCGTTCTCGGCCACAGCCTCGGAGGGGATCTCGCCGTCCAGGATCTTGCAGAACAGGCAGTCACTCATCAGCGGAAGGCATCCTTGATGCGGCCGAAGACCCCGCCACGCTGGGCGTCGCTGACGCGGGCCTCGGGCCGTTCCTCGCCCCGGGCCTTGGCCAGCTGCTCGAGCAGGGCGCGCTGCTCGTCGTCAATCCGGGTGGGGGTCTCGACGATCACCTCGACCACCAGGTCACCGCGGCCCACGCCCCGCAGCCGGGGCACACCCTGGCCGCGCACCGTGAGCTGGTCGCCGGACTGGGTGCCGGGGCTGATGTCCAGGCCCACGACGCTTGCGTCCTCGTGGTCGGTGACGTCGGCCTCCAGCGTGGGCAGGTCGACGTGCACGCCGAGCGCCGCGGCCGCCATCGGGACGGTGACCTGGCAACGGAGCCGGTCGCCCTCGCGCGTGAAGACCGGGTGCGGGTTGACGTTGATCTCCAGGTAGAGGTCACCGGCCGGACCGCCACCGGGACCGACCTCGCCCTCACCGGACATCTGGATCCGGGTCCCCTGGTCGACGCCTGGCGGCACGGTGACGCTGAGCGAGCGACGCGACCGGACCCGGCCGTCGCCGCCGCACTCCTGGCAGGGATCGGGGATGACGGTGCCGAACCCGTGGCAGGTCGGGCAGGGACGCGACGTGCGCACGTTGCCGAGCGGCGTGCGCTGTACGTGCTGGACGTCGCCATGGCCGTGGCAGGTCCCGCACGTGACGGGCTCGCTGCCCTCGGCCCCGCCGCGGCCCTGGCACGTCTGGCACGTGACGGCCGTGTCGACCTTGATCTCGTGTGTGACGCCGAATGCCGCCTCGGCAAGGTCGACACTGAGCCGCAGCAGGGCGTCCTGGCCGCGCTGCACGCGCGAACGCGGACCGCCGCGCCCGCCGCCCTGGCCGAAGAAGGCATCCATGATGTCGTCGAAGCTGAAGCCCTGGCCGAAGCCGCCGCCCATGCCGCCGCCCTGGGCCATCGGGTCGCCGCCGCGGTCGTACACGCTGCGCTTCTGCGGGTCCGACAACACCTCGTAGGCCGTGGTGGCCTCCTTGAAGCGGTCGGCGGCGTCGGGCGCGTCGTTGACGTCGGGATGCAGCTGACGGGCGAGCTTGCGGTAGGCCTTCTTCAGCTCGTCGTTGCCGGCGTCGCGGTCGACACCCAAGAGTGCGTAGTAGTCCTGTGCCATGTGTGTGAATGGTCCTCTCAGTCGTCGGCGAGGATGCGCCCGACGTAGCGGGCGACGGCACCGACGGCGGCCATGGTTCCGGGATAGTCCATGCGGGTGGGGCCCAGCGTGCCCAGCGTGGCGAGCGCCTGATCCTGCGACCCGTAGGCCGAGGCGACCACGGCGGTGCCGCTCAGGCTGTCGTTGCCGGTCTCGACCCCGATGCGCACCGTGGGGTCGGCCGTGGCCTCCCCCAACAGCTTCAGGAGCACGACCTGCTCCTCGAGTGCCTCCAGGACGGGGCGGATGGCGACATCGAAGTCGCCCCCGAACCGCGCCAAGTTGGCCGTGCCACCCACCGCGACCCGCTCGTCGGAGCGTTCGTTGGAGAAGACCTGCGTCAGCGTGGTGACCACCGACGTGATGATCGGTCGGTCCTGCGCGGCGAAGGTGCCGATGATCTCCGCGAGCCGCAGCGAGGCCTCCGGGAGGCGCTGGCCGACGGTGGCGCCGACCAGACGTCCCCGCAGGTCGGTGAGCAGGTCCTGCTCGAGGGTGCGCTCGAGCTCGACGATGCGCTGCTCCACGCGACCGCTGGAGGTGATGACCACCAGCAGGACGCGCGCGTTCTCCAGCCCGACGACCTCCACGTGCCGCACCGTCGAGCGCGTGAGGGAGGGGTACTGGACGATCGCGACCTGGTTGGTGAGCTGGGCGAGCACCTTGACGCTGCGCTGCACCACGTCATCGACGTCGACGGCGCCGGTCAGGAACGTCTCGATGGCGCGCCGCTCGGGGGCCGAGAGCGCCTTGACCGAGGAGAGGCGGTCGACGAAGAGTCGGTACCCCTTGTCCGTGGGCACCCGCCCGGCACTGGTGTGGGGCTGCGCGATCAGGCCGTCGTCCTCCAGCACCGCCATGTCGTTGCGGATGGTGGCCGGTGAGACGTCCAGGTGATGGCGTTCGACCAGCGAACGCGAGCCGACCGGCTCCTGGGTGGCGACGTAGTCCTCCACGATCGCGCGCAGGACGTCGAGACGTCGTTCTTCTGCCGTCATGAGTCCTCTCCTCTCCGCGCGTCGTCTGGCACTCGCTTGGGCCAAGTGCCAGTCTAACGAGGTGCCTGAGATCTCTGTCGCCGACGATGCCGTCATCGTCACGGGGACCGAACGAACCCTGTCCCACCGGCCCCGCGAGGTCCGCCTGGACGACGGGACCACCGTCGTCCACGAGTCCCGCGGTGGCACCCTCAGCTCGGCCTGGGCCGCCGACCTCGGCGGAGTCTTCGTGGAGGTGGTCCACGTCGGAGACGGCCCTGAAGGCGGCGAGCTCGTGCTCGTCGTCCAGGAACACGACGTCGTCTCCCTCGGTGACCTCTACGCCGCCGAGCCGCCCAGCCAGGTGCGTCCCGCCTGGCCGCAGGCGCTCGACCTGGCGGTCGGCCTGATGGGTGAACGCACTCGCGTGCTGACCTCGGCCGGCGAGGTGTCACGCGCCGACGTGGAGGACTTCCACCAGCGACTCCTGGGGGTGCTCCATGGGTGATGGGCCCCGGAGCGGCAGCGACCGATACGGCACAGACGTGCTGGCCGGCGACTGGCGCACGCCACCGCGGGGACGCACCACTGACCAGACGGCCGACAAGGGTCTGGTCGTCGAGGATGCATCCAGCGGGTTCTGTGGTGAGATCGTCGGCGTCGAGCGTGACCTCGGCACCGTGACGCTGGAGGACCGGCGGCTCCGCCGCAAGACCTTCGAGCTCGGCCCGGGGTTCCTGCTGGAGGGACGTCCAGTCTCGCTCGTCGCCCCGGCTCCCAAGACGCCCAAGGCTCCGACTCGTTCTGCGTCAGGCTCCCGGCTGGTGAGCGACCACCGGGCCAAGGTCGCCCTGCCCAGCCGCATCCTCGTGGAGGGCAAGCACGACGCCGAGCTCGTCGAGAAGGTCTGGGGCCACGACCTGCGGGTCGAGGGCGTCGCCGTAGAGATGCTGCACGGCGTCGACGACCTGGTCGGCGTCGTCGAGGAGTTCTCCCCCACGGCCGACCGACGGCTGGGGATCCTCGTCGACCACCTGGTGCCGGGTTCCAAGGAGTCCCGCATCGCCGAGCAGCTCTCGGGACGGGCCCACGTCCTGGTGGTCGGCCACCCCTACGTGGACGTGTGGCAGGCGGTCAAGCCCCATCGGCTCGGCGTCGAGGAGTGGCCGAGCGTGCCCCGGTCCGTGGAGTGGAAGCGCGGTGTCTGCGCAGCGTTCGGGTGGCCGCACGAGAACCAGGCCCATATCGCCCGGGCTTGGCAGTACATCCTGTCGCGGGTGGACTCCTGGACCGACCTGGAGCCGGAGTTCCTCGGCCGCGTCGAGGAGCTCATCGACTTCGTCACCGCGCCCGCCTGAGGTCCCGACCCCATCGGGGCACCTGGACGATGCATCAGGGGACGATGCATCAGGGCAGGAGCTCTCGGACCACCGCATCAGCCAGCAGCCGGCCCGACCGGGTGAGGACCACTGAACCCTCTGCCAGGACGCACAGGCCACGACGCTCCAGGTCGGCGGCAACGTCGCGTGCGTCCGCGTCGAGCTGTTCCAGGGCGAGCCCGTCGCGCAGCCGAACCTCGAGCATGACGCGCTCGACGTGGGCGGTCGCGGCATCGATGTCCTCACCGTCGTGCTCGGGAGACTGACCGGCCGTCAGACGCTGCGCGTACGCCGCCGGGTGCTTGACGTTCCACCAGCGCCGGGCGGACGCGTCTCCGTGACGCAGGTGCGAGTGGGCGCCCGGACCGACGCCCCACCAGTCGTCGCCGCGCCAGTACAGAAGGTTGTGCCGGCACCGCGCGGCCTCGCCGGTGGCCCAGTTGGACAGCTCGTACCAGCCGAGCCCGGCCGCGGTAAGGAGATCGTCGGCCAGGAGGTACTTGTCGGCCGTCTCGTCGTCGTCAGGCATCGTCACCTCGCCGCGCCGCACCTTGCGGGCGAAGGCGGTCCCGTCCTCGACGATCAGCGCGTAGGCGCTGACGTGGTCGGGCTCGAGCGCGACCGCCGCCTCCAGGCTGGTGCGCCAGTCGTCCATCGACTCCCCCGGCGTGCCATAGATGAGGTCCACGCTGACCTGCTCGAACCCGGCCTCACGCGCCCACTGCACCGCCTGTGGAACCCGCTCCGGGTCATGGGTGCGATCCAGTGTCGCGAGGACGTGCGGCACGGCTGACTGGACCCCGAAGGAGATCCGGTTGAACCCGCCGGCCCGCATGGTCGCGAGGGACGCCGGGGTGACGCTGTCCGGGTTGGCCTCGCTCGTGACCTCGGCGTCCGGCGCCACCGCGAGCTCGTCGTCGATGGCCCGCACGATGCGCACGAGGTCCTCAGCGGGCAGCTGCGTGGGCGTCCCCCCACCGAAGAACACCGTCTCGACGGGGCGTGGCCCCACCGTGGCGGCCATCCGTCGAACCTCGGCCACGGCGGTGTCGGCGTAGGAGGCACGCGTGGCCCCCTCCCCCAGCTCATCGGCCGTGTAGGTGTTGAAGTCGCAGTAGCCGCACCGTACGGAGCAGAACGGCACGTGCACGTACACGCCGAAGCGGCCATCGGCCGCGGGAACGTCGAGGGGCCGGACGTCAGCAACGTCCGGCCCCTCGTCAGCGTTCACTCAGTCAGCGTAGAAGGAATCCAGCAACGCCTTGTTGTTGGCCTCCACGACGTTGCGCTTGACCTTCATGCTCGGCGTGATCTCACCGGACTCGACCGACAGGTCGTCGTCCAGGACGGCCCACTTCTTGATCGTCTCCCACTGGTTGAGGCGCGAGTTCAGCTCCTCGATCTGCCCGGAGATGATCTCCTGGATCTGCGGGGACCGGACGACCTCGGTGTAGGACTTGCCGCTCATGCCGTTGGCCTCGGCCCACTCCGCCACGGCGTCGGGATCGAGCGTGATGAGCGCGGAGCAGAAGTTGCGCTCGCTGCCGTGCACGACGATCTGGCTGGTCAAGGAGCTGATCCCCTTGAAGATGCCCTCGATGTGCGGCGGGGCGACGTACTTACCGCCGGAGGTCTTGAACAGCTCCTTCTTGCGTCCGGTGATGAACAGGAAGCCGTCCTCATCGACGCGACCCTCGTCGCCGGTGTGCAGCCAGCCGTCCTCGGTGACCGTCGTGGCGCTCTCGGACTCCAGGTTGTGGTAGCCGCCCATGACGCCGGGGCCCTTGATGAGGATCTCGCCGTCCTCGGCGACGCGGGCCTCGGTGCCCGGCATGGGCAGTCCCACCGAGCCGAGCTTGAAGGCGTCGGGGTGGTTGACGAAGGAGCCGGCCGAGGACTCCGTGAGGCCATAGCCCTCGAGGATCAGCACTCCCGCGGAGTGGAACCACTCGGCGATGTCGGAGGACAGGGCGGCGGCCCCGGAGATGAAGAAGCGGACCCGGCCGCCGAAGCGGTCGCGGATCTTGCTGAAGACGAGCTTGTCGGCGACGGCGTGCTTGGCCTTCAGACCGACACCGATCGAACGACCCTCACGCTGCGCCTTGGAGTACTCACGGCCGACGCCCTCGGCCCAGCGGAAGATCTTGAGCTTGGCGCCGCCCTCCTCCTCCATCATGCCCACGATGCGGCCGTAGGCCTTCTCGAAGATGCGGGGTGCCGCACCCATGAAGGTGGGCTTCACGATGGCGAGGTTCTCCACGATCTTGGGCACGCGGCCGTCGATCGCGGCCGGGAACCCGACCTGCAGCTGGGTGGTGAGCAGCACCTTGCCGAAGGAGTGCGCCATCGGCAGCCAACGGAACTCCAGATCGTCGATGCTCAGGAATCCGCCCGCGGCGATGGCCGCGCCCTCGTACGTCCAGCCGTCGTGGCTGAGCCGGACGCCCTTGGGCCGGCCGGTGGTCCCGGAGGTGTAGATGAGGGTGGCGAGGTGGCCGGGCTCGATCGTCGCGACGCGATCCTCCACGGCTGTGGGGTTGGCGGCGAGGTGCTCGGCGCCCAGTGCCTCGAGGTCGGTGAAGGAGATGATCCAGTCGCCGTCGTTGAGCGTGCTGTCGAACGTCACCACCTTGATGACGTCGGGGAGCTCGGACTTCTTGGCCTTCAGCTTCTCGACCTGCTCGTCGTCCTCGGCGAAGACGATGCGGCTGGCCGAGTCGGACAGGATGTAGACCTCGTCGTCGACCGTGGTGGTGGGGTAGACGGTGGTGGTGGCGGCGCCCGCGGCGTTGATGGCGAGATCGGCGAAGATCCACTCGTAGCGGGTGCCCGAGACGATCGCGACGCGGTCCTCGGGCTCGATGCCGAGCGCGAGGAGCGCGGCGGCGAGCTTGGTGACCTCGTTCCCGGTCTCTGACCAGGTGAGGGAGTGCCAGTTCTCATCGGCGTCGGGGAAGCGGTAGGCCTCGCGGTTCGGTGAGGCAGCGACGCGGTCGAAGAACATCTGCGCGACGTTGGAGGCGCGATCCTCGACGAGCTGGAGTTGTTCAGGGGTGGCGGTGGTCGGCATGGACGTCCTTCACATGTCGGCGCGTAGGGGGTGTGGTGCGGCTCACCCTAACCTACTCGCCGGTCACGTCGCAGGGCGTGGCCCGGTGATCAGCGGACCTCGTGACACCTGTCACGTCCGTTCCTCAGTGCTTGGGCAGTGCTGCGATCTTGCCCTGGATCTTGGCCGATGCGCGAGGCTCGGCCGCCAACGACGCGAGCAGCTCACGGCGGGTCGTCAGCGCACGGAAGGTCAGGCCGACGGTGAGGTCGTGGTCGCGCCGCTCGACCACGACGACGGGGTCGCCGGCCGAGAGCGTTCCTTCCTCCACGACCCGCAGATAGGCACCGGGCACGCCGTGCTCGGCGAAGCGTCTGACCCACCTCGGCTCCCCGAGGAAGCCCTGGAAGACCGAGCACGGGATGCGGACGTCGCTGACCTCCAGCACGACCGAGCCGATGCGCCATCGCTCGCCGATCCGCGCTCCCTGCACGTCGAGGCCGCGCGTGGTGAGGTTCTCCCCGAACTGGCCCGGGCGGAGGTCACGGCCGAGCAGCTTCGCCCATGCTGCGAGGTCCTCGGCGGCGTAGACGTAGACAGCCTGGTCACGACCGCCGTGATGCTCCAGGTCGGCGATCTCGTCGCCCTCGACGCCGAGCGTACGGACCCGCACCGGGCCCGACGTCGGCCGTTTGTCGATCGCCGAGCGCTTGAGCGATCCCCATGGCACGTCACGGGTCGTCCCGATGTTGACCGACTCGACGGTTGCCGCCACGCCGAGCAACCCTACAGGCAGGCACTGTCTCCTCAGGCGGACTCAGGCCCGTCCTGCGACGAAAGGTCGGTGGACACAAGTTGCGGCGGGACGGGCTCTCCCTTCTCCGCCTCCCGAAGGCGGGGAGGCTTGGCCACCCATTCCTTGAGCCCTTGAACAACCTCGGCATAGAACCTGTCCAGCGAGTCAAGGACCGAGTCGATGAAGGCCCCCTGCCCCCGTCCCCGCTTGCCACCCATCGGAACGGACAGGGCCACGCGGAATGACTTCATCTCACGGTTGGGATCACCGGTCAACAACTCCGGTTGCTCTCGCACTGCGCTCAAGAGCTCCGCCGCGACGCTCCCCCTCGCCCGGGTTTGGAAGACCTCGATCCGGAGATCACCAGGGGCTTCCTTCAGCTGCCGCACCAGCCAATTCACACGCGTCTTGGCCCGCCCCTCACGAGGTGCCTGAATGTCGACGTACCAGGTCACCTTGTTCGCCCGCAGGTCCGCGACGAGGTACAGGGGCCCCAGGGCATGGGGGATGCGCACGGCACCACTCAGCTGGCCCTTCTCCACCAGCTGACCAACCATTGCTGTCACCCGTGTGCCCGGATCAGCCAGTTCCGCCCTGCTCAGGTGCTGAGTGACGTCGGCACCCAGCTTCTGGCCAAGGGCCAGGCTCGCATAGCGCAGCAAGGCGTCGAAACGCGAGACGATCTCCGGCGCGTACGAGTCGTTCGAACGCAAGGTTCCAGCGTGGACCGCGTCCCGAACTCCCACCCATTGTTGTCCCATGTCGTCCAGCTGGAGCGCTCCCGACCGGTCATGCTCCAGGTACCGAACGAGCTCACCCAGAATCCATGCTTGCTCTGGGTCTTCGATTCCGCGGTGTTCCTTCTGCATGATTGCTGCGGAAAGCACATAGGTCCAGGACCAATGGTGCATCGCGACCTTGCGGAGCTTTCGCTTGTCGACCTGGATCGGATGATGGCCGGGAATCGAGACGAGCTCGTTGCTGATCGTGATGAGGGCGTCGAAGCCTTGGCTGCGCGCGATGTCGAGGTACCGCTCAAGCTGTCCGGCTTCCAAGAAGTTCTTCCCCGTTTTCACCTCCACAAGCGCAGTCCATTCCTTCTGACCACGCGTCACCCGGATCAGCCCGTCGGGGTAGAACTTTGAGTCCCCCGCCTCGAAAGGAACTTCGATGTAGGTCGCCGCCTTCCCGGAAGGGGCGCCTAGCTTGCTCAACAGCGACTTCGAGAACTCAGGCACTACACCCAGAACCGCCAGGAGCGCCGAGGTGGCGCGCCGTTCCTGTTCCTGCTTCCCGTTGATGCCCGACGTCGGGATCAGACGAGCTTCGTGCCAGGTTTCCTCGGACATGCCGCTCCCTTGTCGGTGAACGCGACACCTTACGTCGATGCCGGACCAGTCACACGAAATTCAGCCAATCCAGGTCAGGTCGCGCACAGCGCACAGGCTCCTGAGCGCCCGTTCGCCGATCCGGTCCGTGGCAATCGCTCTCTCAGGATGGCTCATCCGGCGTGGTGAGGATGCGGACCGCCACCTGCTCGTTGGCACGACTGTAGGCAATGTACTCATACGTCAGACCGGTGCGTTCCACGTGCTCCGCCCAGGCCTGGAACTCACCGGACTCCCAGTTCTGGTGGTTGAAGTACTCATCGAAGACGACGATCGAACCGGGCCGCAGGCGCGGACCAACGGCCTCCAGCACCGTCACCGTCGCGTTGTAGAGGTCACAGTCGACGTGGAGAAGGTCGACCTGTCCGGGATGCTCCTGCAGGAAGCCTGGCAAGGTGTCCTCGAAGAGCCCCACGACGAGCTCGACCCCGTCGATCTCGGGAAGCTCCTCCACGCTGAACATGCCTTCGGGGAAACCGGGCCGCCACGCCTCCGGGAGGCCGGAGAACACGTCAAACCCGTAGACGACCTCCTCGCGCATCTCGGCCACGATGCGCACCGTCCTGCCCGAGGCCACCCCGAACTCCAGAGCCAGGCCCCCCGTCGGCGCCGCTTCCACGGCATGACGGAGGGTCTCGTGCGGTGACGGCAACGCCTTCGCGTGCAAGAAGTGGGCACCGACGTACTCGGCGCTGGACTCGACGGCCGCTCGATCAGCGGCGGCGTGGAGGTCCCGACGCTGACGGGTCTCGAACTCCACGACCCGACGCTGCAGTGCCGCCGTCTGCTCGGTGAGCTTCGCGACCTCGCCACGCAGTCCCCTCGCGATGTCCAGGGACTCGCGCACCTCGGCGGCCTGAGCCTCGTTCGCCTCGAGAACGGCCCGGATCAGACGATCACGCGCACTTCGTTTCACTCGCTCCAGCATCGCTCCCGCTTCCGTCCACAGATGGTGTGCGTCAGCCTAGTGCCAGGCCGAGAGCACCGGAGCCGGAACCCGAAGGAGCCGTCCTCAGGACCTGGTGCTCGTCTCCCCCGTCGAGAGAGCGGCGATGAAGGCCTCCTGGGGGACCTCGACGCGCCCCACCATCTTCATGCGCTTCTTGCCCTCCTTCTGCTTCTCCAGCAGCTTGCGCTTGCGGCTGATGTCGCCGCCGTAGCACTTGGCGAGGACGTCCTTGCGGATGGCACGGATGTTCTCGCGGGCGATGATGCGCGCTCCGACGGCAGCCTGGATCGGCACCTCGAACTGCTGGCGCGGGATGAGGTCCTTGAGCTTGCCGGCCAGCGCGACGCCATAGGCGTAGGCGGAGTCACGGTGCACGATCGCGCTGAAGGCGTCGACGATCTCGCCCTGCAGCAGGATGTCGACCTTGACGAGGTCCGACGACTGCTCCCCCGCCGGTTCGTAGTTCAAGGAGGCATAGCCCTTGGTGCGGCTCTTCAGGGCGTCGAAGAAGTCGAACATGATCTCGCCCATCGGCAGCGTGTACCGGATCTCGACCCGGTCCTCGGACAGGTAGTCCATGCCACCGAGCTGCCCGCGGCGCGCCTGGCAGAGCTCCATGATGGCGCCGATGTACTCCGACGGCGCCAGCACCGTGGCCGAGACGACGGGTTCGTGCACGGCGGCGATCTTGCCGTTCGTCGGGTACTCGCTGGGGTTGGTGACGACGTGCTCGCTGCCGTCCTCCAGCTCGACCCGGTAGACGACGTTGGGGGCGGTGCTGATCAGGTCGAGGTTGAACTCGCGCTCCAGCCGCTCACGCACGATCTCCAGGTGCAGCAGCCCGAGGAAGCCGATGCGAAAGCCGAAGCCGAGTGCACCGGAGGACTCCGGCTCGTAGACGAGTGCGGCGTCGTTGAGCTGGAGCTTCTCCAGCGCGTCGCGCAGCGTCGAGAAGTCGTCGCCGTCGATCGGGTACAGCCCCGAGAAGACCATCGGACTGGGGTGCCGGTAGCCGCTGAGCGGCTTCTCGGCCCCCGAGCTGTTGGACGTGACGGTGTCGCCGACCCGGCTCTGGCGCACCTCCTTCACCCCGGTGATGAGGTAGCCGACCTCCCCGACGCCGATCTCCTGGGCCTTGACGGGCTCCGGGGAGATGACACCGACCTCGAGCATCTCGTGCACCGCGCCGGTGGACATCATCTTGATCTTGTCGCGGTGGCTCAGCTTGCCGTCGACGACGCGGACGTAGGTGACGACACCGCGATAGGTGTCGTAGACGGAGTCGAAGATCATGGCCCTGGGCGGTGCGTCCGCGTCGCCCTCCGGCGGGGGGACCTCGTCGACGATGAGGTCCAACAGCTCCCCGACGCCCTGACCGGTCTTGGCCGAGACGCGCAGGACGTCGCTCGGATCCCCGCCGAGGATGTGCGCCAGCTCCTCGGCGTACCTCTCCGGCTGGGCGCCCGGGAGGTCGATCTTGTTGAGCACCGGGATGATGTGCAGGTCCGCCTCCATCGCCAGGTAGAGGTTGGCGAGGGTCTGCGCCTCGATCCCCTGGGCAGCGTCGACCAGCAGGATCGCTCCCTCGCACGCTTCCAGCGACCGGCTCACCTCATAGGTGAAGTCGACGTGTCCGGGGGTGTCGATCATGTTGAGCACGTACTGCGTGCCCGCATCCTGGCCACCGGCCTTGGTGTACGGCATCCGCACGGCCTGGCTCTTGATGGTGATGCCGCGCTCACGCTCGATGTCCATGCGGTCGAGGTACTGCGCCCTGGCGGCACGCTCATCGACGACGCCGGTGAGCTGGAGCATGCGGTCGGCGAGGGTCGACTTGCCGTGGTCGATGTGCGCGATGATGCAGAAGTTGCGCAGGATCGACGGCGGCGTGGCTCCGGGCAGCGGCGCAGCGCCAGATGGCGAGGTAGGCGTCATGGTGGGCCCATCTTCCCATCCGGGCGGCGTCGGCTCCTACCAGGCGTAGGCGAGCACGACGTTCAGCACCACGAGAGCCGCCACGACGTGCGCCATCGGGTTGGGCGCACCCCTCTTGCGGGTGGAGTGCGCCAGCCCGACGGCGACCAGGGCCACCACGAGCTTGACCGCCACCTTGAGGTTGTTCGGGTCGTCCACGGCGTCACTGGCCGAGGCGATACGGTGAGCGCGATGCCGAGCAGGAAGGCCACCGTCAGTCCGTGCGACATGAAGCCGTTGACGGCCGGGCCCTTGATGTCCTTGACGTAGCCGAGCAGGACGACCGCCCATGCGGCGACGTGGATCCAGACCAGGATGTCGTACAGCGTGTCCATGCCCGGCACTCTACGACGGGCCGTCGTAGACGATCCCGGTGAGGATGCCCTCACCTGGGTCCGGCGCCGAGCACGTCAGACCTGAGTACGGGGGCTTGGGAGTACGGGGATTTGGGGCACCGGCGAGGCCGCTGGTAGAGTGGCCGATCGCGTGCCTGTCGGCATGCCCACACACTTTTTCACTGCAAGCACGAGAGAACAGGTCAGCCACGTGGCGAACATCAAGTCGCAGGTCAAGCGCAACCGGCAGAACGAGGCAGCGCGCGAGCGCAACAGGTCCGTCCGGTCGACGCTGCGGACCGCGGTCCGTCGCTTCAACGAGGCCGCCGCCAGCGGTTCCGACGACGCCAAGACTCTGGCCGCCGAGGCCACCCGCAAGCTGGACAAGGCTGCGTCCAAGGGCGTCATCCACAAGAACCAGGCTGCCAACCGCAAGTCGGCCATCGCCAAGAAGGCCGCCCAGCTCTGAGTCAGGCACCACACGAGGAACGCCCCCGGTGATCATCGGGGGCGTTCGTCGTTCCTGGGACGTCAGCGGCCGCGGGCAGCCGAGACCTGCAGGACCATGCGCTCCACCGCGAAGGCGGGATCGGACGCGCCGCCCTTGACATCGAGGTCGGCCCGGGCGACGGCGTCCAGCGCAGCGGCCAGCGCGGCCGGGCTCCAGCTGCCGAGCTGACGGCGCATGACCTTGAGCTTGAACGGCGGGACGCCGACGTGGCGGGCGAGATCACCCTGGGCGAGACCCTGGGGTGCATCGGCGAGCCGCGCCAGCGAGCGCAGGCCGGAGGCCACCGCGCTGGTGACCAGCACGGGCGCCACCTTGGCGGTCTCCGCCCAGCGGGCCTGCTCCAGGGCGAGAGCGAGCCGTCCGTCGATCGCGGCGTCGGCGATCTCGTAGCCGCGGACGTCTGCCCGCCCGCCGAAGTAGCGACGGACCACCTCGACGGTGATGTCCGCCCCCTGCTCGACGCTCACCGCGAGCTGGTCGGCGGCGCCGGCCAGGGCCCGCAGGTCCTGACCCACGGAGGCCACGAGCAAGGTGGCCGCCTGCTCATCGATGCGCACCCCGAGGTCACGCAGCTCGGTGGCCACCCACCGCGCGTGGTCGCGCTCGTACTTGGGGGCCTCGTGCTTGACCTCGTGCACCGCCGACTGGGCGCGCAGCTTGTCCAGCAGGCCCTTGCCCTTCTGCCCTCCGCCGTGCACGAGCACGACGGCCGTCTCGGGCGACGGCGCCTTGGCGTACTCCAGCAGCTCGGCCTGCGCGGCATCCGGCAGGTCCTGCAGCTCGGTGATCACCAGGGCGCTGGAGGAGCTGAACAGCGACGGACTGGTGAGCCCGGCGATCTCCCCCGCACCGAGCCCGGTGGCCGTGGCGGTGGCCACCTCGCACTGCGCGTCCTCGCCCGCGATGGCCGCCACGGCCCGCGCCCGGGTGCGCTCGGAGAGGAACTCCGCGTTGCCCGTGATGAGCAGGATCTTGCCGAACGCCGACGCCATGGCGCCAGCCTAGTGACCGGTCCGGACAGTCTGACGACCGCTCGTCGTACTGGTCACCTCACTCGAAGGTCATGTCCGTGGCGCAGGGGGAGTAGAAATCCTCTCCGTCACGCTCAGCCGCCTCGCTCGCAGTCATCCACCCGAGATCCTCCCCGAACCAGTACTCGCCCGGATGGTCGGCGGACGCGGCGACAACCGGCTCCAGGGGCACGCTGCCGCCCCAGAGCCCGATCATCGTGACGGTCTCGTAGTCGGCCAGGTCGAACGATGCGGGCAGCCGCTGCTCGATCTCCAGTGGCTCCGGCGGGTCCTCCTGCAGCTCCTGCACCCAGAACGGTCCGAGCCGGGCTCCGCCGACGTCACTGTCCAGTCGGAGCTCGTCGGAGACTCGCGGCTCGGACGTCCTGAACTTGACGAAGAGCCGCCCCACGTCCTCGCACGGTTCCGCCCCTGTCCACACTGCCAGGTCACCGTCGTCGACGCGCAGGCCAGCCTGGGTCGGCGCGTCAGGCTGCAGGGGGCGCGGCTGCCCGGCAAGGAAGGCCCACAGGACCAAGAATGGCAGGCCGGCCACCACGACACCCGCCACCGCCAGCCACCAGCGACGCCGACCACTGACGGACGACGACCCGGCGCCGATCAGCACGAGACCGACGACGACACAGACGACGGCGCCGAGACCGAACAGGATCACTCGTAACCACCGTCCGCCAGGCCTGCGTCCTCCTCGAACCAGTTGGTGCCGCCCAGCTTCTCCCAGGCTGCCGCGAGGATGTACTGCTCGAGGAAGCGGCTGTACCCCAAGGCGGCCCACTGCTGGGAGTGCCGCTCCTCGTGGTGGAGGAGACGGTCGAGGTCACGGTCACCGTCGTCACCCGGACGACCCGGGCCGTGGTCGGAGTCGCTGTAGGGCCGCACCCCGCTCTCCACGATGTCCTGCAGCATCTGACGCTCGTCGTCGGGGTTGTCGATGTTGACCATGAAGATGTCACCCCACGCCGTGCCACCCTGGGCGCTGAAGCGACCCTGGAGCCAGTTGCCGCCCAGTCCCATCATGATGGCGTTGGGCGTGGTGACCATGCGGCCGCCGTTGCCATGGACGAACCCGACATCCATGGAGTAGCTCCAGCCGTTGGCACCCTGTCGCTCGATGATGCGCTGGACCTCGGCCGAGGAGTACGGCGTCTCCTCGAAGTCGTTGTCGGTGCGGTGTCCCTCGTCCGCTGTGCCATAGTCGGTCCCGGCGTTGAGGATGTAGGTCATGATGACGGCGTGACGGGCGTCCTCGCCGCTGATGTCGTCGGGCAGCAGGAAGAAGGACTTGCCGTCCGGGTCGATGAACTCCTCCATGTCCTCAAGGACGTCGAAGGACGACGGGTCGACGTCATGGTCGCGGATGATCTCGGTGAGGGTCCGGTAGTCGACGTCGCGTCGCGCGGCGTTGAGGAGCCACTGGAAGTACCGGTCGTCCTCCTCGACCTCGTGCTCATCGACCAGGCCCGCCGCAATCAAGTCGTTGAGCATCGCCCGCGCCGACGTCTCGGCCCCGTTGGCCAGGGCTCGTTCCCGCTCACGGTCAGTGAAGGTCAGCTGCGGCCACAGCGTCGCCAAGGCGAAGGGAATGTGCCCCGCCAGGACGAGCTGCTTGACGTTGGCATCGGTCGGACCCTCCTCGAACGTCGAGGCCACCGACTCGGCCGCGTCATCGAGCCTCTCCACCGCCGCCTCGTCCCGCCCCAGCTCCTCGGCCAGGGACTGCAGAGCAGCGGCGTTCTGCCGCGGGTCCTCCGCCGCGTCACGGATCCCGGACGAGTCCACGCCGTGCAGGTCCTGGTAGTCCTGGAAGTTCTCGACCATGACGCTCGTCCCCTGTCAGCTCATCGATCCAGATGCTAGCGGGCTAGCGCTCGGAACCGCCACGCGTCGCCACGCTGAGCCGTCCGTCCCGCACGACGACCGCGAGATCGCCGTCCAGGTCGGTACGCCACCACCTGGCACCCACCTCACGCAGGAGGTCCAACGCAGCCCCGGACGGATGCCCGTACTCGTTGTCCCGCCCGGCGCTGATCGTGACCACCTGCGGCGCGACGGCTGCGAAGAACCGCTCGGACTGCCGGGAGCTGCCGTGGTGAGGCATCTTGAGGACGTCGGCCCCCACCTCGCCGACCTCGCGCAGCAGCGCCTCCTGCCCTGCCGGCTCGAGATCACCGGTGAGCAGGAAGGAGACCCCCTGCGCCTCGGCGAGCAGGGTGAGGCTGGCGTCGTTCGCACCGGAGTCCTCCGGCCCAGCGTCCTGTGACCCAGCGTCCGGCGGTACGGCGTCTCCCGGCGGCGGCCACAGCACCTGCAGGGACCAGGGGCCGGCCCGCAAGGAGTCGCCCGTGGCGAGCGTCCGCTGCTCGTGGCCCGGTGTCTCGACGGCGGAGACACCTACCAGGACCGTGGGCTCCCCACGCCCCTCGACGGCGGCGCCGAAACCCCCGAAGTGGTCGGCGTGGGCGTGGGTCAGCACGACGCCGGCCAGCTCACGAACCCCGAGACCACGCAGGCAGCGGTCGACGGCGGTGCCGTCCGGTCCGGCGTCGACGAGCAGCGCCGAGCGGTCGTCGATCCGCAGGACGGTGGCGTCCCCCTGACCGACGTCGCACGCCGCCACGAGCCAGCCTGGCGGTGGCCAGCCAGGCTGGGGCGGGCGCCACAGCGCGACGGCCAGGCCCAGCACGAGACCCACCATGACGACCGGCCGGTGCGCCCACCTCCACGTCAACCAGCCGACGACCGGCACGAGCGGCACCAGGACCCACCAGTGCGCGGTCCACGGGACGGCAGCACCGTCCAGGCTCGCCGACCAGCGGGCGACCCCGACGATCCAGGTGGAGGACAGGCCGGCGACGGTGCCGAGCAGGCGGCCGCCGAACGGCCACACCAGGTCCACGAGACCGCCGAACAGCCCGAAGACCGTCGCCGGCGCCACGACCGGGCCGGCGAGCAGGTTGGCCGCGACGGCCACGAGCGAGACCTCGTGGGAGATCGCGGCGATCGCCGGGGTGCAGGCGAGCTGGGCGGCGAAGGGCACCGCGATCGCCACCGCGACCCAGTGCGGGAGCCATGACCGCAGTCGGGCCGTCATCGGTGGCGCGATGATGAGGATGCCCGCCGTGGCGCACACCGAGAGGATGAAGCCGACCGTCGTCGAGAGCCAGGGGTCGAGGAAGAGCAGCGCCATGACGGCCACGGCCAGCGCCCGCAGCCCCCCGCGGCCGCCGTAGCCGACGGCGGCGAGCCCGACCAGGCCCATCCCGGCTGCTCGCAGGACGCTCGGCTCGGGCCGGGCCAGCAGGACGAAGCCCACGACACCCACCACACCCACGAGCAGCAGCACCCGCGGTGGCGCACGGGCCGCTCGGGCCAGGGCCAGCACCACCGCCAGCACGATGGTCAGATTGGTGCCCGAGACCGCCAGCAGGTGGGTCAGCCCGGTGCGCCGGAAGTCTTCCTCCACCTCCTCCGGCAGTGCAGCGTCGTCGCCGGCCACGAGCGCCGGGACGAGCGCGGCCTCGGCCGGACCCATGTGGGAGACGGCGTCCCGGATGGCCTGCCGCAGGTGCTCCGAGCCCTCCCACCACCACGACGCCTCGAGCGTCCTGCCACGTTCCAGGGCGTCGAGCGTCGCGGCCTCCCCGACGGCGTCGCTGGGCGCGAGCCGCCCTCGCACGACGACGCGCCGGCCCGTGACGAGGTCGTCGGCCGGCTCGTCGAAGAACACGGTCGCCCGGTCCGAGACGGCCATCGGGCGTCCGTCACCCTCCTGCACCCGCCGCACCACGACTCCCGCCACCGATGACGTGGAGCCGAACCGGGAGAAGGACCGCGCATCCAGGACCACCTTGACCTCGGCGGTGACGATGCGACGCTGCTCGGCCAGCTCCGTCAGCGGCGAGGACTCCACCCCGGCGAGCCGCCAGGCGCACGACGTCGCCACCGCCCCCAGGCAGAGCATGCTGAGCAGGAGCGTGCGAGCCACCGCACCACTGCGACTCAGCACCAGCCCTCGCCCCCACAGCACCCCGGCCGACGTGATGCACGTGAGCGCCACGACGAGCGCGGTGGTGCTGGAGCGGGCGACCAGCAGCACGACGGCCAGCCAGCACAGTGCTGCCGGGGCGACGAGACGTCGGTCGCCCGTCACACCGTCACGCGCTCGCGCAGGTCAGCCAGCGTCTTCTCGCCGATGCCGCTGACCTCCAGCAGGTCGTCGACCGATGAGAAGGAGCCGTTCTCCTCGCGCCACCCGATGATGGCCTCGGCCGTCACCGGACCGACTCCGGGCAGGGACATCAGTTCCTCCTGCGTGGCGGTGTTGAGGTTGACCGGTCCGGGCCCCCCACCACCTCCGGCCCCTGCGCCGGACGAGGGGGCCGGGGGGCCTGCGGCCTCGACTCCCACGAGCACCTGCTCGCCGTCAGTGAGCACTCGGGCGAGATTGAGGGACGTCGTGTCGACCCGGCCCTTGAGCCCCCCGGCCTTCTCGATGGCCTCGTGGACACGGGCACCTGCGGGCAGCACCACGATGCCCGGCTTCTTGACCTTGCCGGCGACGTCGACGACGACCTCCCCCTCCTGGCCTGCCCCACCGTCCGCGTCCGCGTCCGCGTCGGCGTCACCGGACTCCGAGGCCGCGGGCGCGGTGAGGTCGACAGGATCCTCCACGTCGGCCACCCGCGGACGTTCGGCGAGCACCCACCAGGTGAGCAGCACACCAGCGGCGACCGCAAGGGCGGCCACGACCCTCAGGTGCACCGGATGCAGCGCCGGCCGGCGTCGTGCCGTCTCGGCGCGGTGCCCGACCGTGGCGCTGGAGAGGTCGTCGGCGGTGGCCTCACCGACGGCAACGCTCGACGACGGCGGGTCGGCGGAGGCGAGGAAGGATGCGTTGAGCTGGGCGAGGCGACGACGAGCGACCTCCGCGCGCGTCTCGCCGGCCTCGGTTGGCTGTTGTCCCCTCACATCTCGACGCTAGAGCGATCCGTCCCCTGGTCGGCCGGTATCGACGAGCCCTGTGGACGAGCCCGTCACGACGTGGGGCCTGTGGACGTCGAGTGGTCGGCCTGAAGCGCTCAGAACGGTGTGACGGTGACCGAGACCATGCCCGGGCCGACGTGCGCACCGATGACGGCACCCACCTCGTTGACCGGGACCTGCTCGAGGCCGAGCGTCTGCGCGACCCGACGGGCGACGTCCTCGGCCGCCTCGGCGTTGGCCAGGTGCTGGACGCCGATCTCGACGTCACCCGGTGCCGCCTCGGCGGCCTCGGCCGCGAGCGCCACGACACGCGAGAGCGCCTTGCCGGTGGTGCGGACCCGCTCCAGCGGCACCACGGCGCCGTCGCTGATCGTCAGCAGGGGCTTGACCGCGAGGGCCGAGCCGATGAGCGCGGCGGCGGAGCCGATACGTCCTCCGCGGCGCAGGTACTCCAAGGTGTCGACGTACATGAGGACGGTGGAGGCCTCGCCGGCGCCCAGGGCGGCGGCCACCGCGTCGGCCTCGGAGCCCCCCTCGGCACAGGAGCGGGCCGCCCGACCGGCGGCGAACCCGGTGGCGATGCCCACCTGGGTGGAGTCGACGCACATCACGGGAACCGGGGCCCGCGCTGCCGCGAGCTGCGCCGACTCGAAGGTGCCGGACATCTTGGCGCTCAGGTGCACCGAGACGATCGACGTCGCGCCGTCGGCGGCCAGCTGCTCGTACACCGCGAGGAACTCCTCCGGAGTCGGCCGCGAGGTGCTCACGGGCACGAACTCGCGCAACGCCTCGGCGATCACCTCGGGGGTGACGTCGATGCCCTCGGTGAACGTGTCCGCCCCGATGACCACCTTCAGGGGCAGCACGGTGATGCCCTCGCGCTCGGCGTCGGTGGGGTCGAGGGAGGCCGTGGAGTCCGTGACGACGGCGATGCGCGAGCCAGTCATCAGACCACGACGTTGACCAGCTTGGGGGCCCGGACGACGACCTTGCGGACGTCGCGGCCGTCGATCGCCCGCTGCACGTTGGCCTCGGCGAGCGCGAGCTCGGTGAGCTCGTCGTCGCCGGCCGACGGCGACACCTCGAGCTTGGCACGCACCTTGCCCTGCACCTGCACGACGCAGGTGACGGAGTCCTCGACCAAGAACGCGGGATCGGCGACGGGGTACGGCTCACGGACCAGGACCTCGTCGTGGCCGATCCTGGACCACATCTCTTCAGCCAGGTGCGGCGCGAACGGCGCGAGCATCAGCACGAGGGGCTCCAGCACGGTGCGGGAGTGCTCATCGGCCTTGGTGAGCTGGTTGGTCAGCTCGATCAGCTTGGCGATGGCCGTGTTGAAGCGCAGGTGCTCCATGTCGGTGCTCACGCCGTCGATGGCACGGTGCAGCGCCTTGAGCGAGTCGAGGGCCGGCTCGTCCTCGGTGGCCAGCAGCTTCCCGGTCTCCTCATCGACGAGGAGACGCCAGACTCGCTGCAGGAACCGTTGCGAGCCCACCACCGCTCGGGTGTCCCAGGGACGCGACTGGTCCAGCGGTCCCATGCTCATCTCGTAGACACGCAGCGTGTCGGCCCCGAACTCGGCGTACATCTCATCCGGAGTGACGGCGTTCTTCAGGCTCTTACCCATCTTGCCGTACTCCTGGGTGACCGGACGGCCCTCGTAGGTGTACGTGGGGCCGTCGGGTCCCGGCTCGGCCACGACCTGTTCGGCAGGGACATAGGACCCGCGCTCGTCGGTGTAGGCGTGCGCCTGGATGTAGCCCTGGTTGAACAGCCGGTGGAACGGCTCGGAGCTGCTCACGTGCCCGAGGTCGAACAGGACCTTGTGCCAGAAGCGCACGTACAGCAGGTGCAGCACCATGTGCTCCACGCCGCCGATGTAGAAGTCCACGCCGCCGGCGGGGCGGGTGGCATCAGGCCCCATCCAGTAGCGCTCGTTCGCCGGGTCGGTGACCATCGACGCGTTGTGCGGGTCGGTGTAGCGCAGCTCGTACCAGCTGGAGCCGGCCCAGTTGGGCATCGTGTTGGTCTCGCGCGTGTAGCGGCGTGGGCCGTCGCCGAGGTCGAGCTCGACCTCGACCCACTCGCGGACGCGGCCGAGCGGCGGCTCCGGCTCGGAGTCGGCGTCGTCAGGGGCGAACGTGCGCGGCGAGTAGTCGGGGACCTCGGGCAGCTCGACCGGCAGCATGGACTGCGGCAGCGCGTGCGGATGACCATCCTCGTCGTAGACGATCGGGAAGGGCTCGCCCCAGTAGCGCTGGCGGCTGAACAGCCAGTCGCGCAGCCGGTAGGTCGTGGTGCTGGTGCCGGCGCCCTTGCCCTCCAGCCAGGCGATGATCGCGGTCTTGGCGGCGTCGACGTCGAGGCCGTCGAGGGAGATCTCGTCGTTCGCCGAGTTGATCGCCGGCCCGTCACCGGTGAAGGCGCCCTCGTGCCCCTCCGGCGGCTCGACAGTGCGCACGATGGGCAGACCGAACGCCTCGGCGAACTCCCAGTCGCGCAGGTCCTGCCCCGGCACCGCCATGATGGCGCCCGTTCCGTAGCCGGCCAGTACGTAGTCGGCCACGAAGACGGGGATCTGCTCGCCGTTCACCGGGTTGACGGCGTACGAGCCGGTGAAGACGCCGGTCTTCTCCTTGTTCTCCTGACGTTCCAGGTCGGACTTGGCGGCCGCAGCGGCCCGGTAGGCGGCCACGGCCTCCGCAGGAGTGGCGGCCCCGCCGGTCCAGCGTGCGTCCACGTCGTCCGGCCAGCTGCTCGCCAGCAGAGCATCGACGGCCTCCGCCTCGGGAGCGAGCACCATGTACGTGGCACCGAACAGCGTGTCTGGACGCGTGGTGAAGACCTCGAGGTCGACGTCGCCGGCTGGGAACGTGACGTTGGCTCCGTGCGAGCGGCCGATCCAGTTGCGCTGCATGAGCTTGCCGGACTCGGGCCAGTCGACGTGGTCGAGATCATCGATCAGCCGGTCGGCGTACGCGGTGATCCGCAGGTTCCACTGGCGCATGCGGCGACGGAACACCGGGAAGTTGCCGCGCTCGCTGCGACCCTCGGCGGTGACCTCCTCGTTGGCCAGGACGGTGCCCAGGCCCGGGCACCAGTTGACCGGCGAGTCGCTCACGTAGGCAAGGCGGTACCTGTCGATGATGTCGGGGTCGTCCGTGCCCAGCTTCGTGACGAGCTCGCTGATCGGCCGGGCGCGCTGCTGCTCGTCGTCGTACCAGGACTCGAAGATCTGCAGAAAGATCCATTGCGTCCAGGTCATGAACTCCGGGTCGATCGTGGCGAACGTACGACGGTCGTCGTGGCCGAGGCCGAGACGGCGCAGCTGCCGGCGCATCGTGGTGATGTTGGCGAGGGTGTTGGCTCGCGGGTGCTCGCCGGTGGAGATGGCGTGCAGCTCTGCCGGCAGGCCGAAGGCGTCGAACCCCATGGCATGCAGGACGTTGGCGCCGGTCATCCGCCGGTGCCGGGCGATCACGTCCGTCGCGATGTACCCGAGCGGGTGCCCGACGTGCAGGCCCGATCCGGAGGGGTACGGGAACATGTCCATGATGAAGAACTTGTCCTCGGGCAGGTCCTGGCCCTCGATCGCGAGGTCGCCGACCGGGTTGGGGGCGTGGAAGGCACCCTCGGCGTCCCACCGGTCCTGCCACCGTGCCTCGATCTCGGCGGCGAGATCGGCGGTGTAGCGGTGCGGGGTGGTCGTGGGGGTCTCGGACGTGCTCACCGGGCGATGCTATCGGGCCGGCCTGCGACGTTCCGGAGGAGCACCCACGGAATGGGCCAGCACCGCGCGGCGTTGATCCGGACGTGGAACGCAACGGCCTCGGGCTCTCGATCCTGGACCGGTCCCGCACCCGTGCGGGTGAGCAGGACGCCGATGCACTGGAGCGCACCGTCGAGCGGGCCGCGCGGGCCGAGGAGCTGGGCTACGACCGGTTCTGGGTGGCCGAGCACCACGCCGTGCCCGGCATCGCCAGCGGCAGCCCGACCGTCCTCATGGCGGCCGTCGCAGCCCGGACCCGGACGATCCGGGTGGGCTCCGGCGGTGTCATGCTGCCGCTCCACCAGCCGGTCGTCGTGGCCGAGCAGGCACTCATGCTGGAGGCGCTGCACCCCGGGCGCATCGACCTGGGGATCGGACGGTCGCTCGGATTCACCGCTGCCGTCCGCGACGCCCTGCGCGTCCGCGAGGCCGACGTGGGCCGCTTCGCCGAGGACGTGGCCGAGCTGCGGTCCTACCTCGACGGGACCGGCCCGGTGACCGCACGCCCTGCCGTGACCGGACCGCCGGTGCTGGTGCTGGCGACGGGCGAGGGCGTCGCCGTCGCAGCCCGAGCAGGTCTGCCCGTGGTGGTGGGAGGCCCGGCGCTGCGTGACCCGTCACTGCTGCAGCGCTACCGCGAGGAGTTCGTCGCCCACGACGGCACCCGTCCGCAGGTGCTGGTGAGCGTCGACGTCATGGTCGCCGAGAGCACCGAGCGGGCCCGTGAGCTGCTGCTGCCGGAAGCCTGGGCCATGGCCCTGTCCCGCGAGACGGGTTCCTTCGAGGCGCTACGAAGTCTCGAGGAGCTGCGGGAGCTACAGCTCACCGACCGGCGTCGACGCTCGATCCAGCGCACCCTCGACGCGGCCGTGGCCGGCGACCCCGATGCCGTGGGCGAGCAGCTCGACGAGGTGCTGGAGCGCACCGGCGCCGACGAGCTCCTGGCCTGGTCGTCGACCTTCGACCCCGGTGACCAGGCGGCATCCGACGAGGCGCTCGCCGCGCTGTTCGGGCGCGTGCCCCGCGCGACCCCGGCTCCGTAGGGCGGGTCAGGAGTGATCAGCGGTCCCAGCGGAAGGTCATCACGCCGACGACGAGTCCGAGGACGGCCGCCACGGCGAGCGCCACCAGGTCCCCACCGGAGACACCCGTCCCCGTCCAAGCGGCGTTGACCGCCTCCATCCCGGCACCGAACGGCAGCCGGGACCCGATCTCACCCATGACCGCCGGGAGGTTGTCCATGGGTCCGAACAGTCCACCGGTGGCGCCCATCCCGAAGAAGCCGACCATGCCGATCGCCACGGCACTGTTGGGCGACGGGGAGATCGCCGCCACCACCATGCCGATGCCGTACATGGCCGCGGCGATCAGCAGGACGACACCGACGAACACCAGCACCGATCCCTGGGGCCGGGCCCCGAATCCGATGACGGCCACCCCCATGGCGATGCCGATGCCCACGGCGGACTGGACGACGCTGACCAGCACCTGGGCCACCAGGACGTGGACCGGCTCCACCGGTGTGACGGAGAGACGCTGCAGCACCCCCGTGCGGCGGTAGGTGGCGAGGAAGCTCGGCATGTTCACCACCCCGATGAGGCACAGGACCATCGCCACGGCCAGCGGGATGCCGAAGACATCGAGGATGCTCGCACCGGTGGACTCATCACCCGAACCGGACTCCGCGCCGCCCCCGAGGCCGTACATCGTCAGGAACAATGCCGGCAGACCCAGCGGGATCAGCAGCCCCGCAGTGTCCCGCGCGACGCACTTGAGCTCACTCACCACCAGCGCCAGCCAGGCTCTCAGCCCGAGGCGGTGTGCCGTGGGGGCGAAATCCGTCGTGGACATCTCAGACCATCTCCTCGAGCTCGTCGGCACGGTGTCCGGTGAGGGCCAGGTAGGCGGACTCCATGTCGTCCTCTCCGGCCTCGCGGGTCACGGCGTCAGGGCTGCCGGTGGCCCGCACGCTGCCGTCCACCAGGACGTGCACGCGGTCGCACAGCTTCTCGACCTCGTCCATGGCGTGGCTGACGAGGATCACCGTGACGCCGTCGCCACGCAGCTCCTCGACCAGTGACCAGACCCTGCGCCGGGCATGCGGGTCCAGGCCGGTGGTCAGCTCGTCCAGGACGACCAGGCGCGGCCGTCCCACGAGCGCGATGGCGATGGAGAGCCGCTGCTGCTGGCCGCCGGACAGGTCGTCGAACCGTGTCCGGAGCACGTCGGTCAGGCCCAGCGCCTCCACAAGCTCCTCCGACGGCCGGGGATCAGGGTAGAAGGAGGAGAACAGCGTCAGCAGCTCCCGCACGCTCAGGTAGCCGTTGAACCGGCTGCTCTGCAGCTGCACGCCGACGTGGGGTCGCACGAGCCGCCGGCGCCGGAAGGGGTCGGTCCCCCACAGCCGGACCGTCCCGCTGCTGGGGCGCCGCAGCCCGACGAGGGCCTCGACGGTGGTGGTCTTGCCGGCCCCGTTGGGCCCGAGCACACCCACGATCTCTCCCTCGTCGACGCTCAGGCTCACGTCGGCGACGGCTGTGGTGCTGCCGTACCTCTTGGTCAGGTTCTCGATCTCCACGACGGGCATCGCGGCCCTCCTTCCGGTCGCCTCCGACGCTAGGGAGTGCCGGGCCGTCGCCAGAAGTGCCGATCGTCACCACCGGTGACCATGACGATCGGCACGTGTGCACGAGCGCGGACGTCCGTAGGCTCAGCGCCATGCGAGTGCGTGATCCCGAGATCCTGGCCGGCGCGTTGATCTCCGCGCTCGTGATCCTGCTGGTCGTGCCCGTGCTGCTGATCGGTGGCGAGATCCTCCAGATCCCCGTCGGGGCGTGGCTGTGCCTGTACGCGCTCATGAGCGTCTCGATGATGGTCAGCCAGTGGCTCTACGAGCTGCTGCCGCCACGCGTGGCGAGGAGCTTCGTGGGAGTCATGGTGATCAGCACGATGGCCGTGGTCGGCACGGCGCCACGTCTGGGCTACGTCCCGATCGCGGCGGTCGTGAGCGTGGCGATCTGCGCGTACTACGTGCCGATGCGCTGGGTCCGGACGGTCGCCGTGGCCAACACCGTCGTGATCGTGGGATCGCAGTGGTTCGTCGGCTCGCCGGCGACGGCCCTGATCTTCTCCGGCGTCGTCTACCTCGTCCTGCAGCTCGTCACCGTGATGAGCATCGAGTCCCAGCTCAGCGAGGACCGCATCCGCCACGAGCTCCAGGCCACCAACACCGACCTGCGCGCCACACGTGCCCTCCTGCAGGAGTCCAGCCGGGCGCAGGAACGGCTGCGCATCGCCCGCGAGCTGCACGACGTCGTGGGACACCAGCTCACGGCCCTGATCCTGGAGCTGGAGATCGCCTCCCACCAGGCGAGCGGCGACTCCCACGGCCACGTCGTCAAGGCGCGCGGCATCGCTCGCGACCTCATGGAGGACGTCCGTACGGCCGTCGGCACGCAGCGTGAGCTGGCTCCGGACCTGCGAGGCGCGCTGGAGCAGGTGACCACCGACCTGCCCGGCCTGGAGGTCCATCTCACCGTCGATGAGTCGGTGCGCCCTGACCCAGGCACCGTGACGGCGCTCGTCCGGGCCACCCAGGAGATCGTCACGAACACGCTGCGACACGCCTGGGCTCGTACCCTGTGGGTCGAGGTCGGGCTCCGGGGTGACCGGATCAGGCTCACCGCCCACGACGACGGGGTGGGCGCGACCACCTACGCCCCCGGGAACGGGCTGCGCGGGATGACCGAACGGATCCAGGAGCTCGGCGGGACCCTCGACGTCGAGGCGGGGCAGGGCTTTCGTGTGCGGCTGGCCGTGCCGGCGGAGTCGAACGCATGACACGCGTGCTCGTGGTCGATGACCAGCGTCTCGTCCGCGACGGCATCAAGGGCCTGCTCGACCTCGTGCTGGACATCGAGGTCGTCGGCGAGGCAGCCGACGGTGAGGCCGCACTCGCGGCCATCGAGACCCGTCGGCCCGACGTCGTGCTGCTCGACCTGCAGATGCCCGGACTGGACGGCATCGGTGTCCTGGAGAGGCTCGCCGACCGGTCCGACCCACCGCCCGTGCTCGTGCTGACGACGTTCGACGACGACGAGCTGGTGCTCGGTGCGCTCGTCGCGGGGGCACGCGGCTACCTGCTCAAGGACGTCTCCCTGGAGCAGCTGCTGCATGGCGTGCGGACGGTCGCCGCCGGCGGTTCGCTCGCCCAGCCCGCGATCACCGACCGTCTGCTGCGCACCTGGCGCGACCGCGACGCCTCCCCGAGCCGCCGCGCCACCCCGGTGGGCCTGTCCGACCGCGAGCTCGACGTCCTGCGACTCGTGGCCAGCGGCTACCAGACCCGCGACATCGCAGCGGCGCTCCACCTCGCCGAGGGGACGGTCAAGAACCACATCTCCAACCTGCTCACCAAGCTCGATGCCCGTGACCGCACCTCCGCGGTCCTGCGCGCCCTGGACCTCGGCCTGCTCGACCCACCCCGAGCAGGCTGATCGTCATCCCAGGGCGCAGTAGATCTCGACCTTGGGTGTCGGACCGGAGACGATGAGCTCGTCACCCGACTGCACATAGGTGTCGGCCTGCGCGTAGGTGAAGTCCTCACCGCGAGTCTTGACGCCCACCACGGTCACGCCGTACTTCTGGCGCACGTTGGACTCGGTGAGGGTGCGGTCGGCCGTGCACTCCGGCGCCCGGGTGCGGGCGATGGCGAAGCCGTCGTCGAACTCGATGAAGTCGGTCATCGTGCCGGTGACCAGGTGCGCCACCCGCTTGCCCATCTGCGACTCCGGACGGATGACGTGCGTGGCGCCGACCCGCTCCAGGATGGCGGCGTGCTTGCCGCTGGTCGCCTTGGCCCACACCTCCTTGACCTCGAGGTCCAGGAGGCCGAGGACCGTCAGGACGCTGGCCTCGATGTCGGTGCCGATGCCGACGACAGCGACGTCGAACTGGTCCGCACCGATCTGGCGCAGGGCCTCGGTGTCCGTGGTGTCGGCCGTGACGACATGGGTGAAGTCGCTCGCGTGCTTCTGCACGATCTCGGCCTGCCCGTCCACGGCGAGGACCTCATGGCCGAGGTGGACGAGCGAACGTGCGACAGCCGTGCCGAACCGACCGAGACCGAGCACGATCACCGGAGCATTCGGGGGTGTGTCCTTCTGCTTAGCCAATGATCGGTTGCTCCTCGGGAAGGTGATAGCGCGTGGCGCGTCGTCTCAGCACGAATGCCGACGCCGCCGTAATGGTGCCGACTCGACCGACGAACATCAAGACCGACAGGACGATCTTGGCACTGGCGGGCAGCTCGGTGGTGATGCCGGTGGACAGTCCAGCCGTCCCGAAGGCGGAGGCGCACTCAAAGAGCACGGTCTCGAACGAGAAGTCGGACAGGAGCATGACGATCAAGGTGCTGGCGGTCACCAGCATCACCGAGATGAGCGCGATGCTGAGCCCCGTGCGGATGACCGACAGGTTCACCGAGCGGTTGCCGACGGTGACGTCTGGGTCTCCGCGGAGCTCGGCAAGGATCACGAACGCCAGGAGCAAGAAGGTGGTGACCTTGATTCCGCCGGCCATGCTGGCACTGCCGCCCCCGACGAACATGAGGATCGTGGCGACGCTGAGCGTCTCACCCGAGGCCGCTCCCCAGTCGAAGCTGTTGAGACCGCCGGATCGGGTCATGACGCTGGCCTCCAGCCCGCTGAGGAGCTTGTGGGACCAGGGCTGGTCACCGATCGTGCCGGTGTTGGTCCATTCAAGAGCCAGGAACATGCCCGCGCCGGCCACGAGCAACAGGAACGAACCCCACACCGTGAGTCGGGTGTGGATGGACCAGCGGTCAGGCGTGCGCCACTCCTTGAACAGCTCGGCAAGCACGGGGAACCCGACCGCGCCCAGGAACACCCCCGCGCAGATGGGGATGATGATCAGCCCGTCGCCGGCGTATTCCGTCAGGCTGTCGGCGTTGAGCGAGAAGCCGGCGTTGTTGAAGGCCATCACGGCGTCGAAGTAGCCGTGCCACAGCGCGGTCGGCAGGTCGTCGAAGTACTCCTGGCGGTACCGGGCCGTGAGCACCGCAGCGATCGCCGCCTGGAAGCCGAACATCATCACCGCGACACGGCGGAACAGCGGACCCACCTCGCCGAAGTTGACCACATGCATGTCGGTCTGTGCCACCAGGCGGGTGCGCAGCCCGAGCCGGCCTCCGATGAACAGTCCCAGGACGGTGGCGAGAGCGACGATGCCCAGGCCACCGACCTGCGCGAGCCCGAGGATGATGCCCTGCCCGGCGGGAGTCCAGTACGCCGAGGTGTCGACCGTCGCCAGGCCCGTGATCGTGACCGCGGACGTCGAGGTGAACAACGCGTCCACGAAGTTCGTCGAGCCGTGCTTGGTGCGCGCGAAGGGCAGCAGCAACAGGATCGTCCCGACGACGATGAGCACCAGGAAGGTCAGCGGAAGCAACCGGACCGGGTGCGCGATGGCAGCCGGCAGACGCAGACGAGTCACGAGGGGGACGCTACTCTCCCCCGGTCCGACGAGCCCAGCCCCATCGGCCCTGTCCCGTGGACGTGGGAGAACGGCCGATAGTCTGACGCGGATGCCCGAAGCCTCCCTGCCCGCCCCTGACCGGCTGGCCATCGTGATCGTCACCTTCAACAGGTCGGCGTACCTCGTCGACCTGCTGCGCAGCGCCACCAGGCTCCAGACGCCACCGTGGCGGATCGTCGTGGTCGACAACGCCAGCACCGACGACACGCAGGACGTGCTCGCCGAGGCGGAGGGCTGGTTCGGCGACGGCGTCCTGGTGAACCATCGCCTCCAGAGGAACACCGGTGGCTCGGGCGGGTTCTGCGAGGGCACGAGGGTGGCCCTGGAGCTGGGCGCACAGTGGGTCTGGCTGATGGACGACGACGTCGAGATCCTGCCGGAGGCGTTGGAGCGGTTCGCGCCGGCGATGGAGCGCTTCAAGGTCATCCACGGCCGGCGCTACGACTTCGACGGCACTCCGTTCTACTGGCAGGCCAGGTTCAACCAGTTCCTCGGCGTCCCGCTCCCCTACGGACTGCGGCGCACCTTCGACGACGACGGCTACGCGATCACCAACTCCGGGACGTTCGAGGGCATGCTGATCAACGCCGACGTCGTGCGGCTGATCGGACTTCCGGACCCGCGGTTCTTCATCACGTGGGACGACGCCACCTATGCCTGGCTGGCCGCCCAGCACACCGACGTCGTCTACATGGACGCTTTCGTGCTGCAGCGCAAGCGCGAGCAGCAGCAGGTCAGCTTGGGTGTGCGTCACCTCAACGACGGCAGCCCGTTGTTCCGCTTCCACGTCATGCGCAACCGGGCCCACGTCGGTCGGTACTTCGCGGAGTACGGCAAGCTGAACCGGCTCGGGTTCGCGCTCGGGACGCTGCTGACCTTCGCCAAGGAGGTCTTCCGGCTCGTCGTCGTGCAGCACACCCTCAAGGGCGTCGGCGACCTGGTGAGGGGCGTCCGCGAGAGCCGACGCATCTGGGCCGACCGCAGCTGGCGTCCCATGGACCCGGCCGACGTGCCCGCCGCCCCGACGCCCTGAGAGCATCGACGACCCTCGGCCACCGAGAAGAGCTCGCGTCGCACTCAACCACCGAGAAGCTCAGGCAACCCATGACTCCCGCAACGTGGCTTCGACCCCCACCGTCAACGTGGTTTCGATACACCGCTCGCTGCCCTCGCGTCGCACTCAACCACCGAGAAGCTCGCGCAACCCATGACTCCCGCTACCTTCCTCGGTGGTTGAGTAACGATGACGGCGAGGAACGAGCACGTCAGCGCGAAGCTCCTATGTCAAGCGGCGATGTGGTCGGGGGCCCGGGCGGTTGTCTGGTTGGCGCTGTTCGGCGTCGGCTTTGAGAGCGTGGTAGATGACTTCGATGAGGTGTCGTTTCAGGACTCGGTAGGCGCCGGCCTTGGCGTCGGGGTGTCGTTGACTGCGCGAGTGTTGTTGTCTCGACTCCGAGCTCGTGATGTGATCGCCAGCAAGACTCGAGGGATCGCGTTCCTCGGGCCGCGCGGATTCATTGGAGGGTCAGAGAAGAAGGATTGGCATCGCGCGTTGTCAGGAGGTCACCCAGGGGCGAGGTGTCCACGACAACCTTACGGTCGCCGGATTCAAGGTCGTAGATCTCCAGTGCGCCGGTGCCGCCTTCATCAAAGTGCAGAACGGCCATCTGGTCATCACGCCATCCAACGGCGGCGTACGTGGCTTGCGTCGCCTCGTCTGAGACCTCGCCGACCTCCCGCAGCGTACGTGTTTCTAGATCCGCCGCCACGATCGTTCCGTCATGGGCGACTGTGAACATCGCTCCATCCCAGACGTGCCCGTGACTGCTCGCGAACCCGAGCGCAGAATGGTCTGCTCCGTACCAGAAGGTGTCGTCATAGGTCGTCAGCTCAGTTGATTCGCGGTCTCCCGAATGCGGCTCCAGCCGGACGAGCCGAACGCTCTCCCCCGTGTCGCTGGTCAGCGTTTCGAGATACCACAGATGGCCGTCGTTGAAGTGCAGGCTTCGGCTAGAGTCCCACTCGGCCTGGTCGGGGTTGATCTCCCACGAGGTGACCTTCTTCGTCGAGTCAGGCGACGTCAGGTCCGTCGCGTAGAGACGAACCTCCTCGTCAACGTTCGCCCCACCCGTCCCGTTCAACGAGTACAGCGTTGAACCAACCACTCCCATGGCCCCGGGGATGTCGGGGACAACCGAGTGAGCCAGCGAGTCACCGTTCATGCTGAATACGTCAGTGACGTACGACTCGCTGCCAAACCCGCTGTTGAAGGTCGCGACAAACTCGTCCTGCCCATGTGTTCCGGACCAATGACCCGACGGATCACTCTCACCCCAGTCGATCTCGGTCAGCCCACGACCGTCTGCTCCGAGGGTCTGCATCCCTGATGGCGAGGTGAACATGACCTGATTCTCGCTATTGGACACAATCTCACCCGCGTCCATGGAGTCGACCTCCAGTCGATCCAACGAGCCGTCCTCGTGGACGAAGATGACAAACCCGGGTTGGTCACCGTCCTCTGGTGGGCCAGAGAAGTATGCGCTTGCTGTGACAGTCTCCAAGTAACTTGTCGAGGTTGCCTGTTCGAGGCTGAGGTCCTTCTCAGTGTCAACGCCCGAACTGGTTTGGCAGGCGGAAAGGGCCGCCAGCACCAAGATCGTGGTGAACAGGTGTCGCTTAATACTGGCGATACTTCCGCGTGTATTTTGAACTGACGATCTCCTTCGGAAGAACCAGCCTCTTGTCAGCCACTACCGCCGCAGCCGAGAACCCGATGCCAATGGTGTTGAAGTTGATCCCAACCTTGTGCTTGTAGGCAGCCGGTGAACCCTGCTGGGCTGCGGCGGCGGTCGCGTCTCCTGTGGTGGCTGCCTCGTCGACGTCGCTGGTCTCAGTCTCGGCTGAGTCTGCTGCTATAGAGGCGGTGCCACTCAGGAGCGATGCGGCGACCACGATGCTGGCCGAATCTTCGCCGGACGAAGTTGACGTGTCACGGATGTCCCTCTCGAATGGCCGGCGCGTGGCCGGCACTCCACCCCGAGCTCGCCGTTTGGCCGATTCCATCCCGGGCGCGCCGCAATCGCACGCCGCTCCGCAAAGCATGAGTTACCGATTCTCGGTTCGTCACAGAATCAGGAAAGATGACCCGGTTGGACTAGTTGCACACCCTAACGGGCCATCTCTCTGTATAACGACGGCGTGGTGACTAGTGAGCCTTGCCCCGCGAGCGTCGGAGCATCGCGCAGGGACGACCGTCAATCGCCAACGTTCCGCCAGCAGGTACGGAAGAAAGGTCGACGCTCGCGCGACGCGACTTGACAAACACTGTCAGACTCGAGGGTGACCCGCGAAACCACGTCGCTCCACCACACACACCACCGTCAACGTGGTTCGATCCCCAGCGTAACGTGGTTTCGATCTCCCCCAAGCACTCCGCTGCGCTCCGTGCAGGGAGGTACCCCCACCGCTCGCAGAGCTCGCGTCGCACTCAACCACCGAGCAGCTCGTGTCGTGCTCGCTGGTCAGTCCTCGGCCACCAGGGCGCGGGCGACGGCGAGGTCGGTGGCGTCGGTGATCTTGAGGTTGCGAGCCTCGCCCTCCACGACGCCGACGCGGGCCTGCGGCACGTGACGCTGCACGAGCGTGACGTCGTCCGTGGCCGCGAACTCCCGATCGTCGGCTGCCGCGCGGTGCGCCTCCTCCAGCACCCCGAGACCGAAGCCCTGCGGCGTCTGGTGACGCCGCAGCTCGGCCCGCGGCAGCGGTTCACCGGGCAGTCCGGTGACGGGGTCGACCTGGACGATCGTGTCGGGAGTCGGCACGAGCAGGGCCACCGCGTCGTGCGCACGCAGCGACTGCACGACGTCGCTGATGATGCGGCCGCTGACGAGCGGGCGGGCAGCGTCGTGCACGAGCACGCGGTCGCCGTCCCCGGCGCCTGCCTCACGCAGCGCACGGACCGCGGCGCGGGTGCTGTCACTGCGCTCGGCACCCCCCTCGATGACCAGGACGTGGTCCCCGGCCACCCCGGCGACGGCAGCCCGATGCGTCGCCGGAACCACCAGCACGACGTCGTCGACCAACGCATGGTCGACGAAGGCGGCCAGGCTACGCTCCAGCACCGTCCGCCCCGCGAGGTCGAGCAGCTGCTTGGGACGGTCGGCGCCGACGCGCAAGCCCACGCCGCCGGCCAGCACGACCGCCCAGGTCCTCTTCTCGCCCACCACGCCCGAGAGGCTAGCGCAGGCAAACTGGTACTACGCTCATCAGAGCACTCTGCCGGCCCGCTGTCGGGCCCGCGAACCACTCGATCCGGAGACCCTCTCGCATGTCCCACGTTCTGCAGCACGTGCTCTTCCCGCTCGAGCGCGACCCCGACATCCTCCCGTTGTACGCAGACCCCGAGACGTGGACCGTCATCCGCAGGCAGCCGGTGCAGGTCAGCTCCGAGGCACACGTCAACGACATCCTGTCGCGCACCAGCTACCGCATACGCCGCGGACAGCGAGTCTCCTTCGCCAGCTACTTCAACGCCTTCCCCGCCGCGTACTGGCAGCGCTGGACGGTCGTGGAGGCGGTGCGGCTGGCGCTGCGGACCTCCGGCGCCGGCACGGTCATCGTCTACCGCTCCAACTCCCAGGGGGTGCAGCAACGCATCGGCGCCGCCGTCGTGAAGGGCTCGCAGGAGGTCACCTTCGACCTGTCGTTGCGCACGTTCGGCGACGGCGGCTGGTACTGGTTCGACGTCGTGGCCGGCGACGAGGACGTCGTCATCGAAGGTGGCGAGTGGACGACCGGCTCGGACCCGGTCACGACCGGCAACACGTCGCTCGGCATCACGACGTTCAACAAGCCCGACTACTGCGTGCAGACCCTGGCCACGCTCGCCTCCCAGGCTGACGTCCTGGCCGAGATCGACACGATCTACGTCGTCGACCAGGGCGATCAGAAGGTGGCGGACCGTCCTGAGCTCACCGAGATCGAGCAGCAGCTCGGCGACCAGCTGCGCATCGTCGACCAGGCGAACCTCGGTGGCTCGGGGGGCTTCTCCCGCGCGATGTCGGAGACGCTGGACGCCGGCCGCAGCGACTTCCTGCTGCTGCTGGACGACGACGTGGAGATCGAGCCGGAGAGCATCTACCGCTCGGTGCAGTTCTCGCGGTTCTGCCGCACTCCGACGATCGTCGGCAGCCACATGTTCGACCTGCTCGACAAGCCGATCCTGCACGCCTTCTCCGAGACGGTCGACACGTACTACTTCATCTGGCGCTCGGCGCTGCCCAAGCAGGTGCGTCACGACTTCCGGCGATCCAACCTGCGGCAGACGCCGTGGATGCACCAACGGCTGGACCCTGACTACAACGGTTGGTGGATGTGCATGATCCCCACCAAGGTGATCCGGGAGGTCGGCCTGTCGGTCCCGGTCTTCATCAAGTGGGACGACGCCGAGTACGCGCTGCGGGCGCGCGACCACGGATACGGCACGGTCTCCCTGCCCGGCAGTGCCCTGTGGCACGTCTCGTGGGTCGACAAGGACGACTCCCAGGACTGGCAGGCGTACTACCACGCACGCAACCGGCTGCTGACCGGTCTGCTGCACTCCCCCCACGCCAAGGGCGGCAAGCTGATCAGCAACAGCGGACGCATCGACCTCAAGCACCTGCTGACCATGCAGTACTACGCGGCCACCCTGCGCCACCGCGCCATCCGCGACCTCCTGCAAGGGCCCGAGCACCTGCACCGCACCATGGCCTCGACCATGCCCGAGCTGCGCGCGGCCACTGCGGACTTCGTCGAGACGCAGATCATCACCGACCCGGACGACCTACCGGCGACGTGGGAGGGCAAGCAGCTCTTCCCCGATGACGCCGACGCAGAACCACGCGGCGCCCGTCTCGCCCTCTTCACGCTCAGGGCCGCAGCACGGCACTGGCGCCACCGTGTGCCGCAGGGCAACATCGACCGCCCGCAGGTGGAGCTGGCCAAGGCCGACGCCTCCTGGTGGCGCGTGCCGTCCTACGACTCCGCGCTCATCTCCAGCGCCGACGGCCGGGGGAAGTCGGTGTACCAGCGGGACCGCACCACGTTCCGGCGTCTGTGGCGCGAGAGCCGCAAGCTGCACCGTGAGCTGGAGAAGAACTGGGACCGACTCGCGCGGGAGTACCGCGCGGCCCTGCCGGACGTCACCTCCCAGGAGGCGTGGAGACCCACCTTCACCCAGGAACCGTGACCAGCGGGCGCGGGGTCACGGTGGCCGGGGAGCGTTCGTTCCGCCATGGCGTCGCGCTGCTCACCCTCACCACGTTCTGCTTCCTCGCGCTCTGGGCCACCCTGACTCCGCCTCTGTCCACGATGGACGAGCCGCGGCACTTCAACTCGGTGCTGCGGCTCGTGCAGGGCGGCGGCTGGCCCCCGCCCAAGACGGCTCCGATGCTGCAGGGCACGGCGCTCGCCGCCACGGAGGCGCGCGGCGACGACACCGCTGAGCGGGGGCAGGTCCCGAGAGACCAGCGGTCCTCGGTGCTCCGGCTCGACGGAGCTGATCCCCGGGCAGGCAAGCCGGACTGGATGACTCAGCACCCACCGACCTACTACGGCCTGTCCGCGGGACTGGTCATCGGGACCGACGCCGTGACTCCGGGCGACCAACGCTGGGACCAGACCCTCCTGGTCATGCGGTTGTTCTCCTGCCTGCTGACCGCCGCGGCCGTCCCGTTCGTCGCACGGTCGTTGATGCTCGTGACGACCAGCGTCCCGGCCTCCCTGGTGGGGACCGTCACGTTCCTCCTCATCCCCCAGCTGTTCAACTCCCACAGCCTCGTCACGAACGACTCGATGGTGACGCTGCTCGGGGCGACCCTGACCTGGGCGTCCCTGCGCGCCTACCTGCGCCCGCAGACCCTGATGTCGTCATCGGTCGTCGCAGGCCTGGTGCTCGGGGTCGGCCTCCTGACGAAGGGCCTCATGCTGGCGGCCGTCCCGGTGCTGGCCATGTTCCTGCTGCTCGCTGGACGCCGGGCGGGCCCCGGCTGGCGCCACCGGTTCTGGACACCGCTGCTCGGCGGCGCCATCGCCTTGGTCGTCGGCGGGTGGTGGTGGCTGCGCAACCTGCTCGTCCACGGGCAGATCCAGTCGAGCAACTACGACTCCTTCCGGTACGCGGAGTCGTTCGACGGCTACAGCCTGGGCAGCTTCCTCCTCCAGACGGTCGTGCGCCTCAATCGCACGTTCTGGGCATCCATCCGTCCGGCGCTGGGGTACGACGGCACGCTCCTGGTCCTCATCGGCGCGACGATGCTCCTCGTGGTGGTGACCGCCCTCGTCCTGTCGTCGCGTCGCAAGGTCCTCCTCCTGACGGCCGTCTACCCCGCCCTGGTCACCGCGCTGTTCACCCATCACGCCTGGCAGGTCTTCTGGAACACGGGCCTGATCGCCGGCGTCCAGGGCCGCTACCTCTACAGCGGACTCACGTTCCTCGCCCTGGCTCTCGGCCTCGCCTGGCAGGAGCTGACGGCCCGCATCGGACGCACGCTCGGCGTCGTCATGGCGGCGGCGCTGGCGATCGTCTCGCTGGTCGCCATGGTGGGAAGCCACGTCTACGCCCTACGGGTCCACTGGAGCGCCGGACAGGACTCCCTGCCGCAGATGTACCTCGCCATGGTGAACGCTTCAGCCGTCCCGGTGTGGGCCCACCTCGGGCTGCTCGTGGTGACGGCGACGGCGTGGACGCTGGCCATGACGAACGTCGTCCGAGCCACACGGGCAGCGTCGGCTAGAGTGAGCGCGCCTGCCGTCGGACCCAGAGGATCATGACTTTTCGTTCGGACCGGACCGAAGCCGGCTATCGCGCCGCCTGCGCGCTCCTCAGCATCGTCTTCCTCGCCGGCAGCCTGGTGTGGGCGCTCACGACGCCGGCCTTCCACGGACCGGACGAGGCGCTCCACTACAACTCCGTCAACCGGATCCTCAGTGGCGAAGGGTGGCCGGAGCCGTACGACGCCGAGGTGAAGGGATCGACGTGGCAGGCGGTGGGTGAGTCCACCGGCAGCCACGTGCTGTTCGCTCCCGAGGAGGTCCGCTCGCTGCCCAAGCCGCCGCCGGACGAGCGCTCCAGCATGGCCGGCCCGACGGACCTGGAGGACCAGACGCGCGACCAGATGGTCCAGCACCCGCCGGGCTACTACGGACTGGCCGCCGGCATCCTGCAGCTGGCCGGTGGGACGTCGCTCTCCTGGGACACCGCGCTGGTCACGCTGCGCATCCTGTCGGCCGTGCTCACCGCTGCCGCGGTGCCGTTCATGGTGGGCCTGGGGCGACGCCTCACGGACTCGCGCCGGGCCGGTCTCATCGGTGCGACCGGTGTACTGGCCATCCCCTTCTTCACCACGATGGGCGGCTACGCCACCAACGACTCCCTGCTGCTGCTCATGACCAGCGCCACCCTCTACACGGCGGTCCGGGCGATCGACGCGCCCCGGGTCGTACCGTGGCTGCTGGCCACCGGGGTGGGGTTGGGACTGGCTCTGCTCACCAAGGGCCTCGCGCTCCTGCTGATCCCCGTGATCGGTGTGCTCGGCGTGATGGCTCTCTGGCGCCGCGACGGCTCCGTGGTGCGACGGGCCCTGCTGCTGGGCCTTCCCCAGGCCGTCGCCTTCGTGATCGGGGGCTGGTGGTGGCTCCGCAACCTCCTGGTCCTCGGTTCGCTGCAGCCCAGCCAGTGCGGACTCCCCACCCGGTGCGCCGAGGTCGCCCCCTCGGACCCGCCACCACCGGACTTCTGGGTGTTCACCACGAACTTCCTGGAGCGCTTCAGCCGGCTGTTCTGGGGTCGCGGCGGCCTCGAGGAGATCGCGTACCCCGTGGTGCTCACGACGACGGCCTCGATCGCGGTGGTCGTGATCGTCCTCGCCGCACTCGCCCTCGGGCGCCGTCGCGCCGTCGTGGCCGTGCTGCTGCTCCTGCCGACCCTGGTCGTGGTGACGATCTTCCGCAACGCCTACGGGATCTACCTCGACGTCGGCGCTCCCAACCGCGGGGTCCAGGGACGCTACGTGTTCAGCGGGATCGCCGTGCTCAGCGCGTGCATCGCCGCCGTGTGGGCGCGGATACGTCCGGACTTCAGGCTCGGCCGGGCGGCGGACGTCGCCGTGACAGCAGCCGCCGCGATCGTGGCGGTCGGCGGATGGGTCTGGGTCTTCGAACGCCTGTGGGTCCGGCCGTACGATGGCTGGCGCCAGGGTCTGCTCGCTGCCTCGGACTCGGTCGGGGCCTCCCCGTGGTTCACGGCGGGGGCGTTCGCCACGTTCGTGGTCGGGCTCGTGGCCTTTGCCGTCAGTCTGCTGTTCCAAGCCCGACCCCGACAGCTCGCACCTGTCGACGAAGGCCCGCGCTGACCAGACGGGCGGCCTCGATGGATCTGCGGCATTCGCCGGACAACCAGCGCCCGGGCGGCATACGCTTCGTTCCCCAGATCGCGCGAGACCAGAGCGCGACCTCATCCCTCAGGGGAGCCTCGTGTCGTCCGCGCAGCCCCGACCTCGTGCGTCTGCGCTGCTCCTCGCCCTGGTGGCCTGTGGGGCGCTGCTCACTGCGGTCACCGCGGACGCGTCCTCCTCGCCCACCGTGTCCTCCGAGCCCGTCAAGCGATCCGGCAACAGCGGGTACACCTGGTGGACTGACCCGCTGATGGCCCGCAAGCCGGGCAGCTTCTACTTCACCGGGGTCACCGCCAACGGGACACAGCGGGTCTACCGCTGGGGCCGCACCAAGGCGAGGCCGAAGCTGCACCTCACCTACACGAACCTGCGCAAGCGTCCCGCTGACGACCACAACGCTCCGGCGATCTCGATGGCTGAGGGCCGACCGTCCCTCGTCTTCTACACAGGACACCCCGGCACCATGTTCTTCCGGCGCGCACCGACCGGGTCCAACCCGGTGCTCGGGCGCAAGCACGCGAGGGCCTTCGGCAACGAGCAGCGCATGCCGTTCGACCGGCCGACGACATATGCGCAGGTCCTGCGTGACGGTCCCCGCGTCGTGGTCCTGTCGCGATACCTCGGGGGTGGCCAGTCCGGGTGGTACTACGTCACCTCCCAGAACTCCGGACGGACCTGGACGAGACCTGCCGAGCTCTTCGACAGCGAGTCACATCAGGCCTACCTGATGGTCCGCCCCATGGACACCGACCGCAGCCGCCTGCACGTCACGGCGTACTACCACCCCAAGCATGGCCCGGAGAACGTGATCGGGTACCGCACGATGTCCATGAGCGACTTCTGGAACGGACGGGCGGAGCGGTTCACGATCGGCGCCCTGGAGCCGGTCTGGACCAGCGACCAACCAGCGTTGCCGGGCCTGTCGTCACTGGAGGAGCCGCGGCAGGAGAAGGAGGAGGCGCCGGCGCACCCCACCCCGGACGTTCTGGAGATCCCAGAGCTGCCTGCCGGCCCGCAGCAGCAGGTCGACCCCCGGCTCCCGCCCGAGATCGTGCCGCCGAACACGCGATCCGTGCGGATGCTGGACGTCGGCGACAAGCGGGGGCGCACCATGGTGTTCGGCGCGACGTGGGACGCCAGCAACAACGTGCCCGTCTACCTCCAGATGGTCCGCCGGGCCGACGGAAGCTGGAGCCGCCACACGCTGCGCTCGGCCGGAGGTGGCTACGGAAGTGGCAACGGCAACTACATCCCGGGCCTGACGCTGGATGATCGCCGCGGAGTTGATCGCGTCTACTACGGCTACAAGAGCCGGGACCGGTGGAACCTTGCCTCGGCCAATCTCGCTGCCAACGGCCGGGTGGGCACCCCGACGGTGCTGCGCCAGTCGGACCGCCCGCTGGCCAGGCCCGTGGTGCTCGGCCGGGACCTGATGTATCAACGGATCGATCGCTACACGACCTATCGCGACTACTTCATGCAGGTGAAGACCTTCCGCTTGCGCTGACAGCGCGGGCCGTCAGGACCCGCACGCCCCGTGCTCAACCGCCGAGCAGCGGACTGACCTCGTTGCGGTACATCGTCAGGGCCGAACCGATGGCCATGTGCATGTCGAGGTACTTGTAGGTGCCCAGCCGCCCGCCGAAGAACACGTCCTGCTCACCCTCGGTGAGTGAGCGGTAGGCGAGCAGGCGCTCGCGGTCGGCATCGGTGTTGATCGGGTAGTACGGCTCGTCGGAGCGGTCCGCGAACCGCGAGAACTCCCGCATGATGACGGTCTTGTCGTCGGGGTACTCGGTGCGCTCGGGGTGGAAGTGCCGGAACTCGTGGATGCGGGTGTAGTCGAAGTCCGCGTCGGGATAGTTCATGACCGAGGTGCCCTGGAAGTCACCCGTGGGCAGCACCTCACGCTCGAAGTCCAGCGTCCGCCAGGACAGCTCGCCCTCGGCGTAGTCGAAGTAGCGGTCCACGGCGCCGGTGTAGACCACGGGCACCTGCCCGACGGTCGCGGCCTTGCTCACCGGCTGGTCGGCGTCGAAGAAGTCGACGCCGAGGCGCACCTCGATGTTGGGGTGGTCGGCCATGTTCTCCAGCCACGCCGTGTAGCCGCGGGTGGGCAGGCCCTCGTACGTGTCGTTGAAGTACCGGTTGTTGTACGTGTACCGCACGGGGAGGCGGGCGATGATCTCCGCCGGGAGCTCGGTCGGGTCGGTCTGCCACTGCTTGGCGGTGTAGTCGCGGATGAACGCCTCGTACAGCGGCCGCCCGATGAGCGAGATCGCCTTCTCCTCCAGGTTCTGGGCACTCGCGGTGTCGAACTCCTCGGCCTGCGACGCGATGAGCGCGCGGGCCTCGTCCGGGGAGTACGAGGCGTTGAAGAACTGGTTGATCGTGCCGAGGTTGATCGGCAACGGGTACACGATGCCCTTGTGGTGCGTGTAGACCCGATGCTGGTAGCTCGTGAACGTCGTGAACCGGTTGACGTACTCCCACACGCTCTCGTTGGAGGTGTGGAAGAGGTGGGCGCCGTAGCGGTGCACCTCGATACCGGTCTCCGGGTCGTCCTCGGAGTAGGCATTGCCTCCGATGTGGTCCCTCCGGTCGATGACCAGGACCTTGCGGCCCAGCTCCCGTGCGGCACGCTCGGCGACGGTCAGGCCGAAGAATCCCGAACCCACGACCACGAGGTCGGCGTCCATGCTCTGCTCCTTGCAAAAGGCGACTGCGGACGGTGCAGTCTATCGAGCAGGTCGCACGATCCGGGCATCACCCGAGCGCGTCGGGTCGTTAGGGTGAGGCGTCACCTTCCACGAGGTCAGGAGCGGTTCCCATGAAGATGTCGGTCATCGGTTGTGGCTACCTCGGAGCCGTCCATGCGGCCGCCATGGCGAGCCTGGGGCACGAGGTCGTCGGCATCGATGTCGACCCGGCCAAAATCGAGGCACTGGCCGCAGGTCAGGCACCGTTCTTCGAGCCGGGCCTGCCCGAGCTGCTCACCGAGAACCATGACACCGGCCAGCTGCGCTTCAGCACCGACGTCGCCGATGCCAAGGGATTTGCCGTGCATTTCATCGGCGTCGGCACACCGCAACGCCGTGACGGCGGTGGCGCCGACCTGACCTACGTCGACGCGGCCGTCCGGGACCTGCTCCCCCACCTGTCGCCCGGCGACCTCGTGGTGGGCAAGTCCACCGTCCCGGTGGGCACCGCCGAGCGGCTCGCCGAGCTCATCGAGCCGACGGGGGCGGAGCTGGCCTGGAACCCCGAGTTCCTGCGTGAGGGCTTTGCGGTCAAGGACACCATCGAGCCGGACCGGTTGGTCTACGGAGTGCGCAGCCAGCGCGCCGTGGACATCCTGGACGAGGTCTATGCGCAGGCCATGTCCCTGGACACGCCGCGGATCGTCACCGACTACGCGACGGCCGAGCTGGTCAAGACGGCCGCCAACGCCTTCCTGGCCACCAAGATCTCCTTCATCAACGCCATGGCCGAGATCGCCGAGGTCACCGGAGCCGACGTCACCCAGCTGGCCGACGCCATCGGTCACGACGTGCGGATCGGCCGCAAGTTCCTGAACGCCGGGGTCGGCTTCGGCGGCGGCTGCCTGCCCAAGGACATCCGGGCCTTCAGCGCGCGGGCCGAGGAGCTCGGCCGCGGTGAGTCCGTCGCCTTCCTCAAGGAGGTCGACGCCATCAACCTGCGTCGTCGCCAGCGCGTCATCGACCTCGTCAAGGAGACCCTCGGCGGCTCGGCCTACCTCAAGCGGGTGGCTGTGCTCGGCCTGGCCTTCAAGCCCGACAGCGACGACATCCGCGACTCCCCCGCCCTCGACGTCGCGGTGCAGCTGCACGGCCTCGGGGCCGACGTCATCGCCTGGGACCCCGAGGCCGTCCCGAACGCCGGCAAGGCCCACCCGCAGCTGGAGTTCGCCGACAACCTCGAGGACGTCCTGCGTGGCGCCGAGGCCGTCGTGCTGGCCACGGAGTGGAAGCACTTCCGCGAGCTCGACCCCGTGGCCACCAAGGAGGCGGTGGCCACACCGATCATCGTCGACGGTCGCAACGTCCTCGACCCGGTCGCATGGCGCGAGGCCGGCTGGACCTACCGCGGCCTCGGCCGCCCCTGACGTCAGCCGACGGGTGAGGGCGGATCCAGCCGTCCCTCGGAGGCCAGCTCGTCCTGCAGCTCGCCGGGCATGACCCACACGTAGGACTCATAGACCGCGTCGGCGTCCAGGCGGCGGGCGCCGAGCTCCTCACCGACCGCCCAGCGCTCGCAGGCGATGACGAGGTCGAGCCCGTCGACGTCCTGCGGCTCCAGGATCTGCTGCAGCGGGGCGGGAGCGACGGCGTAGCCGAAGTAGTTGGCTGCCGTACCGCCGCTGCCCTCACGCGCCTCGCACTCGCGGACGCCCTCCCCGCTGGGCCGCACGAAACCGACCTGGGTCTCGGCGGTCAGGGTGGTGATCTGGGTGAGGTGGTCACGCATCGGGAGCCATGCGCTCTCCGATTCGTGGAACACGTCGGTGCGCTGGCTGCCGATCAGGGTGCCGATCGCCGCGAGGGCCACCAGGACCGAAGCCACCAGCAGCGGCCGACGCCGCAGCGCCAGGGCGGCGAGGAGGATCACCAGCACGCACAGCGGCGCGATGATCCAGATCTGGTTCTCGTTGGTCAGGCTCGGGACGATCCATTCGTCCGCGGGCCATGGGTCGTCGGGGAGCAAGGGGTTCCACGGAAGGATGCCCGGGATGTGGGCGGGGGTCACATAACCCCAGGTGGGGACCTCTCGGCTGAGGACGAGCACGGCCGCGAGGGCCGTGAGCGCATTCATCGCGACGGCCCAGAGCGCCACGGGCCTCGAGACACCCTTGAGGAGGGCGGCGAGCCCGATCGCCACCACGACCGTGGCGATCGGGTCGATGTACCGCCCGTAGACCCAGGCGTCGAGGCGCACCCAGGGGTTGTCGAAGAGCAGGAAGTCGTTGGCCCACTGGGTGAGGGAGACCAGGGTGATCGCCACCGTGGCCCCGAGGATGAACGTCGACGCCCCGAAGTCCCACCGGCGCAGCTCGCGCCAGACGAGCACCACCAGGACGATCACGCCGATCGCGATGAGTCCGTACGACGCGAGGCTCTGGTGCCACGCCTGGCCGATGCCCACCCGCAGGAAGAGCGACGGCCTCGACTCACCGAGCTTGTCCAGCAGACCGTCTCCCTGGCGGAACTCGCCCACGAGCACCAGCTCGTTGAACCAACGGCCGGCCCGGTTGGCGGTGTAGTAGGCGATCGCCACGAAGACCAGACCGGCCGTCGAGGGCAGGACGTGGCGCGGGAGGCGCAGCAGGAGCCACACCGCAGCAGCCGCCAAGACGACGCTCATGCGGATGTGGGAGAAGAACAGCAGCGCGAGCGTGAGACCGAGGACCAGGTGTCGCAGCACCGTCGGGCGCTCGGCCACCCGGAAGGCGGCCAAGACGACGCACACCAGGACCAGGGTGACCAGCCGCTCACTCATCGAGAAGTCCGCCTGGATGGCCCGGGCCGGCAGGATCATGGCGAAGGAGGCCACCACGACGGCGGGCGCGGTGGCGAGACCGAACCGGCGGACGATGAGCGCGAGCGGCCAGATCGTCGCCAGCGAGACGGGCACACCCGCCCAGAGGGTGGCTTGGTAGCCGATCGAGGGATCGGAGGTGAACCACCAGATCGGTGTGGTGAGGATCGCCCAGGCGGGGAAGTACCCCTTGCCCTGGATGCTGTCGGTGACCTCCTCGCCGGCCAGCAGGCGCGACAGCTGCAGCAGGCTGACCTCGTCGTAGGGGAAGCCCGGCCACTCGGTGCCCCACAGCACGTAGACGTTCACCGCGAGGCAGATCACCGGTGCCAGGCAGGCGAGCACCCACCATCGACGGGCGGCCGGGACGGAAGGGGTCGCCGACTCCTCCTGCACGGGGGCGGGATCAGGGCTGGTCATGCGCGGCAGGGTCCTCAGGGCTCGGCGGCGGACCGGCCCAATCTACAGGGGCCAGACGCCCCTCATCCTCCAGCTCGTCCTGCAGCTCACCGGGCATGACCCAGACGTGGGAGGCGTAGACGGAGGCGGTGTCCAGCCGCCGGGCCCCCAGCTCTCTGCTGGTCTCCCAGTGCTCGCAGGCGAGGACGATCGTCATGTCGTCGGGAATGTCGTCGGCCGAGTCGACCTGTGGCATCGGGGACGGCGCCACCACGTAGCCGAGGTAGTTCTGGCCGGTGGCCTCGATGCCCTCACTGGAACGGCAGCCGCGCGCGTAGCCGATGGGATGGTCCGGACCAAAGGTGATCAGCGGCTCAAGCTGGTCACGCATGTCGACCGAGTGGTTCTCATCGTCGTGGAACTGCGCGGACGGCCCGGCCGAGATCACCGTGGCCAGCCCGGCGAGCACGACCAGGCCGCCCGCCACGACGGCCGGCCGCCGGCGGGTTGCGAGCGCAGCCACGAGCACGGCGAGCACGCACAGGGGAGCGATGATCCAGATGCGGTTCTCGTTGACGAGACTGGGCAGGATCCCCACGTCCCTGGGCCACGGCTCGCTCGGCAGCAGGTGGTGCCACGGCAGGATGCCCGGGATGTGCGCCGGAGTCACGTACCCCCACGTCGGGACCTCCCGCGTGAGGTAGCCGAAGCCGAGGAGCCAGACGAGTGCGTTCATCCCGACGGCCCAGGCCGCCACGGACCGGCTCACGCCCACCAGCAGGGCACAGACACCCACCAGGACGACGATCGTCGCGACGGGGTCGATGTACCGCCCGTACACCCAGGCATCCAGACGGACCCACGGGTTGATGTACAGGAGGTGGTCGTTGGCCCACTGCGCGAGCGAGACGAACACGACGGCCGTCGTGGCGCCGAACAGGAAGGTCACCGCGCCGAAGTCCCAGCGCCGCAGCTCACGCCACACCAGCAGCACGATGACGACGAGCCCGACGGCGACGAGACCGAACGAGGCGAGGCTCTGGTACCAGGACTGGCCGATGCCCACCCGCAGGAACAGCTCCGGCCGCGAGTCGCTGATGCGTTGCAGCAGCGCGTCCTCGCGAGTGAGCGTGCGGCCGAGGAGCGCCTCGTTGAGGGCGTTGCCGGCCCGGGTGGCGGCGACGTAGGAGAGGGCCACCATGACCAGGCCCGCGACCGAGGGCCAGGCGTGTCGCGGGATGCGGATGAGCAGCCACACCGCGGCGGCGCCGAGCACGACGCTCATCCGGACGTGCGAGAAGAGCAGGAGTCCCAACGTCGCGGCGAGGACGAGGTGCCGCAGGAGGCTCGGCCGCTCGGCCACCCGGAAGGCGGCCAGCACCGCGCACGCGAGGAACAAGGTCACCAGCCGCTCGCTCATGGAGAAGTCCGCCTGCACGGCGCGGGCCGGCAGCACCATCACGAAGGAGGCGACGACGACGGCCGGCGCGGCAGCCAGGCCGAAGCGTCGGGCGATCTGGGTGAGCGGCCAGATCGTGGCGAGGGAGACGACGACTCCGAGCCACAACGACGCCTGGTAGGCGACCGAGGGGTCGGAGGTGAACCACCACACCGGGGTGATGAGCACCGCCCAGCCCGGGTAGTACCCGGCGCCGCGGATCATGTCTGGCACTTCCTCGCCCGCCAGCATCCGAGCCATCTGCAGCAGCGTGACCTCGTCGTACGGGAACGCCGGCCAGGTGGTCCCCCACAGGACGTACACGTTGACGGCGAGGCAGACCAGCGGCGCCACCCAGGCGAGGACCGTCCAGGAGCGACTCACCACGGGCTCGGTGGTCTCAGGGCTGGTCATGCGCAGCGCTGTCCTCCCGGATCGACGTCGGACCGGCTCAATGTACAGGCGCGGCCCCGTTCCACGTCCCAGTGCGCCTGAGTGGGTACAGTCGTGCCGTCCCCGGCAGGTCAGGAAGGAACCCATGCGCCTGTTCGTCCAGGTCCCGTGCCTCAACGAGGAGCAGACTCTGCCCCTCGTGCTCGAGT